>JAUNVF010000033.1 GCA_030537815.1 Tissierellia bacterium | reverse complement strand
CGTATTTAAATCTTCGTCAATCGTCAATATATCATCATCAACCAATATATTTAAAAGCTTAAAAAATTCCGGTCTGGATTTTACTCTAACTTTTGTGAAGCCCTTGGCTCCATTGCTATGATTTATCTTATTGGGTTTTTGAGGTATATTATATGCGGACATCAAAAATGGAAATTTAATATCTCTCGGAATCGACAAATCCCATTTTAATTTATCTCCTGATGCCGTCTTTCTACGACCCTTTAATTTGTCAAAATCAAAATAATCTCTTATTATTTCATTCTCTTTGTCGAGATTATCTTCTTTTGATTCAAGGCATAGATCACAAAATCCCAGCGGTAGGGTTTGATAGTATTTAAATCTCTCTACTAAGCCCTTTCTTCCAATCATTCCAGCTAATCTCATCATTAATTTCATCTTAAAACTCTTGAGATAGTCATCAGAAAAAAGCTCTAGAAAAGGTCCATCTTCAAACCAAATTATAGCATTAAAAGATTTGTCCTCTCCAGAACCGTATTCAACTGTAAATCCCAAATCTCTAAATTGCTCTACTCCTCTGTGCAAGTCTTCAACCTTATACTGCAGATGACCTAATTTCATTTCTCATTCTCCTCTAATTTTCCAAAAACTCCCATATTCCCATGGTAGATAAAGCTGATAATCTGCTCTAAATACTGGCCGATTTCAATTTCATTTAATTCACCTTTTGCCACAATCTCAAATATAGATATATATAGACTTCCAATGCTGTAACCAAAGCTTTCAGATAATTCAACTTTTGTCATCTCTTTTTCTTTAAGCAAATTCATCATATAATTCATATTGTGAATATACGACTCTATTATCATCTTTCTGAAGTCAAAAGCATAAAATCCATCTGATTTAAATAAAATCAGATTTAATTCATTTCTATACTTTTTCATTAAATTAACTTGAGCTTTCAAGCTGGAAAGTGCAGACTCTCTATTAAATAAATTCTCTATCAATTCATCGTCTCTTTGCATACCCATTTTTAGATTCATAGATTCCATTTGTTCCAGTATCGGATTTATGACTGCGATAAATAGATCCTCTTTCTTTTTAAAATATACATATATCCTTCCGAGAGTAAGATCTCCCGCCTTTGCTATATCCCTAAAAGAAGTATCCAAATATCCTTTTTCCATAAAAAGATTCTTTGCTATCGCTATGATATAATCCCTAGCCTCATGCTTGCTTATCTTCATGATACCTCCTAATAAAAACAATACACTGTATTGTTTTTATTATATTCCCCTATATAAATAATGTCAAGAAAATCCATATTAAAATTTAAAATCACATCTATTTATCAATCGTCTTAATAATTAAACTATTATATTTCTAATCCCTGATTAAAATATTCATAAATTAATATCTAAATCATATTTGTATCTGATTCAACAAATCAAATTAAAAACAGCAAATCATTTAGATTTGCTGTTTAAGATCTTTATTTAAATCTATTTAAAATTAAACTCCATAGATATTTTTATATTCATTTTATTTATTGTATTTAGCAATTATTAAAGTTGATCTCATTTTCTTAGTAATTATTTCTATAATTGACAGATTAAAATCTGATTTCATCTCATTTCGAGAATAAAATACTCAGTCAAAAAATAATTTATTATATTGCGATATCTGTAATTCCATTTTAATGAAAGAATTTCTAGCTCATCGATTTCTTTATATCCCAGCTCTCTCGTTTCTTCTCCCAATACTTCTTTTTCTATTTCTTTTATATTCTGAATCTGATAATACGGAAGAATTGCATATTGGACATTATATGATTCGGAATTATCTATATATGGAATTCTATTTCTAGATTCATCTTCATATCTTTTGTGCAATTTACAGCTAATCTCGTCATCAGCTATTAAATCTACTATATAGAGAATATTATCGATGTTTTTTAATTTCACAGACGCCTTATATCTTATCGATTTATCTTTACTATTTTTACCGCCTTTTTTACATTTATAAATTATATTGAATTTATCGATATCAACTCTATAATAATCATCATTTCTTTGTATAGTAAATTCTCCGAACTCAAATTCGGGATTCTCGATATCCAATTCTTCTTTTGAGTAAGATTTTAATTTTGCTTTAACGGCCTTGTTTTGCAGAGATACTTCTCTATTAAATAAAAAATTATCTTTGTATAGATATTGCCCCTCTAATTCTTCGTAGCTCAAATCGATATGCGGGCTGTATATATCTTTTAAGAAAGCTATGGCTAGTTCTTTTAATTCATCGTCTTCAAAGTCTTTTATTTTATCAAGATCCCTATTATTTATATCGTATTTTTTATATTTGCTGACTTCATTTAATCTACTCATCTGGATAGTGAAAAGGTCGAAATAATTTATATCTTCTCTCTTCATTCCCAATGTATAAGCTATAATCCCATCATCCCTTGATTCAAAGTCCTTAAAAAATATATTACTCATAGTATCATCAGAAAATATATCCATTATATAGTATTTTCCATCCTCATCCATAACTAGCAGCTCGACAGTATGGATTACTGATCTATTGATTTCTTCATTTGATTTGATATTAAATCGATATGATCTGTCAACTTCATCGACGATTACTTTATAATATTTCCCATCTATTCTATGAACAGATATATTCTTGATTCTAAAATTATAATTCGTGACTTCTATATCCGATAATTCATCGCTTTTCAATTCAGATTCTGAAAATAAGGCTCTGATATACATCTCTTTATTAAATAAGAAATTATCTTCTTTTAAATATTTCTCAGATATATCTTTATAATTAAATCCTTCTCTTGGATTAAATGCATCTTTCAAAAAAAGAATCGCAAATTCTTTGATCTCTTTTTCCTTTTGCGTTGAATTAACGGCATAGCTATGGCTAGTTATTATCATTATAAATATAATAATTGAAGAAATCTTTTTTTTCATCACCATGGCCTCCCGAATATTAATCTAATTCTATTATACCATTAAAAAAAAGATAAACCTTTCAGTTTACCTACAGTTTATGATTAATTTAAAAGCGACCTTTATATCAGGCCGCCATTAATTTAAATATTATTAACTTCATTCATCAATTTCTTAAATGCAGGTATTGAATTCTCTATGGATTTTGTAGATATGCAATAGGCAAGCCTCAGATATCCAGGGCATGAGAATGCCGATCCAGGAACCATCAATATATTGTATTTCTTAGCAATTTCTATAAATTCCATCTCATCCTTCATAGGAGATTTCACAAATAAATAAAAAGCGCCTTCGGGAAAGATACATTCCAATCCCGCTTCTTTTAATCCATTATAGAGTAATTTTCTATTTTTGTCATAAAATTCTATATCTACATTCGCATCTACACATCTTGCGATTACTTTCTGAAATAATGAAGGTGCGTTTACAAATCCAAGTATCCTATTAGCAATGGTCGCAGCTGCAATAATATCTTTAGAGCCATCTGCCTCGTCGGGAATAACTAGATAGCCGATTCTCTCTCCTGCAAGAGAAAGAGATTTGCTATAAGAATATACTATTATACTATTAGAATAGTATTTCGAAATATAGACCACATCGATATCGTCATATACTAATTCCCTATAAGGTTCATCAGATATTAAATAAATCGACTTGCCCAATTCTCTTTGCTTTTTATCAAGTACTTCGGCAATTTCCTCAATTGTCTTTTCAGGATATACAACTCCGGTTGGATTATGAGGAGAATTTATTATAATAGCCTTTGTCTTATCTGTTATGGCTTTCTCCAGAGATTCAGCATCGGGTAAAAAGTCGTCGCAATTGCAATCTACCTCGACTAAAATTCCATCATAATTTTTTACATATGAACCATATTCTAAAAAATATGGTGAAAATACTATTACCTCATCGCCGGGATCCAATATCGTCTTCAATATTATATTTAATCCACTGGCTGCTCCCGCAGTCATTATCAAATTATCAGCACTAAAATTTGTACCGTATTTTTCATTTATGGAATCAGAAATAATCTCCCTGACATCTTCATGTCCTTGATTAGACATATAACCGTGAAGCTTTACGGGATCTTCGTTCTGAACTATATCTATTATCGCTTTATTTACCTCATCAGGAGCCGGGATATTCGGATTGCCTAAACTAAAGTCGAATACATTATCTTCTCCGTATATCTCTTTAAGCTTTTTACCCTCTTCAAACATCGCCCTAATCATTGAATTACCTGCTAAATATGTCGACATCTTTTTTGAAATCATAATTACCTCCAAATACTTTTATATAGTATACCATTAAAATCGTCATCAATCCATATCAGGAATATAAAAACACCTAGATGAAATTCATCTAGGTGCATAAATTGAATATTAAGCTAAAACCTTAGTAACAACTCCGGCTCCAACTGTTCTTCCACCTTCTCTGATCGCAAATCTAAGTCCTTCTTCGATTGCTATCGGTGTAATTAACTCGATGGTGAATTTAGCATTGTCACCAGGCACTACCATTTCTACGCCTTCTTCTAATTCGATATTTCCTGTTACATCTGTAGTTCTGAAATAGAATTGTGGTCTGTATCCTGAGAAGAATGGTGTATGTCTTCCACCCTCATCTTTTGTCAATACATATACTTCAGCTTCGAATTTTGTATGTGGATTGATTGATCCAGGCTTTGCAAGTACTTGTCCTCTTTGGATTTCGTCTCTTTGAACTCCTCTTAGTAGTAAGCCTACATTATCTCCAGCTTCTGCTTGGTCTAAGAGTTTTCTAAACATCTCTACTCCTGTTACGACTACTTGTCTTGCTTTTTCTGCTAATCCAACGATCTCAACTGTATCGCCAACTTTGATCGTTCCTCTCTCTACTCTTCCTGTTGCAACTGTTCCTCTTCCTGTGATTGAGAATACGTCTTCTACAGGCATTAGGAATGGTAAATCTGTTTGTCTTTCAGGTTGTGGGATGAATACGTCGATTTCTTCCATTAGTTTTACGACTTTGTCTCCCCACTCTCCGTCTGGATCTTCTAATGCTTTTAATGCTGATCCTACTACGATTGGCGTGTCGTCTCCTTCATAGTCGTATTCTGATAGTAGATCTCTTACTTCCATTTCAACTAGTTCGATCAATTCAGGATCGTCTACTTGGTCTTCTTTGTTTAAGAATACTGCTATCTTAGGTACTCCTACCTGTCTTGCTAATAGGATATGCTCTCTTGTTTGAGGCATCGGTCCGTCTGCTGCACTTACTACTAGGATTGCTCCGTCCATTTGTGCTGCTCCGGTGATCATATTTTTTACATAGTCGGCGTGACCAGGACAGTCGACATGCGCATAATGTCTATCTGCTGTTTCGTACTCTACGTGTGAAGTTGAGATCGTGATTCCTCTTTCTCTCTCTTCAGGTGCTTTGTCTATATGTGCATAGTCTACGAATTCTCCTGTTCCGAATCTCTTGTTCAATACATAAGTTATTGCTGCTGTCAATGTAGTTTTACCGTGGTCTACGTGACCTATGGTTCCTATATTAACATGCGGTTTGGTTCTTTCAAATTTTTGTTTTGACATTTTATCCTCCTCTTATTTCATTTCTTTGCTTTGAATAAATTGATTATATCATTTATATTAGCTATTTTCAATACTTTCCACCTTTAAAAAGAATAAATATTAATTATTTAAATTCATTTGACAGAAAGAGAAATACATTGTAGAATATTATTTGATTTAACCGATTTGCCCTCTTAGCTCAGTAGGTAGAGCGCATCCATGGTAAGGATGAGGTCGCCGGTTCGATTCCGGCAGTGGGCTCCATGATAAAAGGCTATATTCCAAAGAATATAGCCTTTTTTGTTTTTTGTGTTTTTATAAAATATAGCTCATAATTTGGGACAATTCAGTCAAGTGGCATAAAACTGGCATCAAACTGGAATCACATTTTTAATATTTTCTACTTATATATTAGCCACAATTATGTTAACGCTTATACAAAATAGACCGACTCTAAATATTGATAGAATCAGTCTATTCAGATTATATACTTTTAATCGGCCACATATTCTGTAAAACTATAAAATATAGTTGATTTTTTAATGTCCAGTTGATTTCTTATAAAATCAGCGATACATTATAATATATATTATAATGTATAGAAAATAATGTGAGAAAAATGGAAGACTTTAAAAAAGAAATAAAAAAGCTCCGTAAAACAATTAGAAGACTTACGGAGCTAGCCCTAGAAATAGGGACACTAATCGCAGTAATCAAAATGATACTGCAAAAATAGATAGGTGCGGGAGGTACAACCTCCCAATCCTATTTAGATTATATCCGAGTCTATCCATAAGTCAATATGAAAAATATATCTAAACTTATTTTAAGTATTCTAAGACTTATCGTTGGATTAATACTATTAATCAAAAGGTGATGAGAAATTGACGGATAAGAAAACAGCTGAATCATAAGTTAAAGCTAGTAGGGCATGGGAAAAGAAAAATCCTGAAAAAGCCAGATATATTAGATACAGGTCAAGTGCTAGAAATTTTATAAGGACCATGCCAACAAGGAAGATTTAATAGAACTTGAACAGTTGATGCAGGAAAGAAGAAAAGAACTAGAAAAATAAAATTAGATAGGATATAGAATAAACTAAAATAGGGCTTCTATTAAAAAAAGCCCTATTTTAAGATTGATTTTCGTGAAATAAGAATTCCTATCGATGAATATAAGATATTAAACTCATTTCGTCAATTATTATATTTTTGCTTTATTGCATGAATAAAGTCCTCAAGCCGACAAATAAGACCAGTAATGGCAGATTAAACCGGTATGTCAGATATATCTAAGCTAGATATATCTCTCAATGGAAAGATAGCAGTGAATCAAATTTATTATTCTCTCCTTTTTTAATAACTTTAATACTCCAGTAAAATTAGATTTATCATTAATTTATTTTTTATTATTCTTTCTCATCAAGATATTCTTTAATATTCATAATATTTTAGTATTATTCCCCACAGTTTATAGTCGCTACTTTAATTTCTGTTCAACTTATCCAGCCAGCGACATGCGAATTTAATGATATTATAAGCTTAATATAATAATCTAATCTAAGATTTACCAAATAGAAAGAATTATATATTGAAAAAATAGATTATTTGAAAATATTAGAACTTTTTTATTTCATAAATTTAAATCGATAGTAATAATTCATAAAATCTTTATATTGCAATTTTTAATATCTAAATATATCATTCTATTATTCAATATAGATTCGTTAATTAGAGTTGTATCTCTCGATTATTTGCAATTAAATAGCTTATATTTTTTTATACGAATAGTGTTAGAGTGGCTGGTTATCTACTTTCTTTATTATTATTAAATAATAATATGTATTGTACCATAACATATCGTTAAATAATATTAAATGTTAACTCTATAAGTATCTAATTGAAAGAATAGACTATTTGTGGTAAAATATTCTCATAAAGAGTATCTATTTTAGGAGGTGAGTATATGACAGATCAATATTCAAGTTTAGATCTGTTGGTTGAAAGACAAGTTAAAAGTGGAATAGAAAAAGTATCTTTTTCTACTAATCAATTAATAATTTATTCTATTTTAGCCGGTTTGTATATAAGTATAGGGGCCGCAGCCTCGGCAGTTATTTATACTTTAACAGTTGATATAAATGCAGGTAGCGCAAAAATATTGAGTGCTTTGGTTTTTTGTATCGGAATTATCTTGGTAGTTATTGGCGGAGCTAGTTTATTCACAGGAAATATTCTATTAGTAATGCCATTTGTTGCAGGAAAAGTGAAATTATCGGAAATAATTAAGAATTGGCTAATCGTTTGGTTTTTTAATTTTATAGGAGCAGTTTTGTTTTCCTTACTCGTTTCTCGTAGCGATATATTTTTTGATCAAGTTTCTTCCTATTTAGTTCATCTCGCGGAGCAAAAAGCAAGTTTAGACTTTTATACAGCTTTTCTGAGAGGGGTAGGCTGTAATATACTCGTATGTCTCAGCATTTGGATAGCTTCTGCGTCGGATACTACGACCAGTAAGATTTTATCCGCTTCAATCCCAGTTTCAATATTTGTTATTCTAGGATTTGAACACTGTGTCGCAAATATGTTCTATTTTCCTACGGCTCTTTTATCAGGAGCAAATATTAGTTTTGCGGCCATGCTTTCAAATTTGATTCCCGTTACTTTAGGGAATATAGTTGGTGGAGCCATTATTGGCCTTGCTTATTTTTATTCTGCCAATTATGCTAGGGTTTCAAAGTACAGAAGTGCATAATAGTTTGAGATTTGATCTCATAATTCTATAATAAAAGATTTTAAAAAAATAAAGCAATGAGCTTACTCATTGCTTTATTTTTTGCCATTTAATATTATTTTTTTCTTCTCCTGCTCTTTCTAATGCTTTGACTGGAACCCGTTATATTGAAAAAGCTATATCCGCTTTCAGAGTTAGAGTCGTCGTCATCGAGAATACTATCGCTTAAATCTTTAATTGCTTTTTTTATTTTATATTTTAACTTTTTATTCTTATCAAATACATCTAAGAATGACTTTTTCTTCATAACGACCCTCCTCATCGATTTTTTTACTTCTAAGTTTACTTTATCATATTTATCATGTATATACAAATGATGACTTTCTATAGAATAATAAAATTATTCTTCCCAGTCCATTGCTCTTTTGACGGCTTTTCGCCATCCCTTATATTTTTTATTTCTAATTTCTTCACCCATATTGGATCTGAATATTTTATCTATCTCATTTTTGTCCTTGATTTCTTTTTTGTCTTTCCAAAAATTTACCGCAAGGCCTGCTAAATAAGCTGCTCCTAATGCCGTCGTCTCCAATACCTTGGGTCTCAATACCGGAACATCTAGAATATCGGATTGAAATTGCATCAAAAAATTATTTGCAGCAGCTCCACCATCGACCATCAGTTCTCTTAAAGATATTTCTGAATCCTCTTGCATCGCTTCCAGTATATCTTTTACTTGATAAGCCAATGACTCCAATGTAGCTCTGACTAGATGTTCTCTTTTGGTTCCCCTCGTCAATCCAAGTATCGCACCTCTTGCATACATATCCCAATAAGGCGCTCCCAATCCCGTAAATGCCGGTACCATATAGACTCCGTCTGTATCGTCAACGAGATTTGCATAGTATTCTGATTGCGGCGCATCGTAAACTAATTTAAGCTCGTCTCTCAGCCACTGTATCGCCGCTCCTGCGACAAATACACTTCCTTCAAGGGCATATGTGACTTCGCCGTCGAGCTTCCAAGCGATCGTGGTTAAAAGCCCGTTTTTTGATTCGATTATTTTATCTCCTGTATTCATGAGCATAAAGCATCCGGTGCCATATGTGTTTTTAGCCATCCCTTTTTCAAAACATGTCTGCCCGAAAAGTGCGGCTTGTTGATCACCCGCTATTCCCGAAATCGGTATCTGTGCACCTCCGAATGTAAATTTATCTGTGAATCCGTAAATCTCACTTGAACTTTTAACTTGAGGTAGCATAGACTTGGGGATTTGAAGTTCTTTTAATATATCATCATCCCAATCATGATTCCTGATATTAAAAAGCATGGTTCTCGATGCATTGCTGTAGTCGGTTACATGGACCTTTCCTCTAGTCAGATTCCATATCAACCATGTATCTATGGTTCCGAAAAGGAGTTCTCCCCTGTCGGCCATTTCTCTAGCTCCTTCGACATTATCGAGAATCCATTTTATTTTAGTGGCCGAAAAATATGCGTCTATCACTAAGCCGGTCTTATGCTTTATTTTTTCTGTCCAGCCTTCTTTTTTTAAATATTCACATATATCGGCCGTCCTTCTACATTGCCATACAATTGCATTATATATAGGTTTTCCCGTAAGTTTATTCCAAATAATGGTAGTCTCTCTTTGATTTGTGATTCCGATTGCAGCGATCTGATTCGGCCTTATACCGGACATCTCGAGAACTTCTCTTGAAACTCCGCTTTGCGAACCCCAAATCTCCATAGGATCATGCTCCACCCAGCCTGAATGTGGATAGATCTGGCTGAATTCTTTTTGGGAAATACCGATTATATCGGCATTATTATCGAATATTATCGCTCTTGAACTCGTAGTTCCCTGGTCCAATGCTAAAATATACTCGCTCATAAATCCTCCATCAATTTTAGGGTCACCGCTTTTTTCTTCTATCTTCTTTCTCGATCATTTCCATCAATGTATTTAAGGTCTTTAAATTTTTATCTTCCATACAGACGAGATTTCTATCTTTGATTTTTCTCATTCTACTCTCGATTCTCTTTGTCTTAGATTTTTCTGAATAAACTATATGCTTCAATTCTGATGCAGATATCCTAATTCCGCCTCTACCCAAAATTATCCTCTGTATCATCGAGTCGGATGTGGCTACTTTAACTAATTCTCGCCTACCAATCAGGTCGAGTCTCCTCTCGATATATTGGTCGGCCGTTTCAAGTTCTTTTGTGTAAACTACTTCTATTCCCTTATACTTTTCAAACTTTCTAACCGATCCTTTAACTTGATGAGCGTCAAAAACGACTATTACTTTTTCATCGCTCATCTTTGCGTATTCAGCCATAATATCCATCAATCTCAATCTCGCACTCTCTAAACTTATACTCATCTGCCTTTTGAGATTTGGCCAATTATTTATTATATTGTATCCGTCGACTATGAGATAGACTTTTTTTCTACGCATTTTGTCTCAGGACCTCATATATCAAAATTGCAGCTGCATTCGATGCATTCAAAGATTCAACCTTCCCATTCATAGGCAGCTTTATTAGCATATCGCATCTCTTCTTGACTAGATGAGATAAGCCCTTTCCCTCATTTCCAATAACTAAACAGATATTTCCCTTGAGGTCAGCCTCTGTATAAAGGGTTTCAGATGATCCATCAGCGCCATATACCCAGATATTTTCTTCTTTAAGCTTGGATATTGTCTGAGCAATATTCGTAACTCTGGAGATTTTAATATGAGCAGTCGCTCCCGCAGATGCTTTGTGAACTGTTTGCGTAATCCCAGCTGATCTTCTCTTTGGTATTATAATGCCATGAAAACCTGCTGCTTCCGCCGTCCTAATAATTGCTCCCATATTATGAGGATCTTCTATCTCATCCAATATAATTATTTTTACAGTATCATTTTTACTTCTAGCATAATTTAAGATATCCTCGACATCGTAAAATCTATATGAACTGACAAGAGCAGCTACACCCTGATGAGGATTGTTTTCCGAGATATCGTCGAGCTTTCTCTTGTCGACCTCCGTTATGATTATTCCCTTATCTCTCGCTTTTGCTATTATGGGATGAATCGAACCTTTTAAATCGCCTTTTTGTATGAATATCTTGTCTATTTCTTTGTCTGTCTTAAGAATTTCCATTACGGCATTTCTGCCGCATATATAATCACTCACAAAATCACCTAATCAACTTTCTTCCAGACGACTCCGGTCGGAGTGTCTTTTAATTCGATTCCCTCAGCTTTTAAAATATCCCTAATTTCATCGGCTCTCTGATAATCTTTATTTTTTCTCGCTTCATTTCTTTCCGCTATCAATTCTTCTACCCTATTGTCCAATGAATCTGAATCTTCACTTCTAAATAGTAGTCCCATTATATCTGCAAGTTCCATAAATACAGAATACACTTCATCAACCATATTCTTAGAGCTATTTTCGTCGATAGAGGTATTTATCAATCTGACTATATCAAATAATGCAGCTATTGCATCTGCTGTATTTAGGTCGTCCTCCATTGCCTTTTCAAAATCTTCCTTAGATTTCTGTACAGAATCTATAAGATTTTGATCATATTCTCCCTCTTCTCTTGCAGTTTCCTTCAATCTCTCAAGCTTCTCTTTTGCATTATACATTCTCTCGAGAGCATTTTTGGTTTGTTCCATTACTTCTTTGCTGAAATTTATAGGATTTCTATAATGTGCTGAAATCAGCCATAGTCTTATTATTTCTCTATCGTATTCTTTGGCAATATCTCTAACTAGAAAGAAATTGTCTAATGACTTGCTCATCTTTCTATTTTCGACATTTATCATACCATTATGCATCCAGTAATTGGCAAATCTTTTTCCCGTCAATGTTTCAGATTGTGCAATCTCGTTTTCATGATGAGGAAACTGAAGATCTTCTCCACCAGCATGGATATCAATGGTATCGCCGAGTATAGATCTCGCCATTACCGAACATTCAATATGCCATCCCGGCCTGCCTTCGCCCCATGGGCTGGGCCATGCCGGCTCAGATTCTTCTTTTTTCTTTTTCCATAATGCAAAATCGAGAGGGTTCTTCTTTTCTTCACCCTTTTCAATTCTCGCTCCGGCTATTAAATCGTCAATATTCTTTTTGGATAAAATCCCATAATCATTTGCCTTTGATATATCAAAATAAACATTGCCATTGACATTATATGCAGCTCCCTCTTTCTCTAGTCCGCTAATAAAGTCGACCATATTTTTGATATACTCTGTCGCCTTTGGATGAATTGTATGCTCCTCAAAAATATTGAGTCCTCTACAGTCTTCAAGATATGCATCTATATATTTTTCCGTAATTTCCCTAAACGGTATTCCCTCGTCTTTTGCTTTATTTATAATTTTATCGTCGATATCGGTAAAATTAGATACAAATTTAACGTCAAAACCCTTGTATAATAGATATCTACGCAAAGTGTCAAATACGACTATCGGCCTTGCATTCCCTATATGAATATAATTGTAAACCGTCGGACCACAGACATATATCTTCGCCTCATTTTCGACAATCGGCTTAAATTCTTCTTTTTTTCTGGTAAGCGTATTATATATTTTCATATCTTCCTCCATTTAAAGAAAATCGCCTTATCAGGCGATTACTTTTTATTCTCGTCAATCCATTTTTTAATCTTAGCCCAAACTGAACTTATCATATCAATTATTATTCACATATTATTTTATAAAGCTGTCCAAACGCTTTAATATTTTCTCCTTTCCGAGAAGCTCAATCACATTGACCAGCTCAGGACCATGAACCATTCCAGTCAACATAGCTCTGACAGGCATAAATAAATTTTTCCCTTTAATACCCGTCTTTTTCTGTATATTCTTCATGACTTTTTTAGCAAATTCCGAGTCGACTTCTTCTACAGAATTCAATTCCTCTTTAAATGCCTCAGCCAGTTCGGATACATGATCTTTTGATACATACTCTTTCGCATCTTCTTCAGTTATTTCAACTTCATCTTCAAATAAAAATCTCGATTGTTCGCTTATGTCCATAAATCTGTCCAAACTGTCTTTAAATGTAGACGCTAAAAGATTTAATTTCTCTGAAGGATAATTATCATCTATTAAATTATCTTTAATTAGATAGGGCTTTAGATATTCTCCCAGCCTCTCGTCGTCAAGATTTTTTATATAATGGGAATTAACCCAATTTAATTTATCTCTATCGAAGATTCCACCAGTCTTAGAAACTCTTTCAAAGCTAAATTCTTTTATGAGATTTTCCATATCGAGTATCTCCTCATTACCCTCAGGAGACCAACCGACTAGAGCTAAATAATTTACAAGGCCTTCATTCAAATATCCCTGCTCGATAAAGTCGTCTACAGATACATCGTCATTTCTCTTTGACAATTTCTTTCTCTCTTTATTTAAAACTGTAGGCAGATGTACAAATACAGGCGCTTCCCAGCCAAATGCCTCATATAGATAGACATGCTTCGGCGTCGAAGGAAGCCATTCGTCTCCCCTGACAATATGAGTGATTCCCATTAGATGGTCATCGACTACTACTGCGAAATGATATGTTGGAAACCCATCTGATTTTATTAAAACCTGATCGTCCATATCAGAAGTATTTATTACTATTTTCCCCTTGACCAAATCATTCACTACTATATCTGTATTTGTCGGCAATTTTAATCTTATTACATATTCTTCTCCATCAGCTACTCTTTTTCTCGCCTCTTCAAGACTTACCGATTTGCATAGCCCGTCATATCTCGGTATTAATCCGTCTGCTTTTTGATGCTCTCTAAGATGATCCAATCTGTCTTTGGAGCAAAAACAATGGTAGGCATGACCTGATTCAAGCAATTTGTCTACATATTCCCCATAAATTCCCTTCTCCTGTCTTTCTGACTGGATATATGGGCCATAATCTCCCTTTTCAATTATATTTCCGGAATCATCTAAAAAAACTCCTTCATCATAATCTATGCCCGCCCATTTAAGGGAATTAATAAGACTTTCAATAGCTCCTTCGACAAATCTCGTCCTGTCAGTATCTTCAATTCTCAAAATAAATTTTCCATCATTCGCTCTCGCAAATAAAAAATTATATAATGCCGTCCTAAGCCCTCCAATATGTAAGTAACCTGTTGGACTAGGCGCAAATCTCAATCTAAACTCTCCCACTAAAGCACCTCCGCTCAATCCCAATTATATTCTTCATCAAAATTATTTAATATATCTGTCGCAACTATCCCATTTATATTTGAACAGGAAGATGCGATCTTCATAAATTCATCTCTAGATTTAATTTTATTCCAATTCAGATGATGGCTGTCATAACCTGAAATCAAATTCTTATTATCCCTATTGAAAACCAATCTCTTGAAAACGCCGGGCATAATCCTCCTCGCCATATCTTTTATATTATTTTTGATACCACCGTCCGGATTCCCTTTGCTTTCGTCACAAATAAATCTTCTTAAATCTCTTTGATCTTCTTCAACTATTTTATAATGCAAGTTTCTATGATAACGCAGCTCTGGTTCGATAGTCGACCAAGCTTCAAATACAACTCTATTCCAAAGCATCATATACCATTTATAGCCAAAAAACTCATATACCCTAACCGCATTTGCAATCTGCTTGCTCTGCCTTTCAATCCAGTCAAAATACTCATAGTATTCAATCATATCATCTCTATCAGGATTGGGCTTAGGGCCTATCACTTTCTTTATATCAGGCAATAATTCACTTAATTCATTTGAACTATACCATCTATTATTTGCAATCTCCTTTAATAGTTCTTTTGAGATATAATCCAATTCTAATCTCGACGCTTTTATAAAAGCTTTTGGAATATGATCTCCATGTATGAAATCACCCGAATGTCCCGGTGCAAAAACTGCATTGTCGGGAATCAGATTATTTAATTTAAAGTATTTTACTGCATGATAATCCTGAAAATGTGGTGTTGAGACGAGATTTGAAGAATAATGCGAAAAATCTCTGTATTCACTTGAATTATACCATTCTTTCCAGTCTATGTCATCGTATGGGGCAAATAACCACTTATACCCTAAAAACTCGGCTATTTTTTTAGATATTTCAGATTCATGATTTCCTCTAATTCCATAAGAATAACATATTACATTTTCATATCCGAATTCTTTTAATTGATATGCTACAATTCTCGAATCTTGTCCTGCCGATAAAGGCAACATTATAGTATTCCCGTCAGCAAATTTAGCCAAGTCTTTTACGGCGATTGAATAAGCATTTCTTATCCTGTCTTTAGAGCTTTTCAAAGAATTATCATATCCCTTTTTATAAGAAAATCTCATATATTTATCGTGAATAAAATCCCCCGAATTTTTATCGAGGAATATAAACTCCCCTGCTGACAGAGCTTTTATATCTGAATCCAAAGTCCTATTAGACCAAGTCATCCCTGAAGAAATAAATTCTTTTGCAGCAATATCATCTCTTTCTGATTTTTCTCCCATGATACTGTAAATTATATCGCTTATTTTCAGCTTGCCATCTTCAATCTTGTAAAATAAAGGCATGGATCTGATATTATCCACTGCTGCAAATAATATATCATCATCTTCTCTTATAATCACAAATTGGCCATTTATTTTATTTACAAGCTTTTTTAATTCGCTTAAATTACTTTCTTTGCTTATTTCTCCAAGGATTTCAATTGACGGGATATCTGTTCCCATCAATTTGCTGTAAATATCCATCTCAACTTTATTTAAATCTTTTAAGTTTTTAGATATAAATCCCTTGTATTTTAAATTATTTAGATTTACCCAAGAAAATCCTTTTTCGTTAAATGTTTTATCTATCATTTTTCAATTAGCAGATCTTTTTTTAATGCCATTTTAGATTTATCGCCATTTAAATACCCTACTATTTCTACAGCGAATGATATTGCTGTAGAAGGCCCTTTTGATGTGATTAAATTACCATCTAGCACTACATCGTCGGACTTTATTTCAGCAGATGAAATCTCATCTTCTAGCCCAGGATAACATATAGCCGATTTGCCTTTTAAAATCCCCGCTTTTTCTAAAACCATTGGACCGGCACAAATTGCCGCTACCATTTTCCCGCCTTCATAAAAATCTCTAACAATCTCTATGACAGGTTCTGAAGCGAGCAAGTTCTGTACTCCATCCATTCCACCCGGTATAATCACACCGTCATATTCACCGGATTTAAGTTTTTTTAAATTTAAATCCGCTTTTAATTCGATATCATGAGCTCCTTTGACAGACAAATCTTCATTTATGGATACTGTTTTTAAATCAATATCAGCTCTTCTCAAGATATCCGCTGAAGAAATAGCTTCTATTTCTTCAAATCCGTCAGCTAATACGAGTATAATTTTTTTCAATTTAGCCCTCCTAAATTATAGATGACATTCATATTCCTTACAAAAATCTCTAAGGTATTTTATCGATTCGACTCCAATTATATTAGCAATACTTTCTCTGAATCTGGTGAATTCTCTCCTGCTGATAATATTATACCAAAGCATCGGATCATGGTCATAAGCATTGACGAGAGATTTTGACTTTCTGGAAAATACCAGTTTTCTATATAGTTTTGGAAATCTCAATCTAAATTTATCTCCCGCATTTAATTTTACGGAATTCTTTTTGAGATCTCTGTTTAAACCCAGCCTCTCTGTTAGCTCGGGATTAAATTTTGCATCATATTCTTTTTGAAGCATGGACATATATCTTATATCATTCGGTACCTTCGACCAAAAATCCACTATTTCTTTATCGAGCTGTATATTTCTCCAAACATATCCATATATCTCGTAAACTCTTCTCGAATTAGACAAATGCTTACCTACTCTCTCCTTCCAATAGGAGTATTTAAATTTCCAAAGAGGCGATTTTGCATCAAATTCAGCTGTATTGAGATGTCTGCTGAAGATATCCTCCAGATAATCGTCTAGAAGCATGCTGTCTTTTCTATTCCATTTTATATTCGAGCCAATCTCTCTCATTATCTCATATGCTAAGACATCGTCTTTTATATTCTTATCGTCTAAAAATATTTTGGGTAGTAGATCTCCCCTCAATACTCCTGTAAAGCAAACATTTATGAATACTGAATCCTCTGGTACAATCCTCTTTTCCGTTAGAGATTTGACCGCAAGGTATTCGCTTATATTAGGAACCGATACATATTGAGAGGAATATTTTTTATATCTTTGGTAGTCTTTTCCGGTAAACCATTTAAACCATTCAAATGCTTCATATTCGACATAATACCAAGGATATCCGTAATACTCAGCTATCTCCCTCGCTTTCTGGCAATCCGGATTATTCCTACCGCCATATGAATAGCAGATGACATTTTTTAAACCCAATTCCTTTATCTTATCTACCAAGATTCTGGGCCACCATTCAGATGTCAGCGGGACGACTACAGTCCTGTCCTTCAAAGGAAGTAGGCTCTTCTTCACAGCATTTGAGTATATTTGGTTCATTTCGTCTAATAATTCTGAAACAGAGTCCTGTGAAAATGGCTCCCTGTCAAAGTCCATATATTCCCTTATCCTCAATTCTCCCTTTTGCTTATCAAAAAAAAGCATCTCGCCGCATCCGAGAGTTTTTATATCTTTAAATAATGTTCTATTTCCAAAAGTAGTACCGGAGATTCTAATTTCTCTTACAGCCAATTCATCTACTTGAGGTTCTTTTACAATCCGCAGTATTCCCTCCGGCGTATCGGAAACTATAGGACTGTCGCCGGTGGTGTAGAATATTGGGAATGATCTTGTAAAGTCAACCGCCGCTATGATGAAATCATCTGTCTCTCTCAGCATAGAAAACTCACCATTGAGACTTTTCAAATACTTGGCAAATCCATCTTGATCTTCGATTTTTAAAAGCTCATCAATTATCTTTTCATGATTAAGATCAGTTTGATAAAAATATCCTTTTAAATAACAATCGAGTTTTTCATGCCATCTAAATGCATCATTTTTCGACAATAAAATCATGGCATTCACCTCCATTTCTAGTAATAACTAGCTTTATTCATCTGTATTTTATCATAAATTTATGATTGAATAAAGATGATTTATGATGCCTGTGACTTGCTATTGATTTTTTTCATAATCTCTTCCGCTCTTTTGAATTCTGCTTTTAAGAATCTTCCGGTATGAGAACTTTCATTTTCTGCAATCTCCTGAGGAGTTCCGGTGCAAACTATCTGACCGCCCTTATCTCCACCTTCTGGTCCGAGATCTATTATATGGTCTGCCGTCTTTATTACGTCCAGATTATGCTCTATTACTACGACAGTATTCCCTCCGTCTGCAAGTCTATCCAAGACTTTTATCAATTTATGAATATCTGCCGTATGCAGACCCGTAGTCGGCTCATCAAGAATATATATCGTCTTTCCTGTAGCTCTCTTGCTGAGCTCAGATGCAAGCTTAACCCTCTGCGCTTCTCCTCCTGAAAGTTGTGTAGATGATTGTCCAAGCTTTAAATATCCCAATCCCACATCTAAAAGAGTATTAAGTTTCTTAGCAATGGAGGGTATATTTTCAAAAAATTTTGCCGCTTCTTCTATAGTCATATTTAAGACATCAGAAATATTCTTGCCCTTATACTTCACTTCCAATGTCTCTCTATTATATCTTTTTCCTTTACATACCTCGCAAGGAACATAAACATCAGGTAGGAAATGCATCTCTACCTTTATCGTTCCATCGCCCTTGCAAGTCTCGCATCTACCGCCCTTAACATTGAAACTGAATCTACCTTTTTTATAGCCCCTCATCTTTGCATCGGTTGTCATGGCAAATATATCTCTTATATGATCAAATACCTTGGTATATGTCGCAGGATTTGACCTCGGAGTTCGACCGATTGGAGATTGATTTATCTCTACGACTTTATCTAATTGTTCAATTCCCTCTATGGAATCATGTTCTCCCGGCCTCACCTTTGATTTATACAATTTCCTAGACAAGCCCTTGTGCAAGATAGAATTGATAAGGCTGCTCTTACCCGAGCCTGAAACGCCGGTTATACATGTGAATACAGACAGAGGTATTTTTACATCTATATTTTTCAGATTATTCTCTCTGGCTCCTTTTATCTCTATATATCCATTCGGCTTTCTATGTTCTTTTGGTATGGGAATATATTTTTTTCCTGAAAGATATTGACCCGTTATCGATTCGTCAGCTTCTAATATTTCATTATAAGTCCCCTTAAAGACTATCTCTCCACCATGAACTCCGGCCCCTGGACCTATATCGACTATGCAATCCGCCATTCTCATAGTATCTTCATCATGTTCCACGACTATCAATGTGTTTCCGATATCTGTCAAACCTCTAAGAGATTTTAAAAGCATCTCATTGTCCCTTTGATGAAGACCTATGCTAGGCTCGTCAAGGACATAAATCACCCCTATGAGACTGGATCCAATCTGAGTGGCCAGCCTTATCCTCTGCGACTCTCCACCTGATAAGCTCCCTGCAGATCTCGCCATGGTCAAATATCCTAAACCTACCTCGTTTAGAAATTTCAACCTCTCTCTTATCTCTTTGAGTACTAATCTGCCTATCGCCATCTTTGTCTCATCGAGTTCAAGTTCGATAAACCATTGATAAGCCTTTGATATCGCCATTTCAGTAACTTCAGATATATCCATACCGCCTATCTTTATAGACAGAACTTCTGCTCGCAGTCTCTTTCCCTTACAACTCGAACAGGTTTTCTCGATCATATACTCATCTATCTTTTCTTTCATATATTCGGATCCGGTCTGCCTATATCTCCTATCTAAATTAGGTATGACTCCCTCCCATTTTCCTGAATATACTTTGCTTCCTGAATAATGAGAATCAAATCTAAATCTTATATTTCTCGACTTTGTTCCATATAGTATCTCATCAATCATCTCTATAGGGGCATTCTTGATAGCATTATCCATGGAAAAATTAAATTTATCAGCTATCGCCTTGAAAACCTCATAATAATAACTCCCGGGCTTAGAAGTACTGAAGGGATCTATTGCCCCCTCGTTTAATGACAGCTCGTAATTTGGAATTATGAGTTCGGGGTCTATTTCTAAATGAAATCCCAGACCATTACATTCAGAACACATTCCATAAGGACTATTAAATGAAAATGATCTTGGTTCTATTTCCTCAATCTGCATATGCCCGTCGGGACAAGCCATCTTCTGGCTAAATGTCATCGTCTCGACTCCTATATTTTCAACCTTTACTATTCCATCTGAAAGTTTTAAAGCAGTTTCGAGCGAATCGCTAAGTCTCGACTCAATTCCTTCTTTAACAATTATCCTATCGACTACGACATCTATATCGTGTTTTTTATTCTTTTCTAATTTTATATCGTCGAATAGATCGTATTCTTCTCCGTCGGCAATTATCCTATTATATCCCTCTTTTTTTATATTTTCGATTAATCTGACATGCTCGCCTTTCTTCCCTCTGATTATGGGAGATAGTATCTTGAGCCTACTCCTCTCCGGCAATCTGACTATTATATCCACCATTTGGTCGATGGACTGCGACTTTATCTCCTTGCCGCAAGTCGGACAATAAGGCGTACCGACTTTTGCAAATAATAATCTCAAATAATCGTAAATTTCTGTTACAGTCCCAACTGTAGACCTTGGATTTTTACTAGTAGTTTTTTGGTCTATCGATATTGATGGAGAAAGGCCTTCTATATATTCCACATCGGGCTTGTCCATCTGACCTAAAAATTGCCTCGCATAACTAGATAGAGATTCGACATATCTCCTCTGTCCTTCTGCATATATCGTATCGAAAGCTAAAGAGGACTTTCCGGATCCCGATAGACCTGTAAAAACAATAAGCTGATCTCTGTCAATCTCGAGATCTACGGATTTTAAATTATTCTCCCTAGCACCTTTTATAATAATTTTATCTAAACTCACTTTTTAATTTCCTTACCTCATCTCTTAGATTAGCCGCCCTTTCAAATTCAAGAGATTCCGCGGCCTTGTACATCTCCTGTTCTAAATTGATTATTATCTTATCTATATCCTCAAGTTTAAATTCCGAAACATAATCTTCTGCATCTTCAGCTACAACTGTGGCTTCGATTATATCTCTGACTCCTTTTACTATAGTCTTAGGCTCGATTCCATGCTCGATATTAAACTCATTTTGGATTTTTCTTCTCCTATTAGTTTCATCAATCGCTTTTTTCATAGATCCCGTCACGGAATCAGCATACATCACAACATGTCCGTCGACATTCCTCGCCGCCCTACCGACAGTCTGTATCAGCGAAGTCTCCGATCTCAAGAATCCTTCTTTATCAGCATCTAATATCGCTATAAATGATACTTCCGGAAGATCCAGTCCCTCTCTGAGAAGATTTATACCGACAAGGACATCGTATTTACCAAGTCTCAAATCTCTTATTATCTCCATCCTCTCTATTGTCTGGATATCTGAATGCATATAAGTGACTTTTATCCCTATTTCCTCAAGGTATTTCGTTAGGTCCTCTGCCATCTTCTTCGTCAAAGTCGTTATAAGAGTTCTCTCATTCTTTGAAGTCGTCTTGTGTATTTCTGAAATCAAATCATCTATTTGATTTTTTGTCGGTCTAACCTCTATGATTGGATCTAAAAGACCGGTCGGCCTTATCAACTGCTCTATAATTTTATCAGATTCCTGATATTCATATGGTCCCGGAGTTGCCGAGACATAGAGTACCTGATTAATCATTGTCTCAAATTCTTCAAATTTCATAGGTCTATTATCTAAAGCCGATGGCAATCTAAATCCATACTCGACTAAATTCTCTTTTCTAGCTCTATCTCCATTGTACATCGCCCTTATCTGCGGTATCGAAACATGAGACTCGTCGATGATCATCAGATAGTCCTTAGGGAAATAGTCAATCAATGTATAGGGCTTGCTCCCTGGAGCCCTGCCGCTCAAATGTCTCGAGTAATTTTCGATTCCCGTACAAAATCCCATCTCGGCGAGCATCTCCATATCATATCTCGTCCTCTGCTCCAGTCTTTGAGCTTCAAGCAATTTATCTCTTTTTCTAAAATATTCAAGCCTTTCTTCCAATTCCTCTTCAATGGATACCAGAGCTCTTTTAATTTTATCGGGAGTCGTAGCATAATGCGATGCCGGGAATATCGATATATGATTCCTATAACCCAATACCTCTCCTGTCAAATAGTTTATTTCAGTTATCCTGTCTATTTCATCGCCAAAAAATTCCACTCTCACAGTATTTTCGTCTGTCGAGGCCGGAAATATATCTAGGCTATCTCCTCTTACCCTAAAAGTTCCCCTTGTAAAATTCACATCATTTCTCACAAATTGAATATCTATCAATTCTCTTATGACTTCATCTCTATCCTTTATCATTCCAGGTCTTAGGGATACCATCAGATTTTCGTAATCGATTGGGTCTCCGAGTCCATATATGCAGGAAACAGATGCGACTATGATGACATCTCTTCTCTCAAAAAGAGCTGCCGTTGCAGAGTGCCTCAATTTATCTATCTCCTCATTTATCGAACTGTCTTTTTCTATATATGTGTCCGTCATAGGCACATATGCCTCAGGTTGGTAATAATCGTAATAGGACACAAAATACTCGACTGCTGAATTAGGGAAAAACTCTTTAAATTCACTTGCAAGTTGATAAGCAAGAGTTTTATTATGTGCTATCACCAGAGTCGGCTTTTGAACTTCTTGTATTATATTAGCCATCGTGAAAGTTTTTCCGCTACCTGTAACTCCCTTTAGCACCTGGGCCCTCTCACCAGCTTCGATTCCATTTGAAATAGCCTCAATAGCTTGAGGCTGGTCTCCTTTAGGCATGAAATCCGATTCTATTTTAAATTTTTCCATATCTTCCTTCCTTTAAAATTTTTAAATTTACCTTAATAATAATTATATCATATATGGCAAGCCGTATTTTTATTTTAGAATATAATATGAAAAGAAGGCTGAATAGCCTTCTCTAAATTTTTATAATTCACTTTTCAATACTTCTATCGCCTTTTGAAGCTGTATATCTTCTTTTAGATTCTCAGGTCCTATATTTGTATCTGATTGTGGCATATCGACCTTGATATCCGGTTCGACGCCTACACCATGTATCTTAGTATCATTTGGAGTATAGTATTCAGAAATCGTAAGCTTATAGCCTCCGCTTCCAAATGGATATATCCTCTGCACTATACCTTTTCCAAAAGTCTGCGTTCCAATAATCTTGGCCCTATCGTAATCTTTTAATGCACCTGAAAGTATTTCCGATGCGGATGCAGATCCTTTATTTACTAATACAGTCATCGGAATTGAGTCCATGCTTTTACCTGATAATTCCTCTTCTCTTCTGCCCATCTTGTCGACTGTATAGACTATTACTCCTTTCGGCAATAATTGATCTGCAATCCTCGTGACAGAGCTCAAAAGCCCGCCGGGATTATTTCTCAAATCTAAAACTATGCCCTTAGCATTTTTTGAATGCATCTCATTTAATGCCGCCTCGAAGTCTTCTGCCGTATGTTCATCAAAAGAAGTTATATTGATATATCCTATCCCATCTTCCATCATCTCATGGATTACAGATTCTATCTTTATTATCTCTCTCGTTATCGTTATATCCTTATCCTCATAGGAGCCGTCTTCATTTTCTCTCCTAATAGTAATCGTGACATCTGTATTCGGCTCTCCCCTCATATGATCGACAGCCTTATCCATATCGATTCCAAAATACATTTCACCATCAACTTTTAAAATTATATCTCCCGGAAGTATGCCGGCTCTCTCTCCCGGAGTGTCTTTTATTGGAGAAATAACCTTTATATATTCGCTTTTAAAAGCCGAAACTACAACTCCTATTCCTCCAAATTCACCGGCGGAATCTTCCATCAATTTTTCAAATTCACTTGATGTATAATATGCCGAGTATGGATCGTCGAGAGATGAAAATAATCCTTTGTATATTCCCGCTTCAAGCTTTTCGTCGTCGATATCAAATAAAAAATCATTCTTTATACTCTCTGTCAATTTTTCAATATTATCTATCTTTTCTTTATTTTTAATATATTCCTCGTATTCCTCGCCGGTCAAAGTAACCGATTTGTCGCTATGTGTCTTTACTCCGACTCCTGAACAGCCGGTGAGAATAGCAAATGATAGTATTATAGCTATAATTCTATTTTTCTTCAAAAAAATCACCTCATTCAATATTATAGTTCATAAGCTTATCTGTTACAAATATTTTCTACTTGACAATATTTCCAATACTGATTATACTGTATATATACTATAT
>JAUNVF010000032.1 GCA_030537815.1 Tissierellia bacterium | reverse complement strand
TCCATGAGCTCCTCCATTAGCTCCAGTAAAAGTATTATCAACTTAATATAGCATAGAAATAATATGTAAATCATATGGGCATCTTGTTTAAAAATCCAATATTCTACGCCATCATCTGCATTGGATTGTGATAAATACCTTTCAGTCGCCCAATCATTAAGATTATCTATTATCCTTCCATCAAAATTTTATTGGAATATCTATGCCTATTGTTCAGGGCTGCAGTAACCATATCTCCTGCAAAATCTATTTCCGAGTTCTAATACTTCTTTTTTGAGAATACTCTCCTCTGTCATTAAGTAATATAATTTCAGCTATAGATGAACTTCCAACTACTTGATTTGCACTATCCATACCTGAAATTATAGCTGGGTTAAAACTTTGTCTATAGGAATCTAAGTTCCAAATCTTTATCTATCAATGATCCACCCGCTAAGCTCTTCATGATTATAATTTCCAATCATTCTCATATGCAAATTTAGGTGTTTTCACCTCGAGTTTCAACAGCATTATAGGGAAATTGTATAGTTTCAAATAGTCTTGAATTTTCGATTGTCGGTAGCAAATCATTATATGACTAGATATTATGATATTTCAATTTCCAGCTTTCTTTTAATTTTGATGCAGCTGTATACGCTCCATCCTCATCTAATATCTGTACGAATTCCTATTGTGTTTCACATTGTGAAATTTATACAAAACTATAATATCAGTCTATAAATATTTCCTGTTGATTTCAAAATCCTCATAAAAACTTCAGCATCGCTTTTATAGTCTTTGTATCCTACAAATTTATCTCTACCATGGATATTTAATGCATCTTCGATTAATTTTTCAGAGACGGTATAAACTCTTGCAGTATCGATAAAATCTATTCCGCTTTTCAATAATTCAGCAAATATAACGATAACAGCTTTAGAATTTTGCCTTTGAATAGGGATACCTTCAAATCCTATAGCAGAAACCATAACCCAGTCTTACACAGTCTCCTATTATCCATCAACAGCTACTAAATAATTTACAAAGCTATATTAATATCATATTATAAATAAAAGTATGCGTAAAGTATTTAGTAAAAAAATAATTAATTAAATTCTACAATTGTCTAAATTATTGAGTTATATCTCTCAACCATTTCTTAGAAAAATATCTAGGCAATATCAATATCATCTTTATGACTTCCTCCATAGAAACTATTGTAAATACATATTCTATGGGCAAATTCAATATCATGGTCGATATTAATGCTGCTGGAATTGCATAAAGCCAAATAGTAATCATCTCCAATATCAATGGCAATCTTGAATCTCCTCCACCCCTAAATATTCCTATAATCAATATTGCGTTTACAAATCTAAATCCTATAAAAATTCCCCTTATTATCAATAGCCGCCTCGATGTCATTTCAAGTGTTCTATCTAGATTTCTGTATAAGAGCAGTAGATAGTCCGGAAAAAACATCAAAAATAAAGCTGAGACTATTCCAATAGAAATCGCAAGTTTTATAAACTTTCTGGAATATCTAATCGCCTTATCTCTATTGTAGGATCCTATTAATTGACCAATTATAACCGAAGCCGCAGCACAAAGTGAATTGGAAAAAAGATAAAATACATTCTGAACAGTATTAGTGACATGAACGGCTGCTGTAGCTTGTTTTCCTATCCTTGCATATATAACTGCAAATAAAAGTTGAGATAGAGACCATAATGCCTCTGCCAGTATTACCGGAAAAGCGACCGACGAATATCTTTTAATAAAAGAGATATTTACAAGTTTTAGATATTTAATCTTGAAGCCAAAAATTTCAGATTTTCTAGCCATGTAAAAAAGCAATCCAAATTCTAAAAGCCTAGCTATCAGTGTTGCATATGCTGCTCCCGCAACTCCGAGAACAGGAAATCCAATTTTACCATTTATTAAAATATAATTTAATACTATATTGGTTAGAAATGAAATTATAGATATCTTTACCGGCGTTTTTGCATCTCCAATACTTCTATAGGTTGAATTAATAGCAAAACTAATTCCAGTTATCACAAATGTAAATATAATAATGCTCAAATAAATATCAGCTTTAAATTGCACTTCTATTTCCGGCGATAAGATTGCTAATAGCTCTGCTTTGAAAATCGAAGCAAATATACTAAAAATCAAACTGATTGCAATCACTATCACCATCATAATGGCATATATTTTGTTTAAATTATCCTTGTCGCCCTTACCATAATACTGCGACATAAATATAGCACTACCGCTGGATATCCCAAAAATCGTGACTATAAAAAAGTATAGAAATTGATTGACAAGGCCGACCGCAGCAATGGTTGCATCCCCTAAATGAGAGATCATCACAGTATCCGCCATATTTAATGTCATTGCAATTAGATTCTGCATAGCCACCGGTATAACTATAGCTAATATCAGTTTTAAAAATTCTTTATTCTCTTTCTTAATCATACTCACTCACCGAAAGCCAATAAAATACACCCCTGTAAAGAGGTGTATTTTCTGAATTATAATACTCTGGCTTCTCCTCTATAAATCAATCCTGCGATTGGATCGACAGTAATAATCTCATCATCTTTCAGTATCTCAGTTGCATTCTTAACCCCGACAACTGAAGGTTTATTAAAATGAAGTGCTACAATAGCCGCATGTGATGTCAAGCCGCCTTCTTCGACAACAACAGCTCTAGCTTTTTCTATAAATTCAACTAAATCTTTATCTGTATACTTAGCGACTAATATCATTCCCTCTTCAAATCTATTTTGCAATTCTTCTCTCGTATTTCCTATGCAAATCTTTCCACTAACAGATCTCTTGCCTATTCCAAGACCTTTGGCGATAACATCACCAACAGTATGAACCTTTATGAGATTCGTCGTTCCGCCAACCGCAACCGGTATACCCGCAGTGATGACTATTAGCTCACCTTCATGAATATAATTCTTTGAAATGGCAGCCGAGATCGAACTTTCTATAACTTCATCAGTAAGTTCTGTTTTCTTTGACAAAACTGGGAAAACTCCCCATGATAGCGATAAGCTTCTCATGACTTCTTCTGTATAAGTGGCGGCAATTATGGGAGCATGAGGTCTGAACTTAGATATATGCTTTGGTGTTCCACCCGTAGCAGTCGCCGTGAGTATGGCAGCGGCATCTAATTGTTCAGCTATATTACAACTTGAACTTGAAATGGAATTCGTAGTAGAGTTTATGACCCAAGCTTTTCTCTTTTTAAGAGATTCTTGAAAATCCTTAGACTCTTCAGTCGTCCTGGCGATATCATGCATTGTTATTACAGCTTCTACAGGATATTTACCGGCAGCTGTCTCTCCTGATAACATGATGGCATCTGTTCCATCAATTATAGCATTGGCGACATCCGTAACTTCAGCTCTTGTCGGCCTTGGATTTCTTATCATTGAGTCTAACATCTGCGTAGCCGTTATGACCGGTTTAGCTGCAATATTTGCCATCCTTATTATCTTTTTCTGAACTATTGGCATAGTTTCAGTTCTTATCTCTACGCCCAAATCACCTCTAGCGACCATTATACCATCAGCAGCAGTGATTATCTCCTCGAGATTTTCTACACCCTCTTCATTTTCAATCTTAGCTATAATCCCTATATTGCTTCCGCCATTTTCCTCTAATATCTTTCTGATATCTAGCACATCTGATGCTTTTCTAATAAAAGAAGCTGCTATGAAATCAACATCATTATCTATACCAAATTTAATATCATCTATATCTCTATCCGTCATCGCCGGCAAATTGATTGAAACAGAGGGAACATTTACTCCCTTTTTATTTTTTAATGTGCCATAATTATTAGCTACACATACTATATCGGTACCGTCTACGACTTCTTCAACCTGTAATTCAACTAGTCCGTCATCAATGAGTATTCTATCTCCAACCTTGACATCACCGGGCAAACCATCATAGCTTATAGATACAATATCTTGATTTCCTATTATATCCCTCGTAGTTAATGTAAATTTATCCCCATATTTTAACCAGATTTCACCATTTTCGAAATCTCTCAATCTTATCTCAGGTCCCTTGGTATCCAACATTATAGCTATCGGTTGATCTAATTCTTGCCTAGCTTTTTTAATATTTTCAATTCTCTGTCTATGTTCCTCATGAGTTCCATGTGAGAAATTAAGTCTGCATACATTCATTCCCACATTAATCAAACTCTTTAATGTATCTATTGAATCTGATGCAGGTCCAATAGTACAAACTATCTTTGTCTTTTTATCCATAAATCCTCCTCAATCTCGATAAAAGAGATTAAATCTTTATTTTATATTATATCGATAGTTCTCTCGCTATCTCGTATAAATCAGTATTAAATTTGTGCTTCACCTGAACAGCTTCTATCAAATCCATCTCAAAAATATGATTTGACTTCATACCCAAAGCCAATCCTGACCTTTCATCCATGATCAGTTTAACAGCTTTGCTTCCCATTTGACAAGCGAGCAATCGGTCAAAAGCTGAAGGATTCCCTCCCCTTTGAATATGACCAAGAACTGTAACCTTTGTTGTTACATCAGTCTTTTCTTCTATCGCTTTGGCTAATTCATATGAATTTCCAACACCTTCTGCAAGAATGATTATATGATGAAGCTTTCCTCTTTTTTTACCACTTATAACCTTGTCGGTTATCTCTTCTATATTCACATCTATTTCTGGTACGACAATTGTTTCAGCACCTCCGGCAAGGCCTGCATATAAGGCAATATCACCGCAATGCCTACCCATAACTTCGACTACATTTCCCCTTCCATGCGAAGAAGATGTATCTCTGATTTTACTTATCGCATCGACAACAGTCTCTACAGCGGTAAAAAATCCGATGGTATAATCAGTATAACCCATATCATTATCAATCGTACATGGAATACCTATGGTTTTGATTCCCGCTTCGCTTAGCTCTTTCGCCCCTCTAAAAGATCCATCTCCACCCATTACTATCACGCTGTCTATACCGAAATCGCTTAATATCCCAATAGCTTTTTTCTTGCCTCTGGGAGTTCTAAATTCTTCACTTCTCGCACTTCCGAGTATAGTACCACCTCTTTGAATTATATCGGCTACCGAGGAAACATTCATCTCGTAGATATCTCCTTTAATAAGCCCATCATAACCTGAGCGAATTCCCATGACTCTGACTCCATTAAAGACGCATGTCCTAACTATCGCTCTAATACAAGCATTCATTCCCGGCGCATCCCCGCCACTCGTAAGTAATCCTATAGTCTTCATATATCCTCCATCATTGTATGATCACATTTTTAAAGCCGTATTCGCTTTTTAAGTCATCTATTAATTTTTCATTATCTATATCCACCCAGAGATTTTTTGAAGCGCGAACAGCTTCTTTTTCTTTTGCATAATACAATACAACAGGCGACATCCCACTGTATTTATTTAGAATTCTCTTCAAAGAAGAATAGTCCATTTCAGACTTCTCATTAATCTTTATGAATAGAGACTTCCTGTTAATCTCAGCTTTCTCGACGCTCTCCAAGGTAAGTTTAGGTTTATCATTTTCGCTTATACCCAATCTGCCTCTGACTTTAACAACTGCATCTTCTCGTATTATCGATCTATATCTGTCAAATGAATTTGGGAAAACGACAACTTCAATATTTCCATATTCATCTTCCAAATCCAAAAAGCACATCTTTTGATTTTTTCTTGTCAATTTATCATTTCTAGCATTTATCAATCCTACAATAGTAACAGATTTTTGGTCAAATCTATCCTGAATTTCCTGAAAATCGTCAATTTCCGTAAATACAGACATTTTAAATGTAGAATATTTTTTGATGCTATCGGAATACGAGCTGAGTGGATGATCGCTTATATAAAGTCCTGTTAATTCTTTTTCCATCTGCATCAAAATAGATTTGCTGTATTCAGGAATTATAAAAGCCGATTCAACTTCGTTATCTTCAACCAAATCGTCTAATAAAGCCATTTGACCATCAATATTTCGCCTTGAGTTTTTTAAGACCGAGTCTATCGTCTTTTCAAACATTGATATCAAAGTCGCTCTATTGAGTCCCGTCGAAGAAAATGCCCCCACCTTTATAAGACATTCTATCGCTTTTTTATTTATACTATGTCTATTCATGCTGTCCATTCTCTCGACGAATTCAGTGAAAGTCCGAAAATCGCCGGACTGTTTTCTGCATTTTATAATCGTATCTACTAGGCCGGCTCCTACATTTTTCACTGCCACCATACCAAATCTTATCTTTCCATCATCAACTGAAAAATTTTTAAAACTGTGATTTATATCGGGTGGAAGTATCTCTATCCCAAGCCTTTTACATTCCTGTATATATAAATTTATCTGGGAGCTCTGTCCCATAACAGACGACATCAGAGATGCCATGAATTCAGTTGGATAATATGTCTTTAACCATGCAGTTTGCATTGCAACATATGCATATGCTGCAGAGTGAGATTTGTTAAATGCGTATTTTGCAAAGTCGATCATCAAATCGTAAATCTTATTTGCACTTTTTTCATCTACTCCCCTTCTGATACAACCGTCTACTAGAATATTACCCTCATCGTCGACTTCTCCATATATAAATCTCTGCCTCTCTTTTTCCATGGTTTCCATCTTCTTCTTTCCCATGGCTCTTCTTAAAAGATCTGCACCGCCGAGAGTATATCCTGCCAATTGCTGCACAATTTGCATAACCTGCTCTTGATATACAATAGTACCATAAGTTACATCTAATATAGGTTCTAATGATGGATGAATATAGCTTATCTTTTCCGGATTGTGTTTACAAGCTATATATTTTGGGATTTCATTCATGGGACCCGGCCTAAAAAGAGAATTTGCCGCTATCAAATCGTCAAATACATTTGGCTTTAATTCTTTTAAAAATGCTCTCATGCCTTGAGATTCAAATTGAAATATTCCCAATGTTTCAGCTTTAGTGAAAAGCTGCATCACCTTGGGATCATTTAAGTCTATAGAATCTATATCAATATCTATTCCATGAACTTTTTTTATTATCTTAATGGTATTTGCAATCACAGTCAAAGTTCTCAATCCAAGAAAATCCATTTTCAAAAGTCCAAGTTCTTCCAATTCAGTCATATTGAACTGAGTGGTAAGCACGTCCTGGTTTCTTGACAAAGGAACATAATCTGTAACGGGATCTTTCGATATGACAACTCCAGCTGCATGAGTTGAAGTATGTCTTGGCATTCCCTCCAATGCATTTGCATAGTCGATCAATCTCTTGACATCAGGATCAGAATCGTATTCTCTTTTCAAATCAGGATTCAATTCCAATGCTAAATCAATAGTGATTCCAAGCTGCATAGGTATAAGCTTTGCAATCTTATCTACAGATGCATATGGCATATTCAATACTCTTCCGACATCTCTGATAGCACCTCTGGCAGCCATAGTTCCAAATGTAACTATTTGAGCTACATGATCCTCTCCGTATTTATTTATTACATAATCGATTACCTCATCTCTTCTCTCATAGCAAAAGTCTATATCTATATCCGGCATAGAAATCCTCTCCGGATTCAAAAATCTCTCGAAGATTAAATCGTATTTTAAAGGATCTATTCCCGTAATATCCAATGCATATGAGATAAGGCTCCCAGCTGCTGAACCTCTTCCCGGGCCGACAGAAATACCATTTTCTTTCGCATATCTTATAAAGTCCCAGACGATTAGAAAATAATCGATATATCCCATATTTTCAATTACTTCTAATTCAGTTTCTGCTCTTTCCCTGATTTCGTCATTTATCTCGCCGTATTTAGACTTCAAGCCTTTAAATGTAAGATCTCTTAAATAAGTCTTATTAGTAAAACCCGGTGCAGGATCAAAATGTGGTAGATGAAGATCCCCAAAATCTAATTTAACATCACATCTATCTGCTATTAAATTAGTATTCTCTATAGCGCCTTTATAGGATCCTAAGATCGACTCCATCTCATCATGGTCTTTTAAATAAAATTCCTGTGTCGGAAATCTCATCCTATCTTTATCTTCTATCGTCTTTCCCGTCTGTATGCATAGAAGTATATCATGTATCTTGTAGTCATCTTTGTAAACATAGTGGACATCATTAGTTGCAACCATTTCTATACCGGTTTCAACACTTATATTATTTAATATCTTATTTACAAATTTTTGTTCATCTAATCCATGGTCTTGAACTTCAAGAAAAAAATTACCTTCGCCGAAGATATCTCTGTATTCTATAGCCGCTTCTTTTGCCGCATCAAAATTTTCGTTTAAAATCAATCTTTGGACCTCGCCACCAAGGCAGGCACTCAAAGCAATTATTCCATTGCTGTACTTTCGCAATATATCTTTGTCGACTCTCGGTTTATAATAATAACCATTAATATATGCTTCAGATACTATCTTCATTAGATTTTTGTATCCTTCTTGATTTTCTGCAAGTACGACCAAATGATTATATTCCTTATCCTCTGCAGTTTTATCCAAGTAATTCCCCTTAGATATATATATTTCACAACCTAAAATAGGCTTGATATTATATTTTTGACATATTTTATAAAATTGTACAATTCCGAACATAGATCCATGATCGGTTATTGCCAGTGAATCCATTCCCTTATCTTTAGCTGCACTCACTAATTTTTCTATCGGCGCATAGCCGTCTAATAGGCTATATTCAGTATGTACATGTAAATGTGTAAACTTGCTCATTAAAATCCTCCTCATACTATTTTATCACAGTTAAAGATATAAATCCTTATCATTTACTAATATATATGATAAAATATGTTGGATGAAAAAATACTCAATCGATATAATGCTAATGGAGATGATGATATGATAAAAAAATATATATTGCTAACAAATAATCAAAAGGTATTTGAAAATTTTAATAAAGATATAGAAATTCAATTCGATAAAGAATATGACTATATGGATGTATTGGTCGCTGCAAGAAAATTAATTCATAGTGGATATGTTCTGGAAACGCATCCTCTTTCGGGAAGTATAAAGCCTAATGAAACGCCATTTAAGTCGATAATCCTCTCAAAGGGAAATTCAACAACAGATACACAAAGTCTCCTTATAATAGAAGACGCAATTGCTACATATTTAAAATTCAAATCTAATAGACCGACCCCGAATTGGATTGGTTCGGCAGTCGAAGATTTCATGACAATAGACTGCTCATTGATAAAAACTGTAATCGATAAATTATAGAGAATTTCTATTTAAAATTAAAAAATTTTAAAAGCAGGTGAACAGTCACCTGCTTTAACTTTTAGCCTCGGCATTTAAACGAATTTTTTCAGAATAGGAAATTATCTTTTTTATTCTGTGATTTACTCCTGATTTTCCTAAAGGTTTTTCCAGCTTCTGACCCAAATCCTTTAACGAATCATTTGGGTATTTCAACCTCAGCAATGCTATTTCTTTTAAAGAGTCGGGTAATTTATCTAGTCCTACCATATCGTCTATATATTCTATAGCTTTGATCTGATTTAATGATGCAGTAATTATTTTTCCTATATTTGCCGTATCACAATTTACAAGCCTATTTACATTATTTCTTAAATCTTTTAATACCTTTATATTCTCAAGTTCGAGCATTGCCGTTTTGGCACCAATCAGACTTAGAAAATCAGATATCTGTTCGCTATCTTTCAAGTAAAGAACAGATTTATCACGTCTATTCGTAAGTCCTGCCTTTAGACCCAAATCAGAGCAAATATTCATTAAATTATCAGCTGTTGATTTCGTATTTAAAATTATATCAAGATGATATGATTTATTTGGATCGGTGACTGACCCAGCTCCCAAAAAAGCTCCTCTAAGAAATGCACATTTTTCCATTTGATTTGACGGAACAAAAGCGCCATCCGAACCATCCATACTATCTATAGCCAGAAAATTAAAATTAAATCCTGTATCTTCTAATATAAATCTAGCTATATCTTCATCCATTATATATACTTTATACAAATTTCTCCTTCTAAGCTGATCATTTTTAACGACCCTGATTTCAGATTCATGACCGTAAAGATTTTTTATTATCTTAAAAATTCTCCTTGCCGTCGAACTATTTTCCGTAGCAAATCTTAACATTACTTCATCTTTAAAACTGATAGAAATCGTAGCATTGGTTCTCATCAACGCTGCTAGTTCACTTAACATAAGATTTTTTGAATCTAATGATAAATTAGCTAATTCATTTTTCGCATCTAATGAGAATGACATAAGCCACCTCTTTTCACATATTCTTATAAATCTCGAAAGCTTTTTTGACCATGGTCTTTTCAGCTTCGTGCTTTAATTTACTCATAACCTTATCGATATCCATAAATACCGCCTCCATAAAACCCTCTTCTTTTTGTGGAGTAGCATCTACTGTATTGTCCGATGTCATCAAATAATAATGAACCGTCTTATTTACTCTTTCTCCATTTCCGTGAATATAATTGTATTTTAAATATCCTATATATTTCTTAATCTCTCCCATAATGCCGGACTCTTCATACACCTCACGGATGGCAGCTTCTTCACTTGATTCATTTGCTTCGAGTCTGCCCTTGGGAAGTACCCAATCTCCCTGATATTTTCTAAGCGTTAGAACCGTATCGCCTTCTATTACAACCCCACCGGCACTAATTTCTTCCATAGAAACCTCCTTGAATAAGTTATAATCGCAATCTTATCTTTCCTCTATGCGATATCAATATATATTATTATACACTATATCAAAAAACTGTCCAAGCTTGTAAAAAAGACAATATAATGTTAGAATGATAACAAATACTGGGAGGTGTGAATATGAAAGATTTAACTGATTATTGCGTAGATATATTAGAGGAGCTTTTACTGATACCTAGTCCGACAGGCTATGCAAATATGGCTATTGATTTTGTAAAAAAAGAATTTGAAAAGCTAGATATCCCTACAAAACTTACATATAAGGGAGCTTTGATTGCGACTATAGAAGGAAATAGCCGAGATGCTCTTACATTTAGCGGTCATGTAGATACATTAGGAATGATGGTCAAAGAAATAAAACCCGATGGTAGACTTAGTTTTCATAGGATTGGCTCCTATCCTTTCAATACAGTTGAAGGAGAATATGTAATAGTCAAAACTATTGACGGAAGAGAGTTTACTGGCACAGTCACATTGAATAATTCGTCAGTCCATGTACATCCCGATGAGATAGCTAAGGGTGAAAGGTCGGCCGATACCATGTCTATCAAATTAGATGAATTGGTAAATTCAGAAGAAGATACGAGAAAACTCGGTATCGAGATAGGGGACTTTATCTTTATCGACACAAGAACAGTGATTACAGAATCCGGATTCATAAAATCAAGGCATCTTGATGATAAAGCTGGCGTTGCTTGCATACTTTCACTGGCAAAATATTTAAAAGACAATGATATAAAGCCCGAAATGACTATTCACTTTTTAATTTCCAATTATGAGGAGGTGGGTCATGGAGCATGCTTCATACCCGAGAATACAAAAGACTTCATAGCTGTCGATATGGCAGCACCAGATACCGGTCAAGCTTCTAAAGAAATATTAGTCACTATATGCGCGATGGATTCAAGCGGACCTTATGATATAGATATAAGAAATAAATTAATTCAAATAGCCAAATCAAAAGACATCGATTATGCTGTCGATATATATCCCTTCTACATGTCTGACGGTTCTGCGGCTCTAAGATCCGGAAATGACATAAAAGTAGGATTGATAGGCCCAGGAGTTTCAAATTCCCATACATTTGAAAGAACTCATAGACTCGGTTTAGAAAATACTATAAGATTGATGATAGAATATATCAAATCATAATTTAAATAAAATAACTGCTCAAATGGCCTACATTTAGAGCAGTTATTTTCTTCCTGATTTTCAATCATATCAGGAAATGATTTTAAGAATTAGTTATTTATCAAATAATTCTATTATCTTTTTGCTGACCTCATCTGAATTATGCCTTATATACGCATGTTTGATATCAATGAAATTACCCCTAACGACTTTAGTTCCCATATTTTCAATCTTGGTCTCCTCTTCATCATCTATATAGACAGGCACAGATGAATCTTTATAAAAATATCTCAATTTTACATCTTCAGGAATTGAAGTGTCATTAACGAAGATATAATCTATAAAATTATTGTCACAATGCGATACAATTGCATTCAAATGATCATATGGACTGTATCCGTCAGTTTCTCCCGTCTGCGTCATCACATTGCAAATATATAATTTAATTGCATTTGATTTCATGATTGCTTCTCTTATATCATTTACTAGTAAATTCGGCATAACAGAAGTGTAGAGAGAGCCTGGACCTAGAATTATGATATCAGCATTTTTTATCTCTTCCATAGACTCAAATGGAGCCGTTGAAAGTTCTGGCTCGAGATAGACCCTCTTTATCCTCCCCCCTGATTTTCTAGTCAGAAAGGTTATATTCGACTCTCCCTCGATTATACTTCCATCTTCAAGTTCAGCATATAATACGACATCATCAAGAGTCATAGGGAGTACTTTACCAGTAATCGCCAATACCTTCGACGCTTCCTTTAAACCTATTTCAAAATCACCGTAAACTCCATTTAATGCAGCTAAAAATAGATTGCCAAAGCTCTGCCCCGCTAATCTTCCGCAATTCTCGCCAAAACGATAGCCTAGTAATTTCTCCATATCATTTTCAGAATTAGAAAGAGCGATTAGACATGCTCTTATATCCCCGGGAGGCAACATCCCAAGATCTTCTCTTAAAATTCCAGATCCACCACCATCGTCGGCCACTGTTACAATTGCAGTTATATTATCAGTATATTTTTTAAGTCCAAATAACATGACAGATGAACCTGTACCGCCTCCAACTGTGACAATTTTTAATTTTGATTTCTTTTTCATATTACCAATACCTCTCATCCCTATGAGAGACGAATATATTATTGGATATCTTTTTTATACGTCGGCCGAGTTCTTCTGCTATTGCAACTGATCTATGTTTGCCACCCGTGCAACCTATTCCTATAATAAGATTCATCTTTCCCTCTTTTTTATAATGCGGAACTGTGAATTCCAAAAGTTTTATAACTTCATCTAAAAAATTCGTACTGACATCATATGAAAATACATATTCGAATACTTCGCTGTCCTTCCCTGTTTTTTCCTTTAATTCATCAATATAGAATGGATTCGGTAAAAATCTGACATCAAGAACCAAATCCGCATCCAATAATATGCCATTTTTATATCCAAAAGACACTACCGAGATTATGAGGTCCTCTTTGACTGAACCGTCAAATATTTGAGTAATCCTCTGTTTTAAATCAGCCAATTTATATCCCGAGGTATCGATAATATAATCAGAGCTGCGCCTTATATCAGTAAGGGCCTGCCTTTCTCTCTCAATTCCATTGAGTATATTTCCCTGTTTTTCCATAGGATGCGGTCTTCTGAGTTCTTTATATCTCTTGACTAATTCTTCATTTGAAGAGTCTAAAAATAAAACACTTACATCAAAGCCCGCTTTTTTCAAATCATCTATCGCCTTATTCAAATTTTCTAAAAATCCGACTCCCCTAATATCAAGTCCGACGGCAAGCTTTTCAATCACGATTTCAGATCTCGATGTAAGCTCGGCAAAACTCATTATGAGCATAGGAGGAAGATTATCCATACTGTAAAAACCCATGTCCTCAAGTATATTTAAAGCACTCGACTTCCCTGCACCAGACATACCTGTAATAATTACAATTTCCATTTAATGCTCCTTCTCTTTTGTGTCGATTATATTTATAATCCTGTCTTTTGGCAATTTACATTCTATTGCCCTTTTTACTGCATTATCTAAATCTCCAACTCGACCCGGTCTATGTGCGTCGCTTCCAAATGAAAACTTTACCTCACTTTTCATGGCTAATTTTATCGAATCAATATCCAATCTACTGTGGTGAGAATTTATCTCCAAGGCAGTGCCATGCAATTCACAAACCCTAGACAATCTCTCGATATCGAGTTCAACCTTAGAACCCGGATGAGTGATTATATCTATCGGGTAATCTTCTACTATCTTTATCAAAGCATCTGTACTCTCTTTAATCACATATTTTTTTAAAGGTTTAAATACTTTAGATATAGGGTTTAAAACGAGAAATATAAAAAATGTCCTTAGATCTTTGGGGATAATTCCATAATGAAATCCAACAGAAAGCCTGTCTAGCATCTGGATTTCATCAAAATCCAAATCAATAATGCCCCGATAGCTCATGACATTGCTCTCCATCCCCATCAGTATATTTATATCATCATATTCTTCATTTAAAATATCAATTTCATTTCTGATCTCTTTAAGTTTTTTTCTCTTGATTCCATAAAGAGAATGACCAGGGCCATGATCACTTATTATTATCTCCCTAAGTCCTACATTTCTTGCAGATTCAACAATATCCCTGATACTTCCTACAGCATGACCTCTACCATCGCTACTATATTCTGTATGCATATGATTGTCGCTTAAAACTCTCATATCAATCCCCGATTATCTTAATTTCCGTTTCCAATTTAACTCCAAATTTTTCGTATACGACTTCTTTGACATGCTCAATCACTTTAGATACTTCTTCATATGATGACTCGCCGTCTGTAACTATGAATCCGCAATGCTTTTCAGAAACCATCGCATTTTTATATCTGTAGCCTCTCAATCCAGAATCTTCAATCAATTTTCCGGCATAATATCCTTCCGGCCTTTTAAATACCGATCCCGCACTTGGATAATCCAATGGCTGTTTAGAATTTCTCCTGTCATGGAAATCTTTATACTTTGCATATATTTCCTCATAATTGCCATGATTAAGCTCGAATATAGCTTCCAAAACTATAAGCCCTTCTTCCTGAACTCTCGATTTTCTGTATCCAAAATGCATCTGTTCACAGCTGAAGTCTCTAATTTCATTATTAATGTCTATAACTTTTACAGAGCTGACGATATCTTTCATTTCACCGCCATATGCTCCAGCATTCATCGTGATAGCACCGCCAATATTTCCAGGTATCCCGGATGAAAACTCCATACCCTCAAGGCTGTTTTCTATCGCAAATTTTGAAGTCGTAGTCAGTTGAGCGCCCGCTTGAGCTACTATCTTATTTCCATCTAATCTGATATTTGATAAATTGTCGGCAATTTTTATGACGACTTTCCTAAGACCGCTGTCCTTAACCAATAAATTGCTTCCATTGCCGAGTACCATAAAAGGAATATCTTCATCTCTTAAATATTTTACTATATCTCTGACATTTTCATAACTCTTCGGAAGAAGCATTAAGTCGCAAGGCCCTCCGATTTTAAATGTCGTATGATTTTTTAAATCTTCATCTTTTAAAACATCGCCAATATTCATTTCCATAAATAATCTATATAAATTATCCTTCAATATTTCATCTCCTATAAGTTAATTTAACTTAATAAATATATCTAAAATAGATATATTTGTCAAAAACTATTCTTTTAAATCCCCTTGAATAGGAATATCCGCTAAGCCTTCAAAGAAATTTATAACTTCTCCAACCTGATATAAAGATCCAAAGCATACTATACAATCATCAGGTCCTGCATTTTCTATGGCAACTCGCAAAGCCGCAGGAGTTATTCCCAAAGCTATAGCCCTGCCACCTCTATTTATAATCTCATTTTTTAAATCTATGCTCGATAATGCCCTGTCATTATCAGGTCTTACAGTATAATAAATCTTAGAAATTGGCAATGTCATCTCAATACTCTTTATATAATCCTTATCTCTAAGAGTTCCATAAACAAATATAATTTCTTTTTCTGCAAAGTATTTTTCAAGAGTGCTCACGAGTGATTTTACTCCCTGATAATTATGGGCACCGTCAACTATTATATATGGAGATTTTGATAATACTTGAAATCTCCCAAATATCTTAGAATCTAAAAAACCCTTTATAATTGCATCATCAGAAATATCATATCCCAAATTCTTGAGCTCCTCTACCGCCATTAAAGCTAGCGCCGCATTATAAGGTTGGTAATCGCCAAGCATCCGTATTTTTATATCATATTCCATAAATTTAAATTCTTGTCCGTCAATATCAGAGTTAATAATATCGACATCTTCGAGTTTTAAAAATTTGACATCAGCTGAGAGGGCATTGCATCTATCTCTTATCGTCTTTTCTACAGGCATCTCTTGCTGATAGCTGACGACATGTCCCCCATCTTTTATTATTCCCGCCTTCTCACCCGCAATCTCTTCTAGAGTCGATCCCAAAAAATCTATATGGTCTAAACCTATATTCGTTATGACGCTTACTTCAGACTTTTCTATAAAATTAGTCGCATCGAGCCTGCCACCTAAACCGACTTCAAGAACTACAAAATCGCATTTTTCGTCTGAAAAATACTTTATTGCCAATGCCGTTTCTGCTTCAAAAGCAGTAATCTTTATCCCTGCATTTTCACTTATCTCTTTAATTTCAGTTAATATTTCTGCTATCCTGTCGGAACTGATATCCTCATTATCTATTTTAAATCTTTCATTAAATCTTATGATAGACGGAGATGTGTATAAACCCGTTTTAAAACCAGCACTGCTTAAAATATTATTTATATATGTAGCAGTTGAACCCTTGCCATTAGTTCCAGCAATATGAACGAATTTTAAATTCTTATCGGGATTTCCCATCTCTCTCATCAAATTTTTAATATTATCAAGTCCTAATATAAAGCCAATTTTTTTCAATTCCTCTATATAGGACATAGATTCATTAAAATCCATTTAATCACCTCAATAAGATTATACCCTTTTTCCGCTCATTAATGTAATATTTTTATCAGCATAAAAAAAGAGAAGTACTTTCGCACTTCTCTCATTTGATTTATGAATAATCCTCTTCAGCTTTTCTCTTGTAGGATTCGTATCTCTCCTTAGCATTTTCCTCGGCAACCTGGAATAGAATTTCAGCTTCCTCTGGGAATGATCTCTGTAGAGATGTGTATCTGACCTCACTCCTGATAAAGTCTTGGAATGACTCTTTAGGTGGCTTAGAATCAAGTACAAATGGATTCTTGCCTTTCTCCTTGAGTCTTGGATCAAATCTGTAGAGATGCCAGTATCCCGCTTCAACAGCTTTTTTCATATGCTTTTGTGCAGTTCCCATACCAGTCCTTATACCATGATTTATACAAGGAGAATATGCCATTACAAGCGATGGTCCATCATAGCTTTCAGCTTCGTGAATTGCCTTTAGGGTTTGATTCATATTAGCGCCCATGGCAACCTGAGCCACATATACATATCCATAGGTAGCTGCCATCAATCCTAAATCTTTCTTTCTAACCTTTTTACCTGAAGCGGCAAATTTTGCTACTGCAGCTGTAGGCGTAGACTTAGATGACTGACCACCAGTATTAGAATATACCTCTGTATCAAAAACTAGAATATTTATATCTTCACCCGATGCTAATACATGGTCTAAGCCTCCATAGCCTATATCATAAGCCCAACCATCTCCACCGAATATCCAAACTGATCTCTTGATGAGATAATCTTTTCTCGCAATTATCTCTTTCAGTATATTGTCAGCTCTTTCATTTCCGGTTTTCTCATCGAGGAATGGTAGTATTTCTCCTGTTGCAGCCTTAGATCCCTTAGCATCCATCATATTTTCAAGCCAGTTCTTAAATGGCTCATTTAACTTGCTTTCAACTCCGATTTCTAAAAACTCTTCCATTAATAATTTAAGTTTTTCTCTTATCTTCTTAGCTGCCAAAGCCATACCATATCCATACTCGGCATTATCTTCAAATAGAGAATTTGCCCATGCAGGTCCTTTTCCTTCTGCATTTGTACAGTAAACAGTTGCCGGTGCAGAAGCTCCCCAAATCGAAGAACATCCTGTAGCATTGGCAATCAACATCCTGTCGCCAAATAATTGAGTAACAAGTTTTGCATAAGGCGTCTCTCCACATCCCGCACAAGCTCCTGAGAACTCGAGCAATGGTTGTTTAAATTGACTGCCTTTAAGCATAGTATCAGCCATATATTCATCTTTATAAGTTATATTATTGACTGCATAATCCCAATTATCTCTCTGCTCTAAATACTGCTCTTCAAAAGGCTTCATTATCAATGATTTCTCTTTAGAAGGACATACATCCGCACAATTACCACAGCCTGTACAGTCTAATGGGCTGACCTGCATTCTGAATGTAACATCGTCCAGTCCCCTACCCATTGCCTTTTTAGTTTCAAAATTAGCAGGTGCATTTGCCTTTTCTTCTTCAGTAACTAAGAATGGCCTTATAACGGCATGAGGACAAACATATGAACATTGATTACATTGGATACAATGCTCTATCTGCCATTCGGGAACGGATAAAGCAATACCTCTTTTTTCAAATGCAGAAGTTCCCGGTGGGAATTCTCCATTTTCTCTGCCGACAAATTTAGACACAGGAAGATTATTACCCTCTTGCCTATTAATAGGTCTAACTACTTCTCGTATAAATTTTGGTAGATTAGCTTTTTCATCGTCGGCATCCGTAGCATTGTTCCAAGAATCCGGAACATCGATTTTCACCAATGCATTAATTCCCATATCTACTGCTTTGTAGTTCATATTTACAATATCTTCACCTTTACGACCATATGCCTTGACAATGGATTCTTTTAAAGCTTTTACTGCATAATCCATTGGAAGAACTTCCGACAATTTGAAAAATGCAGACTGCATAATCATATTTGTCCTACTTCCAAGCCCTATTTCACTGGCAATCTTAGAAGCATTTATTGTATAGAATTTAATATCATTTTCTGCGATGAATTTTTTCATTTCTGCAGGGAGATGCTCTTCCAATTCCTCTTCATTCCATAGAGTATTGAAAAGGAATGTTCCGCCTTTTTTAAGTCCTTTCAGCAAATTGTACTGATACACATATGCCTGTCTTGAACATGATATGAAATCCGCTTCATCTATTAAATATGTCGACCTAATCGGCGAATGACCAAATCTCAAGTGAGACATGGTAACTCCACCTGATTTTTTTGAATCATAATCGAAATAAGCTTGAGCATACATATCCGTACCATCACCGATAATCTTGATAGCCTGTTTGTTTGCTCCAACCGTTCCGTCAGATCCGTATCCCCAGAACTTACATCTAATAGTTCCCGGATCCGAAGTATTTATTATCTCTTTAACTTCAAGAGATTTATTAGTTATATCATCAACGATTCCAATCGTAAAATCATCTTTAGGCTCGTCTAGTTTTAAATTTTCAAATACTGCATTTACATGAGATGGCGTCGTATCTTTAGATCCGAGTCCATATATTCCTCCGACTATAATCGGTTGTTCTTTGGCTCTGTAGTAGACGCTCTTTACATCCAAGAAAAGCGGCTCGCCTAAAGATCCTTTTTCCTTTGTCCTATCTAAAACTGCAATTTTCTTCACAGTCTTAGGCATAGCTGCCAAGAAATGCTCACTTGAGAAAGGTCTGTAAAGTCTAACCTTTAATAATCCAACTTTCTCGCCCTTATCCATAAGATAATCTACAACTTCCTCAGCAGTCTCTGTAATCGAACCCATACAGATAATCACTCTATCCGCATCTTCAGCGCCATAGTAATTAAATAAACCGTAATTTCTTCCTGTAAGCTTGCTGATCTTTTCAAGTGACTCTTCTGCAATACCCACTATATTGTCATAGTATGGATTCGAAGCTTCCATAGCTTGGAAATATATATCCGGGTTTTGAGCAGTACCCATAGTCTTGGGATGTTCCGGATTCAATGCTCTATCTCTAAATTCATTAATCGCATCATAATCCACAAGCTCTGCTAAATCCTCATAATCTAAAACCTCTATCTTTTGAATCTCGTGACTCGTTCTAAATCCATCGAAAAAGTGAAGGAATGGAACTCTCCCCTTAATCGCAGACATATGAGCTACAGATGCTAAATCCATAGCTTCCTGAACAGAGCCGGATGCAAGTAATGCGAAGCCCGTCTGTCTAGTAGCCATTACGTCTTGGTGATCACCGAATATACTCAATGCATGAGAAGCCAAAGCTCTCGCAGATACATGGAATACCCCCGGAAGCAATTCTCCAGATATTTTGTACATATTTGGAATCATCAGCAATAGACCTTGAGATGCCGTAAATGTTGACGTTAACGCACCTCCAACCAACGATCCATGAACAGCACCCGCTGCTCCGGCCTCGGACTGCATTTCCGATACTAATACTGTTTGACCAAATATATTCTTTCTTCCATTAGCAGCCCATTCATCGACATATTCAGCCATATTTGATGATGGAGTAATAGGATAAATCGCAGCTACTTCACTAAAGGCATATGCCACATGAGCGGCAGCCATATTTCCATCCATGGTCTTAAATGTCTTGCCCATATTAATTTCCTCCTGTCTTTATTTTGAGGTAATTACACTGTATATGTAATGTCTTTGTACCTCTTATATATTGTAACTCCTCAATTTATAGTATATAAAACTATGATACTGATGTCAATCTTATTGGGGCTTTTTTTGCATTTCTGCTATCAATCTATTGTTCAATTCAACAGCGGCATTATACCCCAAAGATTTTTGTCTTGTATTTCTAATCGCGACCTCTACTATCATCGCAACATTTCTTCCCGGTTTGACGGGCACATTGATTATAGGTATCTTAACTCCCAGTATCTCCGTGTACTCATCGTCTAAACCCAATCTGTCATATTCCTTATTATCGTCCCATTGTTCAAGATGAATCACCATATCTATAATTGTCGAAGTCTTTACAGATCCAACTCCATAAAGTCGTTGGATATCGATGATTCCAATTCCTCTTATCTCCAGGAAATGCCTGATATTTTCAGGGCAACTTCCTTTTAAACCTGCATCAAGTTTTATTATATCAACCACATCATCAGCCACCAGGCGATGCCCCCTAGTGATTAAATCAAGTGCAGTCTCAGATTTACCGACCGAACTATCTCCAGTGATTAATACACCCATACCGTAAACTTCTAGCAAATCGGCGTGAACAGTCACCTCTTCAGCCAATAATTCATCAAGAATATTTGCTATCCTCGAAATCAATCTCGTCGTAGGAAGTTCCGATCTAAGCACAGTCTTATTAAAATACCTCGCTAAATCTATAATATCTTCAGTAAGCTCCTTCCCATGAGAAAAGATGATAGCCGGAATCGGATAAGAAAATATTCCCCTAATCCTCTCATATCTCTCATCGGGACTCAAATCCATATAGTACTCGTACTCAACCTTACCGATTATCTGTAATCTTTTGTAAGGAAATCCTTCCAAATATCCCGCAAGCTGAAGTCCGGGTCGATTTACTTCATCATTATTAATCGTCTTAGTTTCATAATCTGAGCTTTTAATTATGACTTCCATATTCAGTTTTTCTGCTAATTTCGCTATACTAATACTTTTATTATTCATCAAATCAACCCCTCGAAAAGAATTCCAAAATATTTTTGGCAATATTCTCATTTATTTTTGGCACTGACTTCAACTCTTCTAAATTAGCTTTCTTTATATTATTGACAGATTTAAAATATTTCAATAATTCAACCTGCCTAGCTTTACCTACCCCTGGAATCTCGTTAAGTACAGAGTTTACAAGATTTTTCTCTCTCAATTTCCTATGATAATTAATAGCAAATCGATGAGCCTCTTCCTGAACTGAAAACAAAAATCTATATACAGGAGAACTCATCTTGAGTTCTATCTCACGACCTCTGTAAATAATACCTCTTGTTCTGTGATTATCATCTTTAACAAGTCCACATACGGGAATTTTCAGGTCGAAATTATCCAAAACCTTTAATGCAGCCGATACTTGACCTTTTCCTCCATCCATTATAATCAAGTCGGGCAGCATTCCAAAACCGGTCTCAACTGAATCTATATTGTCTTTCTTCCATCTGTTAAATCTCCTGGTCAATACTTCTTCCATACTGGCATAGTCATTTGCACCTTCAACTTCTTTGATTTTGAATTTTCTATATTCTTTGCTGTCCTTGACGCCTTGCGTAAAAACTACCATAGACCCAACAGATTGCACTCCCGATATATTTGAAATATCATATGCCTCTATCCTATTTACAGATTCAAGCTCTAATAAATTTACAAATATCTCGTATCCTAAAGGCACTACTCTTTCTCTTTTCCTCATTTTTTCTTCATATTTATTTAAAGCTTCATCAGCATTTTTCTTAACCATATTTATGAGCTCTACTTTTTCACCTCGCATTGGTTTCTTTACTATTACTTTCTTACCCTTCTTTTGCGATAAAAACTCATTTATGGTCTGAATGTCTTCAGGTTCGTGCTCAACTATAATCTCATCCGGTATATAGGAGATATTTAAATAGAATTGTTTCATAAATGAAGATACGATATCTTCCGGTCTCTCTCTATAATCGTCCTTTATAGTGAAATGCTCATTGTCGATTATCTTTCCCGATCTCATAAAAAACACTTGTACACAAGCATATCTGTCGCCTCTGGCAATTGCAATTATATCACTATCCTGCTCTTTTGCTCTCGTGATTCTCTGTTTCTGCATAAGCAGATTAACCTTGCTCAAATAATCTCTGTACTTTGCTGCTATCTCGTAATTTAATTCGGCCGCATTCTCCAGCATCTTTTTGTTGAGGTATTTTATTAGCTTATCAGTATTTCCCTTTAAAAACCTCTCAATCTCATCTATATTTTTCAAATAATCATCTTCATTGCCTAGCCCTACGCATGGACCGGGACATCTTTTTAAAAAATAATTTAAGCATGGCCTATCTAATTTAAAATCCTTATCAAAATTTAGATTACAAGTCCTTATATGATAAATCTCATGTAGCATATCGATAATATCATTGACCGCAAAAGCATTTGGATATGGCCCAAAATACTTTGCTCCGTCATTTAAAAGTCTCCTCGTCTTTTTGAGCTTGGGATATTTTTCATTTGTTATCTTTATATACGGATATGTCTTGTCATCCCTGAGTAAAATATTGTATTTAGGCTTCTTCTCTTTAATTAGGTTTGACTCTAAAACTAGTGCTTCAACCTCATTGCCGACAATTATATACTCAAAGCTGGCTATTCTTTTGACCATAGCCAATACTTTAGGGCTCTTATTCTTATCATTGTTGAAATATGATCTTACCCTGTTTTTTAATGAAATCGCCTTTCCAACATAAATTATCTCATCGTCTTTGTCCTTCATTAAATACACTCCCGGTTTGTCCGGGAGCTTTTTTAGTTCAAGTTCAAAATTAAACATCTATCTGATCACTTCTTTAGTAGCTTCCTCTAGATACATTAAATCAGATCCCGTCAAGTAGTCGGACAATAATTCATAGCATTTCTTATTATAATCATTGAGCCATTTAAGCTCTTCATCGGAAAGCAATTCTACGATTACAGGTCGAGTATCTATCGGGACAATGGATAGGATTTCAAATCCCAAGAATTCTCCAAAATCATTTTTTTCAATACTTTTTACATAGGCTATATTTTCTATCCTGATTCCATGAGAACCGTCAATATAAAGCCCCGGTTCGATAGAAACGACCATTCCCTCTTTAATTGGAACATCCTTGTATACCGCTGAAATACTCTGTGGCCCTTCGTGCACATTCAAGAAAAAACCAACCCCATGACCTGTGCCATGAGCATAGTCCATTTTATATTTAAATAGAGGTAATCTTGCAAAAGCATCTAAATAATAACCTGTAGCACCCTTCTTAAAATAAGCCGAAGCAAGACTTATATGGGATTTTAGAGTAAGTGTATAATGTTTTTTCTCATCATCGGTTAACTTTCCTAGAGCTATAGTTCTAGTAATATCAGTTGTTCCATCCAAGTACTGGCCACCACTATCCACCAAAAACAATCCCTCAGGTTTTAAGTAGACCGGGCTAGCCGGATTAGGTGAATAATGTGGCATCGCAGCATTTTCTCCATAAGCTGGAATAGTTTCAAAGCTCGGTTCTATAAAATCACTCTGCTGCTCTCTCATACTGAGTAATTTCTTAGATGCCAATACCTCACTAACAGTTCCCGTAGGAGTGCCCGTCTCCACCCAATTAAAAAACTTGACCAGAGCTACCCCATCTTTTAGATATGCATTCTTTAGACAATTTATCTCAGTTTCATTTTTAACCGCCTTAATATTCTGTACTATACTTCCGCTCTTAATCAATTTTACATTAGAATTTACACTTTCAACAGTATTTAAATTGACTGTCGCAGGATCAAATAAAAGACAGGACTTTCCTGGGATTTCACTTAAATAATTCCTTATCTCATCGTATTCTCTGTATTCTATCGAATTTTCATCGAGATAATCCCTTACATCATCCTCTAATTTGTCAAGGTCCACAAAAAATAAAGCTCTATCCTTCTCGATAACGGCATATGAAAACACAACGGGATTATATGAAATATCATTTCCTCTTATGCAGTACAAATAGGCAATATCGTCGAGAGCCGATACCAAATAATAATCTACACCCTTAGTTTCCATCTCTTCCCTGACTTTTTCTATGCGTCTTCCGGCAGAAGTTCCCGTATACTTAATCTCATGAATGAAAACTTTTTCTTTAGGCAATGCAGGTCTGTCCTTCCAGATTGAATCGATAAAATCCAGATTTCCTATCAACATCCTATCATCTAAATTTTCTAATAATTCCCTGTACAGCTTATAAGAAACACAATTGCCGTCAAAACCGATTTTACCACCGGGCTGTACTCTATCCAATAAAAATTCAGTTATGCTCATGGTTCCGGGAACACCCATTTTATAAAGTTCAAAATCGGATCCAGATAATTCATAAGCCGCTTGGATAAAATACCTTCCGTCAGTCCATAAAATCGCTTCATCTCTTGTAATCACGACAGTTCCAGCAGAACCAGTGAAACCTGATATAAACTCTCTAGTTTTATAATAATCGGCTAAATATTCGGATTGATGAGGATCTGAAGTCGTTACAATAAAAGCACTTATCCCCCTATTAGCCATTAATTTTCTTATTTGCATTAATTTTTGATTAATCACAATATTCCTCCAAAATAATTATATTCTAATTATATACCAATAAAAGACCTCCTTCAAACTAATTATTTTAATACAATATCTATTTGATAACGATTTTCCATATCCTCTAATTACTCTTTTCATTGAGATAATCATATAATAAAATATACTATATTAATATGATTTAAATCACAAAATACATAAATAATTAAAATTGATATCAAATAAAGCTCTATTAATAAATAATCTTTAAAAACAGGACCGAAAATTCGGTCCTGTCTTGTTTAGTTTAGAATCCAAGTTCTATTTTCTTTTCTTCTTCCTGAGCATAAATCCACCAATAGCAAGGGCTGCTATTCCTGTATACAGCGCTACTGGTGCTACTGATCCAGTTTTTGGAAGTTTTACTATTGTTGGAGTCTTTGGTTTATTGGGATCCACAGGCTTGCTC
>JAUNVF010000031.1 GCA_030537815.1 Tissierellia bacterium | reverse complement strand
ATTATTATATCATCATAAAGAATTTGATTCTAATTCATAAAAATTAAAATTGAATTAAAAAATGAATGAGATTCAATTCTACTATATTTCTCAAATCATATATAAAATTAAAATCGCTCTAAATAGAGCGATTTAATATATTATCTACGCCTCAAGCTTTCTCTTTCTTCAAGAGATCTTCTCCTAGCTTCTGAATAGGATGAGTCGTCTGTATCTAATTTATTTATCCACTGGAGAGATTTTCCGGTACCTTTTACTACTGCCGAAATCGGATCATCCGCAAGTTTAACACTTATGCCGATCCTATCTTCAATTCTCTTATCTATTCCCGGAACTAGAGAACCTCCTCCCGTCATCAGTGCTCCCCTTTCAAATAAATCGGCCGCGAGTTCTGGAGGGGTTTTATCAAGTACATAATGAACAGCTTCTACTATTTCATTTAAAGGCTTTTCTAAAGCCTCATTTATATCTGTCGATGTAACAAAAACATGCATAGGCAGTCCATTGATAAGATTTCTTCCTCTAACTTCGTATAATTTGTCATCCATCTGATCAGGCATGGCATTGGCAATATTTATCTTTATTTCTTCTGCGGTCCTCTCTCCGATTAGCATATTGAATTTCTTCCTTATATAATCAGTTATAGCTTCATCGCATTCATCTCCAGCAGTTTTTAAAGATTTATTGATAACTATGCCTCCTAATGCAATAACTGCAACATCTGTCGTTCCTCCACCAATATCTATAATCATATTTCCACCAGGATCTGATATATCTACTCCCGATCCTATAGCAGCTGCTAGAGGCTCTTCTATGAGATAGGTTTTATTTGCTCCTGCATTTCTACTGGCTTGCAGTACCGCCCTTTTTTGGACCTGCGTAATTTGGCTAGGAACGCAGATTATAACATTTGGCCTTGCAAATGTCTTCCCATTTGCCTTTTGTATAAAATATTTGAGCATCTTTTCAGTAGCATTGAAATTTGCTATTACTCCGTCTTTCATAGGCCTTGTCGCTACTATATTCCCCGGCGTCCTCCCAAGCATTTTTTTTGCTTGTGAACCGACAGCAAGTATTTTTTTAGAAAAAGCATCCATGGCAACTACGGAAGGCTCATTTAATACGACTCCCTTCCTTCTCATATAAACGAGTACACTCGCAGTCCCTAAATCAATTGCCAAGTTTTTTCTCAGATATGCCATGAAAATACCTCCTCTCATCTTGTTATAAATCTTCGCCCAATTAATAATATCATATAAGGGCATGGTCTATCAAGATTTAGATTAAATATAAATAAGGTAGAATTCTATTAGAACTCTACCTTGAAATTATTTTATATACTGCTTTAATTCATCGACGGTATCAAGCTTTTCCCATGGTAAATCTAAATCATCTCTTCCAAAATGACCATATGATGCAGTTTGTTTGTAGATTGGGCGCCTTAAATCAAATCTATCTATTATTGCTGCCGGCCTTAAATCAAAATGTTTAAGGATAATCTCTTCTATCTCTTTGTCAGAGATAACTCCCGTACCAAAACTATTTACATAAATAGCCAATGGCTTAGCAACTCCTATTGCATATGAAATTCCTATTTCAAGTTCTCCAGCTAGTCCCGCAGCCACTATATTCTTAGCAGCATGTCTTGCAGCATAAGAAGCTGATCTGTCAACCTTGGTTGGATCTTTACCGGAAAATGCTCCGCCTCCATTTCTCGCAAATCCACCATAGGTATCGACTATAATTTTTCTTCCTGTAAGTCCGGAATCTCCCATAGGACCGCCTATTTCAAATCTTCCTGTAGGATTTATATAGTATTTTGTATTTTCATCTAGTAGATCTTCAGATATTATTGGTTTTATTACATTTTCAATTATATCTTTACGGATGGTTTCGGTTTCTATATCGGGGGAATGCTGAGACGATACGACCACCGTATCAACTCTTTTTGGAGTCCAGTCCTCATATTCTACAGTAACTTGTGTCTTTCCGTCCGGTCTCAAATATTCTAATATGCCTTCTTTTCTGACATCTGACAATCTCTTTGAGAGTTTATGTGCTAAAGAAATCGGAAGTGGCATATAATCTTCCGTTTGAGACGATGCATAACCAAATACAAGCCCCTGGTCTCCCGCTCCTATTTCATCATACTTGTCTTGAGCACCTTCTTTGGCTTCAAGAGCCTTGTCGACGCCTAGAGCTATATCAGGTGATTGCTCATTTATCGCGACTAAAACTGAACATGTATCTGCATCAAATCCAAATTTTGCTCTGGTATATCCGATATCTCTAACCGTATCTCTAACTATAGTCTGAATATCAGCATAGGTGCTGGTCGTAATCTCACCCATGACCATTACCATACCTGTCGTGGTCGCCGTTTCGCAAGCCACCCTAGCATTAGGATCTGCCTTTAAAATCTCATCTAGTATAGCATCTGAAATTTGATCGCATAATTTATCCGGATGCCCTTCCGTTACTGATTCGGAAGTAAATAAATATCTCTTCATTCTACACCTCTCTATATTTTTTCTATTAACGAAACACAATAAGCCTCAATTCCCTCTTCTCTCCCTACAAATCCAAGCCTCTCAGTCGTAGTTGCTTTTACCGATACTGCTCCGATATCAATCTTCAAAACTCGAGATATATTCTCTCTCATTTCGTCGATATAGGGTGATAATTTAGGTTTTTGAGCCGCTATTGTGCAGTCTACATTTATTATTTTATATCCTTCATTTTTTAATATATCTACTACTTTTTCTAATAATACAAGTGAATCTATATCCTTATATTTATTATCATTGTCAGGAAAATGATGACCTATATCTCTCATTGCAATTGCTCCCAGCAAGGAGTCCATTATCGCATGAACAGCTACATCAGCATCGGAATGTCCAAGCAATCCTTTTTTATGAGGTATTTCAACTCCACCAATTATGAGCTTTCTACCTTCAACTAATGAATGCACATCATATCCATTTCCTATTCTCATCATCTTCCTCCATGGCAATAGTTTCTGCTAACTTAATATCCTCACTTGTCGTAACTTTTATATTATCATAATTGCCGATTTTTACAAAGACTTTCTTTCCCAACGCCTCGACAAGAGATGAGTCATCTGTCACGACTAGAGATTCCTTAAAATAGAGTTCATAAGCTTTCTTTAATATATTAAGTTTAAATATCTGCGGAGTCTGGACCATATATAGTCGACTCCTATCTGGAGTCGACTCAACTTTCATATTGTCTACGAATTTAATCGTATCTTTTGCTGGAACTGCAAGTATCATGGCGGATTTATCTTTAAAATCCTCAAGCATTTCATCTATATCTTTAGTTTTGATAAAAGGCCTAGCTCCATCATGCATCACTGCGATGCAATCGCCATATAAATCTTTTATCCCATTATAATTAGATTGTTCTCTACTGTCTCCGCCATATTTTAAACTTATGCATTTATCAGAATCTATTGAAGATATTATCGATTCTATTTTCTTTATTTCTTCTCTTTTTATTACCACGATTATTTCATCGACATATTTGCTTTTAACAAATTTACTGATAGTTCTCTCTATTATAGTCATATTTCCTATTTTCATAATTTGCTTGGAAATATTGGAATTCATCCTCTTTCCGCTTCCTGCAGCGGCGATAATAGCATAAACTTTCTTTCCATCTATCATCTTATCACCATGTTTTAGGCTTTGCGAATATCATCTTGCCGGCTGCAGTCTGAAGAACGCTCGTCACTATCACATCTATATTCTTACCGATATATCTTCTTCCCTCTTCTACGACTATCATAGTTCCGTCGTCGAGATATCCCAATCCCTGATTCGCTTCCTTGCCGTCCTTTATTACATTGACATTCATTTCTTCTCCAGGAATCACGACGGGCTTGACAGCATTAGCGAGTTCATTGATACTTAAAACTTCAATTCCCCTTACACCTGCAACTTTATTTAGATTGTAATCATTTGTTATTACCTTTGCATTTAAATCTTTTGCCATCCCTAGTATCTTTGAGTCAACTTCTTTTATGTCATCGTAATTATCTTGTTTAATGATTACTTTGACATGGCTCTGACCTTGTATTTCCCTCAATATATCTAAGCCTCTTCTCCCCTTTGCTCTTCTAAGATTATCGGATGAGTCGGCGATATGCTGCAATTCTTCTAATACAAAATTAGGCAATACTATAGCGCCTTCTATGAATCCGGCCCTTATTATGTCTATAATCCTACCATCAATTATTACAGAGGTATCTAAAATCTTTAAATTCTCATTCATCTGTTTGCTATCTCTATCAGAAGATATCTGTCTCGTCCTACTAAATAAAGTAGAAATATCATCTTTGCTTTTTATAGCCAGTCTAATCCCAAGATATCCTAAACCTAAATAGATTACAACTGATAATAATGTACCAAGTGCAGAGCCTAATATAGGGATAGGTAGATTTTGTAATGGCTGAGTTAAGAAATAAGCTATTAACAGCCCTACGATAAGGCCAAGACTCCCAAAGAGAATATCCCTTGATGGTATTCGAGATAATTCCGCCTCCGCCTTTCCAACGACATCATTGAGCTTATTTATAATGGCTGAAGATAATAAATAAAATATAAGTGCAAATATGAGACCAACACCAATATAAATAGCAATATTTAATTTGTTGCTAGTAATTTCGATCAATTTCCATGAATTTAATCCAAATACCAGTAGGACGCCAACAAAGAATCCCACTAGGATTAGAAAAAAATTCACTAGTCTTTTTAACACATTTCATCCTCCTTTAAACAAAATTTATAGATTATATATGGCATCGTCAACCATTTTATCTACTTCTTCAGGAGTAAGGTCATTTACGATCACCAATTCTGAAACCAGCATTTTCCTAGCAGAATTGAGCATCTTTTTTTCTCCTGTAGATAGTCCTTTTTTATCTTCTCTTAGGGCTAAATTTCTCACAACTCTAGCGATCTCATAAATATCTCCACTCTTAATTTTATCTAAATTTTCTCTATATCTTTGAGACCAGTTATCAGGCATTTGGGTACTCTTGCCCTCTAAAATTCTAAGCACTGGCTCGAGCTCTTCTTTTTTAAATACTTCTCTGACGCCAATCTCAGATATTTTATCTATGGGAATAGATATCTTCATATTACCTATTGGCATAATTAAAATAAAATACTTTTTTACTTCACCTAATATCTCTCTTTCTTCAATCGCCTCAATAGTACCTGCCCCGTGTAAAGGATACACTATCTTATCTCCAATATTAAACATACCTTCCTCCTATAATAATAATGTTCTCTATAATATTATAAACTATTTGGCAATTTTAGTAAAGATTATATTATATACAAAGTTTTTCTATGTGTCAAGGAATTTTTGATATATATAAGATATTGCTAATGATTATCAAATACTTCTTTTAAAACCTCAGTAATATGTTTTTTAGGTACTGCTTTAAAATTTTCCAATTCAATAATCTTGCCACGGCCATTATCGGCATAATAACAAGATTTATATCCCAATCTTTGCAGTTCGGAAATCCTTTGATCCATCTGCTTTACAGGTTTTAACTCTCCGGTCAAACCCACCTCTGCAACAAATGCAGTTTTATTGTCAATCGGCTTGTCCACAACAGAAGATGCAATCGACATCAGTATGGCGAGGTCGGAATCCTGATGTTTTAAATCGAGTCCCCCTGTCGTCTTAATTATTACATTTTTATCATAGAGCTTTATACCCGCTCTTTGCTCAAGAATGGCAATGAGAGTATTTAATCTATTCTTATTGACACATTCACCAATTCTAATAGGATAAGGTTGAAATGAATTAGATACTAAAGATTCAATTTCAACAGCTATATATCTACTTCCTTCTCTTATCAAAGCAACCGCCGAGCCTTTTATATCAGAATCTCTTCTAGTTATAAATTCATCTGAAGGATCTTTAAGTTCTTTGAATCCATTCTCCTGCATTCTGAATAATCCTATTTCTCCCGTTCTTCCAAATCTATTTTTAGTAGAAAGCAGTATTCTAAGATCGTCAGACATATCAGATTCAATAAATAATACTGTATCGACCATATGTTCCAATGTTCTGAGACCTGCCATCTCATCCGACTTTGTCATATGTCCAATTATGACGACAGCTTTAGGCTTTTCAGGATTTTTTGCTATCTCGACTAATTTATTTGTACATTCGACAGTTTGAACTGGAGATCCTTGCTTTGAATTATGCTCAGACAATAAAAATGTCTGAATACTGTCTAAAAAAACTATATCCGGATCTATCCTTTCTATGGCATCAATGGCTAAATCCATGGAATTAGTCGACAGTAACCAAATTTTATCAGGAATCTCAGGCATTATTCTCAAAGCTCTAGACTTTATTTGCGATTCGCTTTCTTCTCCGCTTAAATACAGTATTTTAAGCCCTTGTTTGCTGTAATCATATGCCAATTCCAGCAGTAAAGTTGATTTCCCCGAACCGGGCTTTGCTGCCAATATGCTTACGCTGTCGATTATCAAACCACCGCCGATGACTCTATTAAATTCTCCTATTCCGCTTTTATATCTGGAATTTTTATTTATTTCTATGTCAGATAATTTCTTCGCATTTGACAAATATTGTAATTTTGATTTGTTTTGATTTTTGCTAGATTTGATTTCCTCTATACTTTCCCATTCATTGCATACCGGGCATTTACCAATCCAGCCCGGCGCTATATAGCCGCAACTTCTACATTGATATATTATTTTTTCTTTCATTCCCCACTCCAATAATTATTATACTATATTCTTTAAACAGAATTATATACAATATTGTAATGAAATAAAACCACTCAAAAAAGACCCGATTATTTCGGGTCTATATTTGAACTTGTCATATCCTCATCTTTAGTAAATACAGGCTTGTCGTCTTTCGCATCTATTAATATATTGTCATTTCTGTTTATTTGTTCTTTTAAAAGCTCCTCTGCAAGTATATCTTCGATTCCAGTTCTTATAAATCTCTCAATTGGTCTTGCTCCGAACACTTTATCATATCCTTTATCCGCAACCAATTTAGTAAGGTCATCTGTATATTTCACTTTTATTTCTAAAGATCCTAGTCTTTCAACCATTTTATCAAGCATTAAATTTGCAATTGACTTTACAGCTTCATAATTTAAATTTTTAAATACTATGATATCGTCAAGCCTATTTAAAAACTCAGGTCTAAATGTCTTTTTCAGTTCTTCATTTACAGTATTGACAATTCTATCATATTCGGTTTTCTCTTGATCATCTTCTCCTGTAAAGCCGAGAGTTCCTTTCTGTTCTAATAAGTCAGCCCCGACATTTGAAGTCATTATTATGATCGCATTTTTAAAGTTTACCGTCTTACCTTTTGAATCGGTCAGTCTTCCATCGTCCAAAATCTGAAGCAACATATTAAAAACATCAGGATGCGCCTTTTCTATCTCATCAAATAGCACAACTGAATAAGGATTTCTCCTAACAGCCTCTGTAAGTTGTCCACCTTCATCAAATCCGACATATCCCGGAGGAGAACCAACCAATCTCGAAACTGAATGCTTTTCCATATACTCACTCATGTCTACTCTAACTATGGCATCCTGGTCTCCAAACAATACTTTTGCGAGAGATTTTGCCAAATATGTCTTACCTACACCGGTTGGACCGACAAATATAAAACTTCCCACCGGCTTATTTGGATCTTTTAATCCAACCCTAGCCCTTTTAATAGCTCTAGATATAGATTCTACTGCTTCGTCCTGTCCAATTATATACTCTTTTAATAATTTATCGAGATTTAAATACTTTTTAGTTTCAGCCTCTGTCATTCTAGTAACCGGTACATTGCTCCAATCAGAAACTATTCCGGCTATTTCGTCGAAGCTGACTTTCATATGATTATTCTTTTTACTTTTTGACCAATCGTCATTCGCTTCTTTTAATTCTGTTTTTAATTCATTCATCTGATCTCTGAAAAGAGCTGCTTTTTCAAATTCCTGTAGAGTTACAGCCTGTTCTTTTTCTTCTCTCAGTCTTTCAATTTCTTCCTCCAATTCCTTTACATCTATAGGAGGAGTATAACCTTTAACCCTAAGTTTAGATGCGGCTTCATCTATAAGATCTATAGCTTTATCCGGCAAGAATCTATCAGTAAGATATCTGTCAGACAATTCTGCAGCTGCTTCTATAGCTTCATCAGTAATTTCAACCTTATGATGAGCTTCATATCTGTCTCTAAGTCCTTTTAGAATTGATATCGTATCTTCGACAGTAGGCTCATCTACCATTATCGGCTGCAATCTTCTCTCTAGAGCAGCATCTTTCTCTACATGCTTTCTGTATTCATCAATCGTCGTAGCTCCGATAATTTGCAGTTCTCCTCTGGTTAGTACAGGTTTTAATATATTAGAAGCATCTAAAGCCCCCTCTGCACCTCCCGCACCAATAATCGTATGGAATTCATCAATGAATAAAATAATATCATCTTTTTCAATCAATTCATTAATAACTCCTTTGAGCCTTTCTTCAAAGTCACCTCTATACTTGGTTCCAGCAATTAAACCGCCCATATCAAGACTAAGGATTGTGTAATTCTTAATTATTTCAGGAACTTCACCTTCAACTATTCTCTGGGCTAATCCCTCTGCAATCGCAGTCTTACCCACTCCAGGCTCACCTATAAGCACCGGATTATTTTTAGTTCTCCTGAGCAAGACTTGAACAAGCCTTTCTATCTCTTTGTCGCGCCCTATGACGGGATCGACCTTTCCTTGTTTTGAAAGTTCATTGAGATTTCTGCTAAATTTATCTAGAACGCTGTCTTTATCTTTTTTTGAAAACGAGATTGAATCATCTTTTGTCTTCCCTCCAAGAATTTTAACCAAATTCTGATTTACAGTAGAGCTATGCACTCCACACATAGTTAATAAGGAAACTGCAAATGATTCTTTGTCGTCAAGAAGAGATATCAAAAGATGTTCGGAACCGACATAATTATGTCCAAATTTCCTCGCTATATCCCTACTATTTTCAAGTATTTTTTTTACTCTAGGAGTTAAACCTCTAGGAGGTTCAGTGGCGCTACCCATTCCTAAATTTGATAAAAGAAATGCTTTTACCGCCTCATAAGTAACTCCTGATTTCTCAAGAGCAATTTGATCTACTCCTCCTGATTTTATATGAGCTAAAAGTATATGTTCCGTACCGATATAGTCATGTTTCAATTTATAAGCTTCTTGTCCTGCAATCCTTAATATTCTGTCGATACTCCCGGTATTTTTATTATCCATCGATGCCCACCTCCCTAAAGTAGCTGTCTATATAATGGCTTCTCGCCGAATTTTCATTTCCATCTATTTTCATATCTTTTTTATATTTTAAAATATTATACTTTTGAAGATTAAATATCAAATCTGTAACTTGTTTGATGCTAAGGCCGTCATAGAGACCTTCACAAATACCGACTCTTAAATAAGATAGACATTCCAATGCTTCTTTTTCAGAAATCAATCTAGAATACTTCAAAAGGCCCAAACTTCTATAAACTTTATCTTCAAAATCAAGCGGATGGCTTTCCTTAAACCCATCTCTAAGTTTTCGCTCATTTTCGGTTATCCTATTTGCCAGCATTTTCAATTTTATTACTACTTCTTTTTCAGTCATGCCGAGAGTTCTCTGATTTGAAATCTGAAATAGATCTCCTATAGCTGAACTATTCTCACCATAAATCCCCCTTACAGTCACACCTAGTTTTCCAAGTGAATCGATTAATCCAGGCATCATTCCGCTATGTTTAATGGCAGGCAAATGCATCATAACCGAAGCCCTTAGCCCTGTTCCTGTATTTGTAGGGCATGCAGTTAGATATCCGAATTCATGATGGTATGAAAAGTCAACTTGAGTCTCTAAGTCTCTGCAGATGGAAGCTGCCTTTTCATAAGCATCTTCTAAAGCCAATCCAGATTCTAATACCTGAAGTCTGAGATGATCTTCTTCATTTATCATTATATTTACACTCTCATCGTCTTTAAGACAATAAGAAGAGAAATCTTTATTTTTTATTAATTCAGGACTAATAAGATGATTTTCCATGAGTACCCGAGAGTAATTATTCATCTCCTTTAAAAAGAAATGTTTGTACTCCCCCGGATATAATTTATCTACAGATATATTTATCAACTCATCTACTAATTTAGACTCTTCTCTATCGAATGTGTTTGGAAATCTGAATCCTTTGAGATTTCTGGCTAGCCTGATCCTAGTACTCAAGATTACATCTTCATCTTTACCACTTTTCAATCTCCATTTATTCATTTATCTCACCACTTATAATCTCGAGTTTTTTATTTAGTCTCTGTATCTCATCACGAATTTTAGCAGCTTTTTCATAATCTTCTTTTAGTACCGAGTCTTCTAACTCATTTTTGTTTTCCTGTATTTCAGAAAGAATTTTTTCCACTTCATCATATCTCTGAGGATGATTACCCATATGGTTCTGAGAACCTTGCGTCGATTGAAGGATTTGTAAAACTTTATCATAAAAAGTGCTAAAACAAGAATCGCATCCAAATTTTCCACTATTTACAATATCTCCAATCCCATAACCACATCTCGGGCAAACAGTGTCATTGTAATCTGTCAAATTATCTTCTTCAACTATAACAGAGCTAAGAAGATCAGACAAAACGTCGTCGAAAAACTTAAATTCTCCATCAGTAATTTTCTCAGCATTTGAGTTTACTATCTCAGAATAACATTCAAAACACAAATTTAGATGCTCATTTTTTTCTCCGATCGTAATTATTATTTCGATTGTGGCAGGTTTTCCACATTTTTCGCATTTCATCAATAACACCCCTTTGCTATCTTAAAAATACAATGAGCATATTTTTCAAGATATCTGCTCTAACTATATTTTTAAATTCCCCGGGAACCATAATCACAGATTTGTCATCCATTGCATGTACGATTAATAATCCCTCGCGCTTAGTTATTATACCCTCTTCAACGAGACCTTCAACAATCATTTTAGCTTTATCCTTTGTTATTGCATCTCCAATCGTATCACTCAGCAACAAATCTATGGCATCTTCTGAGCTTCTAGTTAATTTTATTATCTTAATATATCCGGCTCCGCCTCTTCTACTCTCTATAAAATAACCTTTATAAGGAGTAAATCTCGTCGACAATACATAATTTATTTGAGACGGAGCGCAACCGAATTTATCCGCAAGATCATTTCTTCCTATCTCTATTATCCCTTCGCTTTCTTCTAATAACTCTTTTAAAAAACGTTCTATATGATTAGTCAGTCCGCTCATGTCGACACCCCATCTTTGACTTTCTTTGACTTTAAGATTTAAATATTAGGCCCTTATAAGAGCCTAATTAATTATACCATCTTTGACCTACATTTGCAATAGCTTATTCTGTACTATATTTCTTACTATTCTTATTTCGACTGATTGCCCACATGATTACATATATTATAATACCGACGATAACCACTAATCCGATACCTAATGGATGGGAAATAAAATCTATAAAATCACCCATATTGGCTATCCTATGAGTCGCAACTCCGATAACTGCAATTCCGTTAATTACAACCGATTCATCGCTATTCATTTTCTTTTTAATTTCAAATCTGTCATTATCGTAAATTTCAGAAACCCAACCGGTAATAGTATCTTTTTCATTTTTAGAAGTATATGTGATCAAATCACCAACTTCCAGTTCTCTAGGATCGACTTCCTTTACTATGATAGCATCATTTCTCTTTAGAGTGGGATCCATGCTGTCTTCTCCAATCACATACATCTTATATCCAAAAATTGTCGGTTCTTTACCTTTTAGAAATGAAATTCCATTTATTATAATAATAAAAGCCATCAAAGCTATAAATAGGACAAATATCATATTTCCTAAACAACCTAAGAGCCTCGATAAAAATCCTTTAGATTCTTCTTCATATTCCTCCGAATCCTCTTTTAAATCCTCTTCCACGCCTCTTAGCTCGAGCTCTTCTTCGATTTTGGAAGAGTCTATATATTCTGTTTCATCAGATATCATCTCTTCGACAATTGCATCCTGATACTCCGATTCTATATTATCAACTACAGGCTCTTCTCTTGTTTCGCTATTATTTAAATTTCCTTCGACCTCATTTATCTCTTGTTCTTTTTCCATTCCAGAAATATATATGGTATTTTGCGAATCTACTTCATTTCCTGAGTCGACCATATTTGATTCTAAATTTTTATCATCGGAAGATTCCTTAAATTTATTTTCTAATTTATTGTCTTCTTTATCATTATTATTCACTAAATCACCGCCTATAAAATACATGTCTACATATTATAATACAATGAATTGTGTATATAGTAAAGTTTTTTAGGCAATAAAAGACGCCCTGAAAGCCAGAGCGTCATATTTTATTCAGATTCTTTTTTTGCCTCTTCAATAATCTTATCTGCAATCATTTGAGGAACTTCTTCGTATCTAACAAATTCTATTGTAAAGTTTCCTCTAGCCTGAGTCATTGACCTAAGATCTATGGAGTACTCAAATAATTCTGAATGAGGCGCTTCTGCAATTACTATTTGAGTTCCGTCTTCTTGAGGCTCCATACCAAGAATTCTTCCTCTTCTCTTGTTCATATCTCCCATGACATCTCCCATATAGTCCTCGGGAACATTGACTTCTACTTTCATAATCGGCTCAAGAAGAATAGGCTGCGCTTCTTCCATTCCTTTTTTGAAAGCCATAGAAGCAGCTATCTTAAATGCCATCTCATTTGAGTCAACCGGATGATAAGATCCGTCATAAAGAGTAGCTTTGATATTGACAACAGGATATCCTGCCAAAACGCCTTTTTCAAGAGCTTCTCTTATACCCTTTTCAACTGCAGGGAAATAATTTCTCGGTACAGATCCACCAAATACTTCTTCTGTAAACTCAAACTCCTCTTCACTAGGTTCGAATCTAACATGAACATCTCCATACTGACCTGCTCCACCTGATTGTTTCTTATGCTTACCTTGAACATCTGATTTACCTTTAATAGTTTCTCTATACGCTATCTTTAAAGGAACAGTTTCAACTTCGACGCCGAATTCATCTTTTAATTTATCGATTACTGCTTGTAGCTGAACATTTCCCTGTCCTCCAATAGTAAGCTGCTTGGTTTCCGCATTTCTATGCGAGATAAATGTAGGATCTTCTTCTTGTATTCTTTGAAGAGCAGTTCCTATCTTATCTTCGTCATTTTTGGATTTTGGCTCTATAGCAAAGTAAATATTCGGCTGAGGATATTTTATTCTCTTGTATAGGGTCTTAACAGATTTATCGCTTAATGTATCGCCCGTTTCTGATTTGACTAATTTGGTTAGCGCTCCTATATCACCAGCCACAACTTCTGGGACTTCAACTTGTGTCTTACCTCTTATATTGAAAAGTCCTCCGATTTTCTCGACCACATCCTTAGACGCATTATAAATATCTGCATCCTTTTTCAGTTTACCCGAGACAACTTTGAATAATGATACTTTACCGATAAATGGATCCACTATGGTTTTGAATATTACAGCAGAGAAAGGTTCATTGACATCAACTTTATGTCTTTCTCCCTCTTCGACTCTAAATCCTATATTGGCTCTTTCATCATTTGGTGCGGGCATATAGTCTACAATCGTGTCCAATAATACATCAAGTCCTGCCCCTGTATCTGCAGAACCCGCAATTAAAGGAACTGCCGTACCTTCTAATAATGCAGCTGTAATTCCGGCCATAAATTCTTCATGCGTAAATTCTTCTCCCGCAAAGAACTTTTCCATAAGCTCGTCATCTGTTTCAGCTACCACTTCAGCGATTTCGTTGAAAACTACTTCGACTTCATCGACCCTATTTTCAGGTATAGGAACTTCTTTTCTTTCGAATCCATCATATTCATAAGCTTTTCTATTTAAAACATCTATGATTCCTTTAAAACTTTCGCCCTCTCCCAATGTGATTGTAAATGGTATAACTTTTTTGCCGAATTCAATATGCAAATCACTTACTACCTTCGCAAAATTCACATTTTCTTTTTCAATTTTATTGACGAAAATTATCCTAGGCAGACTTATTCTCTCACAGTAATTCCATACTTTTTCAGTACCGACTTCTATTCCAGCTGAAGCGTCGACCAATAAAAGTGCAGCTTCAGAAGCTCTCAATGCTCCGTAAATCTCTCCTACAAAATCAAAATAACCCGGAGTGTCAATAAGATTTATTTTCATATCCTTGTACTCAACGGGTATTACCGAAGTAGACATGGATATTCCTTTATTTATTTCTTCCTTAGAGAAGTCTGAAACAGTGTTTCCATCCTCGACCTTCCCTCTTCTCTTTAAGGCGCCGGACTTAAATAACAAAGACTCTACTAATGATGTCTTTCCTGATCCACTATGTCCAACTAATGCTAAATTCCTAATCTTGTCCGTACTATAGACTTTCAATTCTATTCCTCCTAACCAATTTTAAACTGATATTTATTATAACAAATACTATTATAACATGAAAACATTTGCATGTCATCATCACTTTTAAATTACACTATTTAGGCTAATTCATTTATTTGATTTCCTTTGACCATATGTTTTAAATTTTCTTCCCATAAGCTCCATCTCCTGATCATCTAAAATCACAGGTTCTCCAATCGATTTTGCTCTATAATATATCTCTGAACAGTATTCAATCTCCTCGATAATATTGAAAGCATTGAGTAGATCATATGAACCTGCGATTATCCCATGATTCGCCAATAGCGTAGCATATCTGTCTTCCAATGCTGCAAGAGCGTTTTCAGCAAGTTGCTCAGTTCCATAAGTAGCATATTCTGCACATCTTATATTTGGTCCTGCCACTGCAATCATATAATGTGAAGCGGGAAGCTCCCATCTGAGAGTTGCCAAAACAGTTGCAAATGTCGTGTGAGCATGAATGACAGAGTCAATATCTTCCCGATTTTCGTAAATTATCTTATGCATATGCCATTCACTCGATGGTTTCCTAACTCCTTCGATAATTTCTCCATCCATATTCATTATTACAATATCTTCGGGCTTTATCTCATAAAAATCAATCCCAGAAGGAGTAATAGCCATGAGCTTTTTGTCCCTGTCATAAACGCTTAAATTCCCTCCTGTACCTTTGGTGAGATTATGTTCAACTAATTTTATACCAAATTCTATCAGTTCTTTTTTTGCATCTTCAAATTTCATCATATTCCTCCATTTAGGCATATCATTTCGCTCATCTTAATGCCTAATTATATCAATTAATCAATTTTCTATTTATAAATCTGCCTCCGCCTCTTCGTCCCAAAAATTCATTATCTTTTGCAATCAAATTACCTCTAGAAAACACGAGATGAATCCCGGCATTTACTTTCATGCCTTCATAAGCGCAGTAATCACATCTGCTCTTTGTATTGTCATTCGATAAAGTCTCTTCTTTTGTAGGATCGATGACTACTATATCTGCATCAGTTCCAATTACAAGCGATCCTTTTTGGGGATACATTCCAAAGATTTTAGCAGCATTTGTACTCATAACCTCGACAAATTGATTTAAATTTATCCTACCTTTCATTACTCCTTCTGAAAATATAATCCTAACTCTTTCTTCAACTCCAGGAGCACCTCCAGGAGCTTTAGTAAAATTATCATCTCCATTGAGTTTCTCTTTTATCATGAAAGGGCAGTGATCTGTTGCAATAACATTTACAGTTCCATCTTCGATTCCCTTCCAAAGTATTTCTATATCTAATTTCGACCTTAATGGAGGAGCCATTATATATTTCAGACCATTTTGATTTCCATCCTTGTAATAACTCGTGTCGTCTAATACTAAATACTGTGTACAGGTTTCACAATATAAATTCTTTTGTCCTCGAGTTCTTGCAAGCCTTATCCTATCCAATGCCTCCGATGTCGATGTATGAACAATATACAATGGAGCATCTCCGGCTATAGCGGCTAGATTTATCATCGTGTCTACAGACTCGGATTCAGTTTGGTTCGGCCTTGAAAGGGCGTGGTAAATTGCATCCGTATCGCCCTTATTAATATAGAAAGCTCTAAGATAATTAGTAATCTCGTCATTTTCACAATGACAAGTTAGTAGGCCATTATATTTTTTCATAGCTTCAAGTATCCTAAGCATATCAGAGTCCCCCAATTTATACGCATAGGTCGAATAAGCCTTAAAGCTCATAACCCCTTCGTTTTTAACTATTCCTTCCAGTTCTTTTATAATATCTTCATCAACATGCTGAAAAACCCCGTGAAATCCATAATCAATTACGGCCTTCTCAGCTTTTTTATGATAATTTTCAATCGAATAATGTAGATTGCAACCCTTAGGTCCAAAACCTATATGATCGATAATCGTAGTAGTCCCACCAACGGCAGCCGCAACTGTTCCGGTGTAAAAATCGTCACAAGATATATATTCTTCAGATTGCTGAAGCTCCATATGGGTATGAGGATCAATTAAACCCGGCATGACAAACATACCCGATACATCGTATACCTCGCAGTAGTTTTCGTTTTCTTCGTCAAATTTACCAATAGCCAATATCTTTTCATCTTCTATCAAAACATCTGCTTCACATGTATGATTAGCTGTAACTACAATGCCGTTTTTAATTAATTTTTTCATTATTACCACCTTGAAATTCTAAATCATTTTGATTATCCTAAGTACTATTTGAGCGATAAGCGCTGAACCCACATATGTTCCGAGCATTACACATAATGCCACTACCACTATCTTCCATCCAGTCTTCTTAAGTCCATCCAAATTTTTACCGATATAGATCCCAGCATATCCTAGGATTGGAGTAGTTAGAGCTAAAAAGTTTACCTTAGAAGTAAGCTCTGTGATCTGCTCTGCAAGAGGAAATCCTGGAATAGTAATAATTGTCGCCAAAGTCACGATATATGCAACACTGGGAATCTTTAAAGGTATGACCTTTGCCAATACAATACCTATAAAAGAAACTCCCACTAAGATCAGAATCCCCGGTAAAGCTTCAATCGGCGAAATCTTTGGCCCAACAAAATTTCCTACAACCGTTATGGCGGCCGTAATTAAAAGAATTATCAATGAGTCTCTTAATTTCACTTCTTCTCCTCCTCTTTTTCATCATTGCTTGCAGGTAGCTCTCCATATTTTATTCGATACATCTTCTTATACATCCACTCTGCAAGAGGCAAGGCTATCCATAGTGAAATATAGATGCCGTCCAAACCCGATAAAAGATTACTCGAGGCACCAAAAGCTTGTAATTCGGTAGCCATTTCAGGATACATTGCCGACAATGAACCGACAGATGCTGTCATCATACTAGCTGATCCAACACCTGATGCCATAGCCAGTGCATATGGATGAAATGGCGTATAAGCCGCTAAAAAAGAGGCAAGCAGACCAATAAATATAGTTCCAAAAACCGTTCCTATTATATAAACTCCTAGAACTCCCTCTCCTTCTGGAGAGTCAAGTCCAAATTCCTCACCGATCAAAGCGACATTAGGCTCTCTAGCGACAGAATGAGCTGCTCCAATAGCTTCCCTCTTTAAGCCTATCATAACCGCAATCGGCACTCCCAACAAAACAGTACCAACATTTCCAAATTCCTGCAAAATCAGCGCCGGACTGGATTTTATAATCACAGGAATACTAGGACCAATAGTAGTACCGTATTTGGCCATTAATAACATAAGAGTTATCCCTATCAAGCTTCCCGCATCATCCATATCCTTCTCATTTGAAATCTTTGTGAACTTTGGCGTAGTAAATATTCCTAAAATAAGAGCATATAACATCGGTAAAAGTACGATTGTGCCAACGCCCACTTGAAACTTAAAAGTTCCAATTAGTTCCGCTATTATAACGAGAACTAAAACCAATAGATGTAATTTAATATTACGCATCTTCTCCTCCTTCAATTTTTATTTTAAAAAATCTAAAGCTGTCTGAACAAAAAGAGCCGCACCTAAATAAAGCAAATCTTCCTCTATATCGAATTTTGAAGTATGATGAGCATAAGGGTTTTGATTTAATTTAGGATTGGACAAAAGAAAGAATGTCCCTGGTGCTTCGAGTAAAAAATACGCCATATCTTCTCCGCCCATTACCGGCTTATCTAAAATTATTATCTTTTCATCCGGTAAAATTTTACTTGCCGATTCTCTAAATAAGTCAGTGAAATCTTTATCTGTTATTACCGCCGGATATTTGAAATCATAAGTAACTTCCGCCTCAGCACCAAAGCTTTTAGATATACCTTTGGAAATTTCTTCAATCCTCTTAGCGATATGCCTCCTTACATCTTCATTAGTCGCCCTTACAGTGCCTTCCAATTCTACTTTATCCGGTAAAATATTTTGATTAAAGCCACCTTCTATACGAGTGACAGATAATACGGCAGGTTCTGTCGCTATAATCTCACGAGATACTATCTTATTTAATGCTCCAACGATTTCACAAGCTATGGATACTGAATCGACAGTAATTTGTGGATATGCTCCATGACCGCCCTTTCCATTTACGACGATTAAAAATCTATCCATTGAAGCCATCATCGGACCATATTTAATCCCTATAGATCCCTTTTCGACATCCTTATTTATTACTCCTTCATGCAAACCTATAACGGCATCCACTTTCGGATTCTCCATCGCACCTTTTTCTATCATTGGCTTTGCACCGCCCGGATATTCTTCGCCAGGCTGAAATAGCAATTTCACATTTCCACAGAATTTATCTCTATTTTCATTTAAGATCCTCGCAGCTCCTAATAGTATGGCAGTATGCCCATCATGACCACAAGCGTGCATATTACCATTTTTAGACGCAAATTCCAGTCCTGTCTCTTCAGCTATAGGAAGTCCGTCCATATCGGCTCTTATTCCCAATGTCTTACCCGGCTTATCCCCCCTTATCAGTCCGACAATTGCGGATATATCCTCATAAACTTCAAATTCAATACCAAATTCCTCAAGCTTTCCAGCTACGTATTTAACAGTTTCTGGCAATTTTAAACCCAGCTCCGGAGTACTGTGAAGCTTTCTCCTATATTCAATAATATCTTCACTTATATTAGCAGCTAATGCCTTAGCATCCATATTATACCTCCATTAATTTTTATATAAATCAAAATCTGAAATATCTTAATAGTCCTATAAATATTATACTCCAGCCTAGTGATATAGTAAAACATAAATCAATATAAAAATATAGCAGAAAGAATTATCTCTCTGCTATATTAAATGGGTATGTTTTATATTATTATGCTAATGCCTTGCCTAATTCTCTACACTTATCAAGTGCTTCATCATCCGGATTATCGTATGCTGGTAGCGGATCATATGCTAAGTTTGCTCCCGCATCCTTACATCTTTTTTCCCAATCTACCATCCACTCGCCATTATTCCACTCATATGAGCCAAATATCGCAATCTTTCTTCCTTCAAGTTTTTCTTCACATTCTTCAAACATAGGCTCAAAGCTAGCTTCTTCTAGTACTTCGTCACCCATTGCAGGACAACCAAAAGCGATTGCATCAAAATCGTCCATCATAGAAGCATTGAAATCGTCAGAAAAAATTAGTTCTGCTTCTCCTCCGGCTTCGTTAATTCCTTCAACTACAGCATTTGCCATTGCTTCAGTATTACCAGTTCCAGTCCAATAAACTACAGCTACTTTACTCATTGTACATATCCTCCATTATATTTTTCCATTATTTCCAAAGCAGTCATGCCTTGATTATATAAATTCATAAAACAATTTCTGCAGTGATTATATTCTTTGAATAATTCCCCTGCTTCTTTATGATCTCCATACACCTTCCAAAAACCTGAAAGTTTAGAGCATCTTCCATTGTTTTTTATAAATCCTATTACATCATGTAAAGGATAGCCGAGCAATAATCCAATCTCATGTGGGAAATCAGAAGATTTATTCAATAAAAAACGTATTCTTTTTAAGACATCTTGTAAATTGTTGCTCTCGTAACCCTTGCTATGTAAAAAATTCATAATATTCTCATCTTGTAAAATCGTTTTTACTTTCTCCATTCTGTAAACTAGAATCAGAGAACTGCTTTGAGAAGTTCTAAGAATTTTAATAAATACGCCAAAGGGATTCAGCCTTTCATTCCAAACATTTACCTTTGTATGAATTCTATCACCCTCGGCATGTTTAAATGTAAATAGATTTGCAATTTTTTTACCTGCAAGAGTTGGAGCACAACATGATATTAAATAATACTCCAATTTATCAACCCCATTATCAATACAATGATACTGATTATCACTCGAAATAAGGATATCATGTATCATTGAGTTTTGTCAAGCGATTTAATTTATTTAATTGAAATATTAAAATATACAGTGTTTTTTTGTAAATAAGACGATTTATTGCCTAAAAGAAAAAGGCTTGTATAAACAAGCCCTAATCTAATACCAGCCCCTCATTTTCATTACAACAGCCAGTTTTTTAATTGAAAATACATATGATGCTTCTCTAAATGTAATATCATGTTCTTCTTTGACAGCCCATATCGAGTTGAAAGCTTCGACCATCATCTCTTCTTCTCTTTCATACACTTCTTCGTCTGTCCAATAATATCCATATAGATTCTGTACCCATTCAAAATAAGATACTGTAACACCACCGGCATTTGCAAGCACATCCGGAGCTACCACAACCCCTCTTTCTTTTAAAATATTATCAGCTTCAGGAGTGACAGGTCCATTTGCTCCTTCACAAATTAATTTGCAATTTATTTTCATGGCATTTTCTTCATTAATAGCATTTTCCAATGCAGCAGGAATCAATATATCATATTCTTTAGACCAAAATTCATCTTCGCTAATTTCTTCTGCACCTTCAATATTATCAAGAGTGCCTTTCTCTTTAGATTCTTTAAGCTCTTCATAGCTGAATCCTGACTCTTTATAAACTGCATATGTCCCTTTTTCTCGATCAAATTCCAAAATCGATACAATTTTCGCGCCAAGTTTTTCAATATTTTTAACAGTAAAGCTGCCCACATTTCCGAATCCTTGAATGGCGACCTTTGCACCGACGATATCTATTCCCAATTTTTTGGCCGTCTCTCTAGCAATTATAGAAACTCCAAATCCGGTCGCTTCAGTCCTGCCTTTTGAACCGCCAAACTCGACAGGTTTTCCTGTAAATACCCCGAGTTGCTGCGATCCAGAAAGCATATTATACTCATCAGCCATCCAAGCCATAATCTTGCCACTTGTATTTACATCAGGAGCGGGAACGTCAATCTTTTCTCCAAGATATTTGTGTATTTCTCTAACATATCCTCTGGATAATCTTTCTAATTCAGATTCCGACAAATCCTTGGGATCAACAACTACCCCACCTTTTCCACCGCCATAGGGTATCCCAGTTATACATGCTTTAAAAGTCATCCACAATGAAAGAGCTTTTACCTCATCTAAATTTACATCCGGATGAAATCTTATTCCTCCCTTATTAGGGCCGACTGCATCATTATGTGCAGATCTATAGCCTTTAAAAACTTTTAAGCTTCCATCATCCATCCTCACAGGAATCGAAACCTCTATTACCCTTCTCGGTTCTTTTAAAATTTCATATACTGCTGAATCTAATTTTAATAAATCGCATGCTTTTCTTATCTCATTTCTCGCACTTTCCAATGGATTATATCCCTTACTCATTTTTTATCCCCCTATCAGAATTAAATATCTTTTTGATTTTAGTCAGATATTTCATTTAAAAATAAATATAAATTATTTATACTCTATTATATTATATCCATTTATTTCGTTAAAGTCATCCTATAAATCGATTTTTATAAATAGGAATTAGGGTATAATTAATTATAGATAGGAGGAAATATATGGTATACGATTGTCATGTTCATACTACACCACCTGAAATAATAAAAGATTGGAAGAAATTTGGAGAGGACGAAGAATATTTTAATCTCCTAAGCTCAAGCAGAGTCAATAGATTTGCAGACACAAAGCATATTATAGATTATATGAATACAAATACTATAGAAAAATCCATTATTTTCGGATTTGCATTTGAATTAGAAAAAAATATAAGAATGGTCAATGAATATGTAATAGAATCCGTAAAAAAATATCCAGATGAATTAATCGGATTTGGAATAGTAAATCCAAATCAAAGAAATTTAAAAGATGAGATTAAATTCTGTATAGATAATGGATTATTAGGATTCGGTGAACTATTCCCAAGCGGTCAAAAATTTGATATCTCTGATTACAATACGATGAAACCATTAGTCGACTTTACTATGGAATATCAGTTACCACTTCTTATACATGCAAATGAGCCAATAGGACATTATTATCCCGGTAAGACAGACACCAGCTTAAATCAAATCTATAAATTTGCAGAAAATTTCCCCGATCAAATTATAATCTATGCTCACTTTGGCGGCGGACTTCCCTTTTACGAACTCATGCCAGAAGTCAAAAATACTTTAAAAAATACTTACTACGATACAGCAGCTGCTCCATATCTTTTCAGCAATCAGATTTACAAAACTCTAGATACTATGGGTCTAAGTAAAAAAATAGTATTCGGCAGCGACTATCCATTACCACCGGCCATAGAGACTAAAAAAATCATCAGCAATAGCGAGCTTAGTCCCGAAAATATTAGTCGTATATTAAGCGGTAATCTTATATCTATTTTGACACGAGAATAATTGAACCAATAATAATCCCCTCATCGAATCTGCTTCCGCATATCAATGAGGGGATACTTGCAAATATTTCTTTAAGCTTCAAATTCTCTTCTTAATTCCATCCTGAAATCTTCATCTTCTATGACTTTAGCAATCATCGCTAAAATTACAATAGCACCTTTTAAAATAGCATTTTTGGTATTTTCAGTTCTCATAGCAGCTTCAAACTCAACTGTATGAAGTGGGATATTGTGATCTGATACAGATATCGATGGATGGAAAGAAGGACATCTATAACTCACATTGCCCATATCCGACGATCCCAATGCATCCGTAATCTCATCTTTTTCAATTCCATATTTCGAGAAAATATCTGTTAAAACTTTTTCGCCACTCGGTAAAATTTTCATATCCAAGAAAGGAAAACCGAATCTCTCAAATTCTACCTCTGTCTGAGTTGCCATAGCAGCGCCTTTAGCCGCATCAAAAACCATTGGTAAGACTGACTCCCTCAAATAAGATATTTCTTTCGCTCTGAAAGTATATCTGCATTTGGCCCTGTCCGGTATTATATTTGAAGCTTTTCCAGACTCTAATATAATGCCTTCAATTCTTGAACCGTCTTTCAGCCTCTGCCTCATCATATCAAAAGCGTGAAACATCAATAACATTCCATCCTCAGCATTTCTACCATCCCATGGAGCTGCAGATGCATGAGATGCCTTACCTTTAAATGTAAAATCATATGTTTCAAAAGCCAGAAATTTCCAATTGACAATTGACTGAGTCGACATGTGAATCATAATTGCCAAATCGTATTTATCAAAGAAACCCGAGTCTGCCATCGGTATTTTCATACCTATATTCTCTTCGTCCGGAGTTCCTATTATATCTATATTTGCATCATAATCCTTAAAACATTTTTTCAAAGAAAGAGCAGATAGAATACTTATTGCACAACTTGCACAATGACCACATGCATGACCTATTCCTGGAAGAGCATCGTATTCTGTAATTATAGCTATATTTATATCCGAAGTATCCGATCTTGATACTTCCCCTTTGAAGGCAGTAGGTATATTGAGAATACCTTTTTCACAATTTATACCATAATCTTCAAGCATATTCGTAATATATTCAACAGAATTATATTCTTCACCAGAAATTTCAGGATGATCTGCCAGATAAAGATTTAAATCAAATGCTGCATCATTCAACTCTCTTGCCGTTTCAATTAAATTTTGTTCTAAAATAGTTTCGCTCATATTTTCTCCAATCAAATAAAATTTACCAAATATACGCTGCTATCGTCACTAAAACAGCCTGCGCTATAAATAATATTATAAACAATGGGACTATAAACTTCCACCATTTTTCGATTTTTACACCAGCAAGCCCACACATTATAGGAGCCATACAAGTCGGCCAAATTATATTTGATAATCCATCACCAAATTGAAAAGCAAGCACTGAAACCTGTCTTGACAATCCTATAATATCAGATAGCGGGGCCATAATAGGCATACTAGTTACTGCCTGTCCCGACCCTGATGGTATTATGAAATTCAAAATAGTTTGTACAAATAACATCGCCACACCCGTAAACCATTTTGGCATCTGATTTAAAGGAATTGAAAGCCCGTATATTATTGTATCTATAATATGCCCCTGCTCAAGAACAACTAAAATCCCTCTAGCAAAACCTATAAGCATACAAGCCATAGCAACATCTTTAAAACTCCTACTGAATTTATGACCTATATCATTGAGTCTATCGCCTTTAATTAATGCACTTATAACACCCATAATCATAAATACCGCACTCAGATCCTCAAAATACCAGCCATGGACCTTTACACCCCAAACTATTACCGCTATCCCAATCGCAAATACTATTAAAACTAATTTTTCCCTAATTCCAAATACATGATTTTCCAAATCTTCAGACTTCATCGCTATATGTGAAAAGTCATCACCATAAACATAACTCTTTGTCGGATCATCTTGGATTTTAAGAGCATATCTTATCGTAAATATAGAAGCAATTACTATAGTAATCAAATGACTGATTATCCTAAACGAGACACCGGTCAATTGAGGTAATCCCGCAATTGAATTTGCCATTCCTACAGTAAATGGATTCATGATAGCTCCCGCATAACCAAGTCCCACACCTAGAGCAACAATAGCCAATCCTACAACAGCATCATACCCCATTGCTATTGATATGCCCACAAATATAGGAATAAAAGGAAATGCTTCTTCAAAAATACCAATAGTTGAAGATGAAATTCCCAAAACCAAAATGAATATCGGGATTATGATAACCCGAGACTTACCCCTTAAGTTTTTAAGCATCTTTCCTATCAGTCCATTAAAAGCACCTGTAGAAATAATCAATCCTATCGATGCATAGGCCAGAAAAACAAAAAATATTACTCCTGATCCATTTAACATTCCATTATATACTGCTTTAATAGTATCAAATGCTCCAACCGGACTCGGTTCAACACTATGGTAAGATCCCGCAACAACTACCTCTCTACCAGCTTCATTTTGAACCCTATCAAATTCACCGGCAGGCAATACCCAAGTCAATATTGAACAAAAGATGATAACGCAAAATAAAAGGACATAAATATGCGGAACTGTAAATTTCTTTTTTTCTCTCTTCTCCATAACTAACACCCCTCACTAAAATATTGTAAAAAAACTCGTATTTAGTATTATACCACAATTGTTGTAATGTGATAATGCATTAATGTATTTATTTTTTAAAATATTTTAGCTTCCTATATATTGTAGCTAGATAAAATACAATCTTGTCTTTAGAGATGATAAAAATCAAAATCTACATTTAGATGAGAAGAATATCAAATAATTAATCCTATCATTTATGATTTATTTCCGAGCATTTCAATTAATATTTGTATAAGTCTCTCTCCAGAGTTAGTTATTAGGAAATGATTGATATTATTTTAATTCATAATGCCGTGAAGGGTACGACCACGTGCTACCCTCATACCTAACCGGAATGTTTGGGTTTCAATCCACGCACCCGTAAAGGGTGCGACATACTCTTCCGCAGCCTCACCACCACCCGAAATAGCGTTTCAATCCACGCACCCGTAAAGGGTGCGACCGTTTCGAGATAGGCAAAAAGCGGAGAAGTTAGCCGTTTCAATCCACGCACCCGTAAAGGGTGCGACCGTTTCGAGATAGGCAAAAAGC
>JAUNVF010000030.1 GCA_030537815.1 Tissierellia bacterium | reverse complement strand
ATATATCAGTATCGATACCTAAAGGTGAGATTTTTGGGCTTATAGGTCCTAATGGGGCAGGAAAGACTACATTGATGAAGATGATTGTCGGTGAGATTTTTCCGAATGAAGGTAATATTAAAATATTTGGAAAGAATAAACACAAAGAGCGCATTAACCACAGAATTGGATCGCTCATAGAAAAACCGGGGCTTTATCCAGATTTTTCAGCAATAGAGAATTTAAGAATTCAGTCTTCTTATATGGGAATTAGAAGAAAAGGATATGCCGAAGATGTCTTAAAAAAAGTGGGGCTGGATCCGAATATGAAAAAGAAAGTCAAGAAGTTTTCTTTAGGCATGAAACAAAGACTTGGGATTGCTATGGCGATGATGGGTGACGCCGATATTTTGCTTCTCGATGAACCGATAAATGGGATGGATCCGGATGGCATTATAGAATTTAGAAATATGATTAAAAAAATACACGAAGAGCATGGTATTACAATGATTATTTCGAGTCATTTACTAGATGAACTTAGCAGACAGGCGACTTCCTTCGGATTTCTAAAAGATGGTAAATTATTGAAATATATAAGTAGAGATGAATTAAAAGAAGAGTGCAGAGATTATATTGAAATTAAAACTAAATATCCTGAAAAGATGATTCCATTTCTCGAACAGAGATTTAAAGACTTTAAGTATTCCGTTAGAGAAAGTGGATATATAAATTTATTTGATGACTCTCTATCTGAAGCAGACTATAATAAAATCTTTATCGAAAATAATATTTCATACGATTCGGTAAAATATAAGAAATACAGCATAGAAAGCTATTATAAGAAGATAATGGGAGGTTCAAATGTATAATTTCATACGCACAGATATTTATAGGATGTTTAGAACTAAATCTTTTTATATGGTTATTTTAATAATTTTTTCATTGACAATAGGTTTAAGCATAGGACTATATCATATTGAAAAGCATATTGAAAACTTAGAAGCTAAAGAATCTAAAGATAATAGTATTAGATTTGAGATTGATTTTAAAAATATCGATGGTGCTGAAACCGAGAAAGACATAGATAAAGTGATGAAAGAGAGTATGAAATTTGACAAAGTATTGATTTTCTCTTTTAATCAAGGTTATATAATGCTTTTTTCAATATTTTTTGCGCTATTTATTTCTTCTGATTTTCAAAATTGTACAATAAAGAATATTCTCGGAATTTATGGATCAAGGAGTAAATGGGTGACTTCATATTTCATCTTATCTATAATCATATTTATTATTATGTCTTTGATAAGTATAATATCAAGCCTTGTGCTTTGCTTGTATTTTAATGGTGAAATTATATATGATCTGGAAATATCTTCTATTGTAAAAGTATTTCTGATGAGTAGCATAAATTATATCGGTTTATTTATATTGATTATATTTATTACAACTGTATTTCAAAATAAAATTTCAGTCATACTAGCAACTATTATATTGGCTTTAAATTTACCTAATACCGTATTGTCGATAATAGGAAATGCGTTTAAAATAGATCTTGGCAGATATTGGATCAATACAAATCTATCAAATGCATTAGATTCTATAATAAATAATACAAATTTGAAATTAGAAAATATATTAATTCCAATAATTTATATAATTGTTTTCTATATAGGAAGTATATTAATAATGAAAAACAAGGATATTCAATGTTAGGAGAGAAATGAAATTAATCGGATTATTAGCTATTATCATGTTGATAATAATAAGCATAAGATATGTCAATTATAAAAGACAGATTAAAAATATAATAATACAGTTAAATGAAAGATATCAAGATGATTCAAGGAAGCTTTTGACGACTGATATTTCTGACGCGACCATATGTGAACTTATCGATATAATTGAGAAAATATATTTTAATGATAAAAGTAATTTAATCGAAAAAGAAAAGAATCAGCAAGAATTCAAGAATTCATTAACTGATTTATCTCATGATATGAGAACTCCTCTGACTGCGATTAAAGGGTATTTAGATTTATTATATGAAGATAATGATATTGAAAGAAAAGAAAAGTATCTGAATATAATTAAAACAAGAGTTAAAGGACTTGAAAGATTGGTGGATGATCTTTTTTATTCTTTTAAAATAGAAAATAATATAGAACCTGAAGAAAATGAGATTGATATAGCAAAGATCTTGCTGGAAATACTCTTTTCATATTATCAAAGCTATGAGGATAAAAATATAGAGACTAAAATTCAAATTCCTGAAACTTGTATTATTAATTCAAATGCTGATATCTTAAAAAGAGTTTTTGATAATCTGTCAAAGAATATTTGCGAGCATGGAAGTGGATATGCAGAAATTACTATGGAAGATATAGAAGATGATATAAAAATAAAATTCAAAAATGGTATAGAGAAAGAGATAGTAAATCCTGAAAAGATTTTTCAAAGATTTTATACCATTGATGATTCAAGGAGTAAAAGCTCAAGTGGTATCGGTCTTCATATAGTAAAAATGGGAATTGAAAAATTAAATGGCGATATCAAGCTTAATTCAAATAGTGAAAGTATCGAATTTATAATCTGTCTTAAAAAATAATCCGAAAAAAGAGCTGTTGCAAAATCATATTTTGTGACAGTTTTTTTATTCAAGGGAATAATGATCTGGTCTAAAATATTTTATTTTAATAAATCGATTTTAAACTTAGTAAATAAAAGACGAAAAGAATTAGCTGTATTTATCTCATTATAATTTTATTTATTATTAATTATTTTTCTTAACCAAATTATTAAATAGCGAATATGGCTTTATAGATATAATCATAGTATTTATTTCAAGCAGCATATTATGACTAAACAGCTTTATACTATAGATTAATATATATTTAAAAGGGTATAAATCAAATAGGATAAAGTGGTACTGTATTAAAATAAAGGAGGGAATTTTATGAAAGATAGAGTTAAAAGATTATTACCTTATTTTATTTTGACGGCGTTGTTTGTACTCTTTGCTATGTTAATGAATGGCAGGGAAGCAGGCGAGAATTTGTCTGAATTCATCGTGTTTCTACCGGTGATATTTAAAATATTGCTTCTTGCTATGGGGATTGTTTATGGTATAAAAAATGGCTTTGATATTTTACTTAGTATCGGAATAGCTATAATAATTTTGCCTGTATTCAAAAATATTGATATTGGATCAAAAGAGATAAGATATATCTTTTTACTGCTGATAGATTGGATAAAATATGTGATTATTGGTAATCTAATAGGATACTTAATATCGAAATACTTGTTTAAAGATAAATTGGGAATGAATGGTTAAAAAGAATAAAATTATAATTATCTAGATTATATCCTATCTAATTTCTTTTATATTTTTAGAATTCCCTTGTTTTAGTGAATTGAATATTAAGTCGCATTGCTTTATTCCTTTTTGGCATAGATATCCGACCTTATATATTTTGCCGATTATATATTTATTACCAGCATTCTTATATTCAAAAAAAGACAGAATAAATTTTTAATGTCGATGTTGATTGAATTAGCTTTAAGTATATTTATTAGTATAGCAGGTGGCTTGCTGTTGCGGATAATCCCTAAGGTTCTATTTCCACCGGCTTATATGGATCATATTGATGTCTATTTCAATTATATTGATAATAATTGAAATATTAAGAAAAAATAAATTTAATGAAGTTTTAAACAGCTAAAGTTTTCTTTAGCTGTTTTTTTGGTTTTATAATCGGTAAAGTATTTTTAGGTTTTTATCTATTAAATTGGATTTTTTTCTCAAAATCGAGTAAAATCCAAGAAGGAGGTTGTCATGAATAGGATAATGATAATTGAAGATGATCCGGTAATAGCTGAGCAAATGGCTAAGTATCTAATAAAATGGGATTACGAAGTTTACAATGTAGAAGATTTTGAAAATATAATAGATTTCTTTTTAGATATTGAACCGCAACTCGTATTGATAGATATTAAACTCCCATTTTATAATGGATATCATTGGTGTACTGAAATCAGAAAGATAAGCGATGTACCCATTATTTTTATATCATCAGCAGCAGAGGATATGAATATAATAATGGGAATGCAGCTCGGTGCAGACGATTATATTGTGAAGCCTTTTTCTCTAGAGGTCTTGCTTGCAAAAGTTCAGGCTGTTTTAAGAAGAGCTTACAAGAATATTGAGCAGATATCTATTTTAAAGATGGGTGAAATAATACTGCATTTAGACGAGATGGAATTAGAATACGGAGGAGACAGGATTGCGCTTAGTAAAAATGAATTTAAAATCTTAGAATCCCTTATGAATAAAGAGGGTAAAATAATTACCAGAGAGACTCTTATGCAGAAATTATGGCAGTCTGATATATATATTGACGACAATACTCTCACGGTCAATATCGCAAGACTTAGAAAAAGGCTTGAGGAGATCGGTCTTTCAAATATCGTAAAGACTAAAAAGGGAGTTGGCTATTATGTCTCAAATGAATAGAAAATTAAGAGATTTTTCTGAATATCTAAAGTATAGAAAAGAAATTTTGATTTTATCGGTGATAATAGGACTTTTATACAGCATAATCATATATATTTTCGAATTATCTAAAGAGATAGCGATATATGGATTTATTTTAAATTTTAGTCTAATTGTATTTTATATTATTATCGATTATAGAAGATATAAAAAGATATTGCATATGATTGATAGGGAAGAATTTCCGGAGAATTTATCTGGGATAGAGGCTAAACTTTTAAATGCTTGGAAGGATAAGAGCTATGAATTGAGCTTGAATAAGAGAAATGAATTAAATAAATTGTCTGAGCTGGAAGACTTTTATACGATATGGGCTCATCAAATAAAAACTCCAATATCCGCAATGCTTCTTATATTAGACGATATGGAAGGAAAAGACAAAGAAATCATACAATCCGAGCTATTTAAAATTGAAGAATATATCCAAATAATAATGGCTTATTTAAAATTGGGTAAGCAAGGAAGCGATTATTATTTTAAAAAATATAATATTGACGATATATTAAAAGATAGTGTTAGAAAATACTCGCATTTATTTATAAAAAAGAAGATCAGATTAGAATATAATTTGGGTCAGAATATGCTGATTACAGATTCAAAATGGTTGGGAATAGTATTTGATCAAATACTTTCAAATGCTCTAAAGTACACTAAAAAAGGAAATATATCCATAAATTGGGAAAATGAAAATATATTGTCGATCGAGGATACGGGAATCGGAATTCCCAAAGATGATATACCCAGGGTAACCGAATTGGGTTATACAGGATATAATGGCAGGATTTACTCGAGATCAACTGGCGTTGGACTTCATCTATGTAAGAGGGTAATGGTCAATTTAGGTGGAGATCTGTCAGTAGAATCTAAACTTGGAGAGGGAACGAAGATAATTCTGAAATTTAATTCAAATGATATATGACATTGATGTAATATTAAATCATTTTTTGTAAGCTAAATGAATGGCAAGTAAAACTCCTTTTAGGTAGAATAATACCTACAAGGAGTTTTATTTATGAAGAAATAAGTTCAAAAAAATAAAAAAACAGATTTAAATATTCTTATTTAAACTGATATGAGGAGGAATTATGACATTATTATTGGATTTACAGGGAGTTAAAAAAGTTTATAAGACTAGATTTCAATCACATGAAGTCGTCGCTTTAAGAGATATTAATTTTAGAGTCGAAAAAGGCGAGTATGTTGCGATTATGGGAGAGTCAGGAAGTGGAAAAACTACATTATTAAATATATTGGCTCTTTTAGATGATCCTACAGAAGGGCATATAAATTTAAATGGCAGGGATATAGTTGGTTTAAAAGACAGCGAAAAGGCAATTTTCAGGAGAAATCATCTCGGTTATATATTTCAAGACTTCAATCTTTTGAATACTTTTAATATAAAAGATAATATCATGCTTCCTTTAGTATTGGCTGATAAAAAATATGAAGAAATGGAAAATACTATGATGCCCATAGTTAATAAACTTGGAATAAAAAAATTACTCGAAAAATATCCATATGAATTATCTGGAGGCGAAAAACAGAGGACTGCGATTGCGAGAGCGCTTATGACAAATCCGCTTTTGATTTTGGCTGATGAACCGACTGGAGCTCTTGATTCGAGGACAACTGATGAATTACTGGAATATTTTGATTTGATAAACCAAACCGGACAGACTATTTTGATGGTAACTCATTCAATTAAAGCGGCATCATTTGCCAAAAGAATTCTTTTTATTAAAGATGGAGTTATATTTCATCAATTATTTTCTGGAAATAAAAATCAACAGCAGATGTATGAGGAGATATCAAATACATTAGCCGTGCTTTCAAGAGGTGATAGAATTGATTAAGGGCCTATACTATAGATTGGCAAAAAATGGTATAAAAAATAATAGAGAATTGTATTTGCCGTTCACATTGGCGAGTAGCGGTACATTTGCTTTATTTTTTATAATATTAGCAATGGCGATGAGTGAAACTTTTGCAAATATAGATTTCGATGGTATGCAACATATACAATCTGTTTTATTCTTAGGTTCTATTGTTGTAGGTTTTTTCTCTATAATATTTATATTTTACACTCATAGTTTTTTGATCGAAAATAGGAAAAAAGAATTTGCCCTATATCAAGTTTTGGGAATGGAAAAGAAACATATCAGATTAATTCTTATATGGGAAAATCTAATACTTTATATTAGAAGTTTGATAGGTGGTCTCGTCATTGGTACTCTGCTTTATAAAGTAGCGGAAACTCTTCTTTTTAAACTTGCAAAGCAATCGGTAGAATCAGGTTTTTTGCCAAACTTTACCGCATTTAAATTCACCATTGCATTATCCGCTTTTATCTATTTAATAGTTTTTCTAAATAGTATAAGAAAAGTTCAGTTTACAAAATTAATAGAACTTTTAAATCAGATTGATGCTGGAGAGAAAAAGCCGAAAATAAATTGGGTATTTTTTGTTTTATCAATAGTTTTATTATTAGCGGGATATTATCTTGCAATTACATCAAATGGTCCAATAGTAGCGTTAAAGAGATTTTTTATAGCGACAATGCTTGTAATTGCAGGTACTGAATTTGGCTTTATTGCAATTTCAGTATTTATTTTAAAGAATTTGCAAAAAAATAAGAAATATTATTATAAGCCGAAAAATTTCACAAATGTTTCAGGCATGATCAAGAGGATGACGAAAAATGGAGTAGGACTTGCCAATATCACAATAATTGCAACAGCTGTCATTATTCTAATATCGACTGCGGTAAGTTTATCATCAGGAATTAAAGAGATGATAAAGACGGCGATGCCTAACGAGATATCGATTAAGACTGATAGAGAGAGTTTTTCAAATGCTAAAGAAAAAGTTTACTCTATTTTAGAAGATGAGAATATAAATTATAAAAACAAATCAAATATAAGAAATATTTCTATACTTTCAAGCAAAAATGATGGAGAAATAGTACCTGACAATAGATCGGTAATTGAGAAAAATACCATGCTCTATATCTTTGTGCCGGTAGAAGATTTAAATGAGAATGGTCAAGATATAAAACTATCTGAAAATGAAATTAAAATATTTGGAGATATTGACAAGATAAACAAAGAAAAAATTAAATTTGGAGACATAGAGTGGAAGATTATTGATAAAGAAAAAGAAGTTCCAATAGATGGGATTATAACTCTTGGTTCAAATTTAATAATTGTCGCAATACCCGAAATCGAGGATATAGATAGAATAGGAAATGAATTAGAGAAATTAAATTTCAATCAATATATTGAATCAAAAATTGGATTTGATACAGATTTGAGTAAAGAAAAAAGTATCGAGCTTTCAGATAAGATAAAGAGCAAGCTTCAAATATCAAATTCTGGATATATGATGATACAAAATAGATATGAAGAAACCGATATTCTTACAAAACTAATTGGAGGAGTTGTATATACATGTTTATTTTTAGGTCTGGTATTCATGGTCGCACTTGCTCTTATCATCTATTATAAACAGCTGACAGAAGGCTATGAGGATTTAAAATTATTTACGGTAATGCAAAATGTGGGGATGACGAAAACTGAGATCAAATCCACAATAAATTCTCAGATCAAAATGGTATTTCTGATACCTTTAATAGTGGCAGGAGTTCATATGGCATTTGCTTTCCCGATGATAAGACAAATACTCGAGATTTTTTATATAACTGATACAAGTCTATATATTAAAAGCCTCATAGTATCTTTAGTGGTATTTGTACTTATTTATATATTTATCTATATATTAACATCCAAGACATATTATAGAATTGTCACTTCGAGAGAATAATATTAAGATTTATAGCAAAATATATTTTACTATTCATGAAAACCGACTAATAATTTCTAAAGGTCGAGAATTAAGATTTAAAAATCCAATTATAATCCAAGATTGTTAAATTGAGGAGGATATAAATATAAAAGCTGATAATATTCGAATATTATCAGCTTTTTAAATTAACATAATCATGGAGTAATTTTAAAAGTCTATCATTGTATATTCTAGATTTAACAGCTATCCTTATATATCTATCGTCAAGACCTCTAAAATTTTGACATAATCTAATCAGGAGATTATTTTTCAGTAAGAATTCAAATAATTTTCTATTCGAATTCTCCATTTTAAGAAGAATGAAATTTGATTTGCTGTCGTATACTCTAAATATTCCAAATTTGTTTAATTCTGAAATTAGATAATTTCTCTCCATTCTATTGAAAGAAATGCTTTTTTTTATATAATCTTCGTCTTTAAAAATATACGATGAAGCAGAATCTGCAAATGAATTTATACTCCAGGGATTCATTTGATCTTCGATAATTTTAGCAAGACCAGATTGCATGACTGAATAGCCAAGTCTTAAACCGGGAAGTGCAAAAAATTTAGTCGCAGCTCTGATTATAATTATATTTTTAAATTCCTTAGACTCTGCATATTCGACAGTATCATAATCTAGTTCTGCATATTCGAAAAATGCCTCGTCGAGAATCAAATCGACTTCTGATTCCATACAAGCTGAATGTATATCGGTAAGATGACTATAATCGATTGCGTATCCATTTGGATTATTGGGATTTCCAATTATAATAGATCCATTTTTATCTTTTAGTCTCCGAATTTCTTTTAGGATTCTTTCTATATCAAGAGAAAGATCTTTTTTTGGAGGGATAAGATTCATATTTATTTTTCGTATATTTGCTCTTATCTCATATTCAACAAATGATGGATATGGAATTATTATATTTTCATATCTTGAAATAATAAGATCTATTAACTCCATTGCTCCATTGCCTGCAATTATATTTTTTGATGAAATTTTTAAATATTTGGACAAATTATCTTTTAAAAGCCGGTATTTTATATCGGGATATCTTTTTACATTGTCAAATTGAGAAAATAAAAATTCTCTCAATCCTTCTGGATATCCGAGAGGATTAATATTACTGCTGAAGTCGATTAGATTTTCATCTCCATAAGTCCATATATCTGCACCATGTATCATCCTATCACCTCTGTTGTGATGAGAAAATATGCTAAATATATTAACATAAATAGGAATTCTGTTCGGTACATAATCCTTATGGAATCATCTATATCCTTTGCTCTGATATGCCTTTTTTCATCTCCGATGAAAGGTTTATCGACATATATATTTTCGTAAAAAGAACCTCCCCCGAGCCTTATATTCAATAAGCCGGCAACTGTACTTTCCGGATAACCTGCATTTGGACTACTATGCTTTGCATGATCTCTTATAGTTATCCTTAGTCCATTTCTCATGTCAAAACTGAATACCGATGATAATATCATTAATATCGATGTGATTCTAGCAGGTATTATATTAAATAAATCGTCGATTTTTGCAGGAAAATAGCCGATATCTTTGTATTTGCTATTTTTATAGCCGAGCATTGAGTCCATGGTATTGACCATCTTATAAGTAAATGCAAAAGGAACTCCAAATAATAAGTAGATCAGAGGGGCTATTATGCCATCAGATGTATTTTCTGCAACCGTCTCGACAGTAGCTCTGATTATGCCGGATTGATTTAGCTTATCCGTATTTCTACCGACGATGAACCTCAATCTACTCCTTCCTCTTTCCAAGGAAATCTTCATAGCTTTTTTTACTTCTATCGCTTCTTTGCCCAATGATTTAGCCGCAATGGTCGTATAAGCGATATGTATTGAAATAACTAATTGTAGATATTTGTTAAAAGAAAAGAATTTCAACAAATAATATATACCGAAATATGAAATTGCGATATTAATTAGAACGATAAATAGACCGCCTATTTTTAATGCATTGGCAGTCTTGCAAATTTTTCTTATTATTTTTTCTTCTATAGATATAATAAATCCCATCAGTCTTACCGGATGAGGAAAATCTTCTGGGTCGCCGAATATCCAATCGGCGATTATAGCAAGTAATACGACCATTCTAAACCTCTAAGTTTATCTATAAATAAATTTTCTTCAACTACTTTAGCTAATCTTTCAATCTCTTGATTTAATATTTCTGGGTCAAGACAATTCGATGATTTCTTGTATTCGATTAGCGAGTCTTCATCTGCTATTTCTAAATGTAGATATGGTATGACGCCGACAACCGGGATTCCGGTCAGGTCTTCAATCATATCTAGTCCATTTTCAAGAAGCTTTATATCTCCCCTAAATTTATTGATTATAAATCCCTTGATTCTATCTCTTTCCTTTTTAGGGAGGAGCATAACTGTTCCATATAATGATGCAAAAGCGCCACCTCGATCTATATCTGTAACTAATAGTACATCTGCATCTGCGATCTCGGCCATGCCCATATTTACAAGATCATCATGATTTAAATTGATTTCTGCAGGCGAACCCGCTCCTTCTATTATTATGATATCGTGTTTGCTGGCAATATCATCGTAGATATCTGCTATCATTGGCTTTAAAGTCTTTTTATACTCAAAATAGTCGACGGCTTTCATCGACTTTATAGATTCACCCATAAAAATTATTTCCGATCCTATATCGCTTTTTGGGATTAATAGTATGGGATTCATCTTCTCTTCCGGAATTTTTCCGGCAGCATATGCCTGTATATATTGTGCTGTGGAGATCATCTTCCCCTGATCGGTGAGCATAAAATTACGGCTCATATTTTGAGATTTGAAAGGGTATATATCTAGATTCTTATTATATAATATTCTGCAAAGTGCTGTCGCAATAGTGCTCTTGCCGGCAGATGAAGTAGTACCCTGTATCATGATTGATTTCAAAATATACCCCTTTCCATAGCTTATTTTAAAAGCTAAATTGTATTCCGTATTTCATATGTAGTATAATAATACCATAGACTATAATATAATTAAAGTATTCAGAAATATAGATTTACTATAATTTGATAAATGAGTTTTACTATTATATAATGGTCGATAGGTAAATCACCATCTAGAAAGATTATGGGAGAAATAATGAAAAGAATTTGGATAATAAATCATTATGCTGAGCCTCCTAGTAGAGGTAAGTATTTGAGGCATTTTTATTTTGCAAAAAAACTAATAAGTAGGGGTTATGATGTCAAAATATTTACTGCTTCAACTATACATAATACAGAAGTAAATAATACTGACGGAATTTCACCTTATATACAAAAGAATATAGAGGGTGTTGATTTTATTTTTGTAAGGACATCGGATTATTTTGGAAATGGAAAAGCTAGAGTGAAAAATATATTAGATTATTATTTTGGCGTTCAAAAGGCGGTAAAAGATTTTGGAGAAGTCGATGTAGTTTATTCATCGGGTCCTCATCCACTGTCATGGCTTGCAGCTAAAAAGATTGCAAAGAGAAAAAATTCCAAATTAATAATAGAGACCAGAGACCTGTGGCCGGAGACCTTTGTTGCTATGGGAACTATGAAAAAATATAATCCCATTGCCATATTCCTATATGCTTTAGAAAAAAATATTTACAAAGCTGCAGATAGATTGATTTTTACATTTCCAGGAGGAAGTGAATATATAGAAAAAATCGGACTTGATTCATCTAAAGTAGCCTATGTAAACAATGGCATTGATTTAAATGAATTTAATGAAAAGAAAAAAAATATATATGAAATAGAAGAATATAATAATTTTAGGGGATTTAAAGCCGTATTTACAGGAGCTATAGGAAGAGCCAATAATATAGAGTCCATAGTTAAAGCAGCGGAGATTTTAAAATCTAGAGATAATCCCAATATTAAGATTTTTATATTTGGGTATGGGACAGAAGAAGAAAAATTAAAGAAATATGTCAAAGATAATGATTTAGATAATATCAAATTCATGGGTAGAGTTGATAAAAAATATATTCCTGATATATTGAGCAAATCTGATCTGAATATCTTGACATTGGGACATATGCCTGAACTATTTAAATATGGACTAAGTCCAAATAAATTATTTGAATATTTTGCATCTGGAAAGCCTACGATATCTAATGTAGAATGTGGATATGATTTGCTCGAAAAATATGGCAGTGGAATTACAGTGGAAAGCGAAGATCCTGAAAAATTCGCAGACGGAATTTTGAAATTTTACAATATGTCTGTCGATGAATATGACAAATATTGTAAAAATGCTCTTAAAGCGGCTGCTGACTTCGATTTTGAGATTTTGACAGACAGATTAATAGAGATAATAGAAAATTAAAGATTTTAGGAGATTTGTTTATAAAACGAATCTCCTTTTCTATTTAATTTAAGAAATTGAAATATAATAATTATATAGATTGCTCGGTATCTTAAAATAGATCTGATATTGCATGAAAATTTATTTATGTATTATCGGTTTTGATGATAATTCCGGTATTAATTTGAGCTTGACAATAATTATTTATTAATATATCTTTAAAATACATTAATTTAAGGAGAGAATATGTTTAAAAAGAAAGAGATATTGATTATTTCCATAATCACCTTAATAGGTAGTATAAGCCAACCTTTGATTGCATATTCATATATTTTGTTGGGGGATTTTATAAGTTTGGAAAATAATAGTTTCCACAGCATAGTTTTGATTATGATATTGGCTTTTCTCGGAATAGGAATCTATTATTTTATTTCAGCATATATCAAGAATGCAATCGTTTTGAGGATTAGAAAAAATTCATTTAAAAATATAATATTTAATGATTTAAATCTTATATTAGAAAGAGATCTTTCAGAGCATATAAATCTTTTAAATATAAAGATTGAAACATGGAAGGATATGTATCTGACTTCTTTATTATTTATTATTAAAGATTCACTGCAAATCGTCTTTATGCTATTAATACTATTCAGCATCAGTTATAAGGTTACGATTATAGTATTATTGTTTACGATGCCATTGATACTAAATAATATATTTTTTCCAAGATTAATCAATAAAAAATTATCAGGATATTTTGATGCACAGGATTTAGAGCTTTCAAATTTAAAAGATATACTTCAGGGAGTAGATGTCATAAAAAATTCAGGTTCAGAAGAGATGGCATTGAAAAAAATGGAGTATTATTTTAAAAACAAGGTAAATGCTAGCCAAAAAATAGATAATCTAGAAAATGCAAGTGGGTTTTTAGCAAATTGCGGAGTAGCAATATCGCAAATTTCAGGAGTCTTCATATCATCCATATTGCTAAGCAAAAATATAATAAGCTTGGGACAATTTATGGGAATGCTACAACTCACATTTTTTTAAATGAACCATTTATAAATATAATTAATTGCGTTATGAGATTAGTGGCTACAAAGGCATTGACTGATGAGATTTATATTAAAAAAGAAAAACTAGAAATAGATAAAGAAGATAAAAAAATAAAATTAGATGATGTATTTAAAATTAGCTTTAAAGACTTGTCTTTTAAATACGATGAGAATTATATTTTTGAAAATTTGAATTTTAATTTTACAAAAGGAAAGAAATACCTTATACAGGGCGAGTCAGGATCCGGGAAAAGCACATTAGGTAAGATTATGATCAAATTATTGAAGTCTTTCCATGGAGAGATTTTATTTGATCAGATTCCAATAGACGAGCTAAGTACAAAGAATGTAAATAGTCTTATAAATTATATAAGCCAAGATCCTTATGTATTTAATACTTCATTAAAAGAAAATATAGATATAAAAGGAAAACTTGATGACGGCGAAATTATAGATATTATCAAAAAAGTAAGACTGGATAAATTATTACATGAAATAGGAAGTATTGATGCTTTAATAGACAAGGTCAATAGAAATATATCGGGCGGGGAAATAGCAAGAATTGCTATAGCGAGAGCATTGGCAGATGACAAGCCGGTGATAATAGCCGATGAAGTCCTCGCCAATTTGGATAAGATTAATTCATTAAATATTGAAGAATTGCTGCTAAGTATAGATGATAAAATCATAATAAATATATGCCATCACCACAATATAGAATTAAATGACAGATATGATGGGATATTAGAATTATAAACTGGACCTTTGATATCAATCATTTTTAGAATAGGATTTATAGTTATGATTAGATTTGCTTTTATATAAATTGAGAAATAAGAATATAGATTATAGTTTTTGTAAAATATTAATAATCTTAAAAAATTGTGGATAACAAAATTATTCACCCATTTTTTGTCAGAGTATATCAGTATATCAATTTGTATTTTAATAGGAGAATAGATATGATTTTATAAATTTATAGATATCGGGAATAGTTTTAAATCTGATATCTTCGCTCATGAAATAATAAAAGCTTATAAGGAGATGAAGACTTTTATTCTATAATGGATTTCATAATATATTAATGGGTGGTGTTAATATCAAATTAATTAGTCTAAGAAATATTGATATAAAGGCAGGGGAAAAATTTTTATTCAATATAGAGAGTTTAGATATAAATACGGGAGATAGAATCGGTTTAATAGGTGCGAATGGTTCTGGGAAATCGACATTTATTAAAAATATAAGAGAGAATCTAGATAAAAAAGGAGTATGGGCTTATCAAGATCAAGAAAAGTTTGAATTAAGAGGAGATTATAAGCAGGAAAGCATTTGGGGAGTCAATCATTTAAATCATGATTATGATAAATACAGCGGTGGAGAAAAGATGAAAACATCTTTGGCATATATATTTAGCATTAGGGCTGATATTTATGTATTTGATGAACCAACTAGTCAGCTTGATATGGAAGGTTTTGAGAAATTTATCTCCATGGTTAAAAATTTGGATACATATATAATTATTTCTCATGACAGAAATATATTGGATCTTCTCACAGATAAAACTCTAGTTATTAAGGAAAAGAAGCTCTTGACTTTCCCAGGTAATTATTCAAATTATTTACAATGGGAGATCACAGATACTAAAAGACAGTGGACAGAATACGAAAATTATATAAATGAAAAAACTAGGCTTGAAGCGGCGGCTGAAGCTAAAAAAAGGCAGGCTAAAAAAGCTGTAAAAAAGCCAAAGGGCAAGACAAGCAATGAAATTAAGCAAATAGATTTTGGATCCTTAGGTAAGTCTAAAGGTGGAAAAGCTAAATCTCTATCTTCACAGGCAAGGCATATTGAAAAGAGAATAGAGCAGTTGGAAGTAAAAGAAAAGCCTGAAAATTTGCCAAGTATGAAAATAGAATACAATTTGACGAATCCACCAAAAAATAAGATTGTAATCTATTCTGAAAATCTTAATTTCTCATATAAGGATAAGGAGATCTTTAGAGCTACTTCTTTTTTCTTTAAAAGAGAAGAAAAAATAGCATTGATTGGCAAAAATGGATGTGGGAAAACTACATTATTATCTTTAATCTATAAAAAATACAAAGATATATATACTGTTCCAAAATTAAAAATCGGCTATTTAACCCAAGAAATGAATCATTTAATTAAATCTAAAACTGTTTATGATAATTTAAAATCTGTGAGCATACAAAATGAGACTATAAATAGGATAATTCTAAAAAGAGTCGGTTTTGATAAAAATAGTTTAAATAAGGAAGTCAGAGTATTATCATCCGGAGAGAAGGTTAAATTATGTTTAGCTATGTTTTGCGTCGCAGATATTAATTTTTTAATGCTTGATGAGCCAACCAGTTTTTTAGATATTGATTCAATAAAGATAATAGAACAATTATTAATTGAATACGAGGGAAGTATATTATTTGTATCTCATGACCAAAGATTTATAGATAATGTGGCAGATAAGAGATGGGTGATTGAAGATAAAAAGATAAGGGAAATTTAAAATGTAAAATAAAGATTTATTTATATGAAATTATGAGATTAAAAATGGCATTCGTTTGTAAACGGATGCCATTTTATAATCATTTAGTTTTTATTATATATTAAATTTTCTTAGAATCTTATTGAATATAGCCATTGCTATTGCAGTTAAAGTTACCAATGTCCAAATCATAGAGAATACATAGTCGAAATACCCGCCATTAATCGTAAATAAAAGATTTACAGTCCAATAGGTAAATAATGCGATTGTAATCGGCGTTTTTTTCAATTTAACGAAAATATAATTAACGATAAAAAATACTATTGGCACATGAATCATAGAAGCGAATACTCCCCATTTACCGAAATTAGCATATGCTTCTCCTAAAAATAATCCATTATATACGCCTGAAGTACCAATCCTTATTCCATAGAAATTCACTGTCTCCATGACGACCCTACCACTCCTGACGACGGAATCATAACCGAATATCAATCTTCCTAAGGGATTTGGAAGAGAAGCACCGTAGAGAAGAGGCGTCCTATAGGTAAATACTTCAAGATGTAGGATATAAGATGAGGGGGTAGTCATAATGATCCTATTAATTGGTCCTTGGAAACTCAGAATTCTATCCAAGGTAGATCCAGAAATCCTCATATACATAATTATTATCGCTATTACTGAAATCAGGCATATAGCTATAAAATACTTAAGCTTTATTTTGTCTCCATAGTACATTGATAGTATCAAGAAGCTACCCCAATATATGATAATGGGAGCTTTCTGGATATTGTAAAAGGCAATTAAATTAGATGCGATAAATAATATTATAAATAGCAGTATCCACCTTTTTTCTTTAGTCTTTCTCATATATATATATGCTATATATGATATGAAGGGAGTCAATGCTATCGCAAATATATTCTTTATATATTGATTTCCCGGAAATCCTGAATCTGCCATATTTCTAAGTTGACCGAGTTTTTCGGGAGAGGTTCCGATAATTAAATTATAGACCGGAGAATTATTTATTCCTATCATAGCATATGTATATATCACCGCAGAAACGACGACAACTGTCGCTATAAGCATGGTTATAAATTCTGAATTCGAATTTTCATATATTTTGACATCTCTATGCTGATAATCTAAATTTATACCGGTATCGTATTTAAATAATTTATTTAGGACGATTATCACTGATGGAAATACGACAAAGAGTATCAATGTAGTAAGCCATGCGATTTGTTTTATATTTCCATGTGTCATATACCTGGATGTATGATGCGTAATCCCAAGTAGGAATAAAGTTGTACCTAAAACCGAAAGAAATAATAAAAAATAATATGCTCCCGAGATAGGATTGATGGTCATTGGATTTAAATTTCCGGCAGCTTTGCGAAATAACAGAGTGCCCAGAATAACAAATATTATGCTTATGACAATTATAGAAAGATTCATAAGATCAAAACTAATCATTTAAATTCCTCATTTCTTTTAAGCTAGATAAATTATAACATAATTAAGATATAAATCATACTTGTATACAATGAGGAACTATAATATCATATAAGATAGAATTTTTATTATGAAAGGCAGACAAATATGAATAAATTTAAAAGATTTTTGACTTTAATTATGGCTATTGTCATACTTGCAGGCTGTAATGCTGATAAGTCAGGTTTGAGCTCTGAAGATACCGATAGGGAGACGAAGATTAAGAATTTTGAAAAAAGGGATTTTAATCTTGAAAGACATAAATTTAAAAGGGAATATGTTTTTCACAAAGAATTGCCGGAGTATTTGACTTTTGGCCTCATAGGAGAAATAGGAGAATTAAATCCCTTTCTTGCGAAGGAAGATTCGTCCAAGAAGATCCTGTCCATGCTTTATAAGCCATTGTTTTATTTGGAATACAAGGATTACGAGAAAGAAGTTAAACCAGTAATCATAGAAGATATCAAGATATCAGATGATGGTCTCAAATACGAAATGAGATTAAAAAAGGGAATTAAATGGCATGATGGAAAAGACATGACGGCTGATGACATGATTTATACATATGATTATTTGGTTAAAAATAAAGATACAGTGTATAGAGATTATATGTATATAGACGATGAAGCTGTTAAAATTAAAGAAAAAGATAAATATACTGTGGAGTTGACTCTAAATAGATATTCAGATTCTTTTTTAGACAAATTGTCTGAAATAAAAATAATGCCAAAACATATTTACGATGGAAGAGAAGAAGAAAAAATAAGGGCAGAGGATAGCGATATGCTAATAGGCAATTCAGCATATGCTTTTTCTAAATACGATATAGACGAAAAATACAATACTGAATATATGGACTTCGAATACAAATCGGGATCTATATATGACAAGCCTCAATTTGAGATGATAAGGCTTAGAAAATCTGCCAATGAATATACTAATAGATATGATTTACTAGACTATAATTTCCAAGCGGGATATGTATTGCCTAATGATACTGAAGTATTTGCAAATGAACTTTTCGATAATATTATATTTGATGATGGCTATGATATAGCGATGGTTTATAAAGTAAATAGAGAAAATGTAAAAGACAAAGAAAATAGACAAAATCTATCTAAATTATTTTCTCCTTCATCAGTAACCGGTCATTTTGGAATGTCTAATTATGTAAAAGCCGCTGATTCTATCTTTAGTTTCAATACATTTCACTACAGTCCACAGAATGAATTCTTTGACGGTTACAGGGGGATAGCATCAGATCAATTGGTCAGATTTCAAGCTGAAAACAAAAAGGATAAATTTAAATTTGGATTTAAAATGGAAGAGGGAGAGTATCAAGAAAAAATAGCCATCATGCTCCAAGAGCTTATGAGGACAATTAATTTAAACTTTGAACTCGCTCCATTATTTGAAGATGAGTATATAGAAGCCATATCAAATCCGAATACAGATCTTTTCGACTTTTGTCTTGTAAAATATGACTCAATAAAGAGTCCTGATGAATATAAAAAGTTTTTTGAAAAAAATTCTGAATTCAACTTTTCCGGATATGAAAATCAGAATTTGAATAGATTGTGGAGAGAAGCTGATTCAGAAAAAGATTATATAAAGGCACAGATCATTTATGATGAGATTCAGTCTATTTTATATGATGAAATTCCTATGTATCCTATTGTAAATGTAAAAACTTCTTTTATATTTGACGATAGATTTGTAATTGAAGATGCGATTCCAGATGCGAGAGGTTTCTTTATAGCCCCTGAGAAATTAAGGATGAATGATATTGAGATAGATGAGACGAGAATTGATGATTATGATTTTGAAAAAGAAGAACTTGAGAATAATCCGAGATATGATAATTTAAATATACAGGCAAAGGATGTTGAATAGTATGAAAAAGATATTATCCATCATAGGTGCGAGACCTCAATTTGTAAAAGAAGCGGTAGTTCAATCTGAGATTAATAAATATGATGATTTAAATGAGATAGTAGTCCATACGGGACAACATTATGATGAGAATATGTCGGGTAGTTTTTTTGAGATTCTAAAAATGAAAAAACCTGAGTATAATCTGGCAATATCGGGTGGAAGTCATGGTGAGATGACCGGTAGAATGTTAATAGAACTCGACAAGATTTTCTTAAATGAAGAACCCGATATAGTTGTTTTATACGGAGATACGAATTCTACCTTAGCAGGAGCGATATCTGCGGCAAAGTTTGGCATACCGGTCGCTCATATTGAAGCCGGATTGAGACAGGAACCAAAAGATATGCCTGAAGAGATAAATAGGGTACTTACCGATAGGATATCTAAATATCTTTTTGTACCCAGCGATAAAGGAATCGAAAATTTAAAAAGAGAAGGAATTACAGAAGGTGTTTATTTTACTGGCGATGTTATGTACGATATCTTTTTGAAAATGGAGAATCTTTTTGAGATTGATTTCTATAAAGAGCTTGAACTCGAGAAGGATAATTATATAGTTATGACCATGCATAGAGATTTCAATGTAGATCATCAGGAGAAATTAACAAAATTGCTCTCTTCGATTCAAAAGATTTCTTCAGAAATGCCGATAGTATTTCCCATTCACCCGAGGACAGAAGCGAGGATAAGGGAATTCGGTCTTGATTATTATTTGAAAGGTATAAAAGTTATTAAACCCATAGATTATTTAAAATTGATGGGACTAACACAGAATGCCTATGCGATTATAACAGATAGCGGAGGATATCAGAAAGAGTCTTATTTCTCCGGGAAGAATGCACTCGTCATGATGCCGGATACCAGCTGGATTGAATTAGTTGATGAGGGGATTAATACCTTAGTCAACGAGGATAATCTTTATGAAGAATTTTTAAAGATTTCGACATCGAATTTCAAAGAAGGAATATACGGAATTGGAGATGCCGCTAAAAAGATAGTTAAAATTATCTCTGAAAAATAAGGAGGAAATATGGCTAGGATTATTTTTCATGTACCAAATAAATTGATGGAAAATATGAAGTCAGCATCTCATATAAGGCCGTTTAAAATGATAGAAGCTTTTAAAGAATTGGGTTATGATGTCGATCTTGTAATGGGGGATGTCGCTGAAAGAAAAGCTAAGATAAAAGAAATAAAGGAAAATATAGTAAATGGAGTCAGATACGATTTTATGTATTCTGAAAGCTCCACTATGCCGACACTGCTTACAGAGAGTCATCATCTTCCTCTAAATCCATTTTTAGATTTCGGCTTTATGAAATATATAAAGTCTAAGGGGATAAAGATAGGATTATTTTACAGAGATATCCATTGGAAATTTCCATTATATAAGAAAAATGTAAAAGGTATTAAATATCATTTGGCAATTTTAATGTATAAATACGATTTAAGAAAATATGAAGAAATTCTAGATATATTATATTTACCGAATTTGAAAATGAAAAAATATCTTCCTAAAAGTCTTGATGATTATTGTAAAGAATTACCTCCCGGTATGGAGATTATAGGACAAGATAATAAAGAGATAAAGGAATTAAGATTAATTTATGTGGGAGGTTTAGGAGATTTATATAATATTTCTGAATTTGTAAAAGCCGTAAATTCAACAGAAAATATATACTTAACAATTTGCTGCAGAGAAAATGAATGGGAAAAAAATAAGAATTTGTACTCCCCATTCTTAAATGAGAGAATTAAAATAGTTCATTTATCAGGGGAAGATTTAAAAGAGGAATATAAAAATTCAAATATAGGAGTATTGACGCTAAAACCGTCAGATTATCTTGATTTCGCAGTCCCTTATAAATTATATGAATATATGGGTCATTCTCTTCCTATAATTTCAACTGATCACACTGCAAGCGCAGATATTGTAAGGAATTATGATATAGGATTTGTAATTGACAATTTTGAAAAAGATTATAAAGAATTATTTGAAGAATTAAAAAATAGTCCTCAGCTATTAAATGATAAGAAAGAAAATATAAGAAAGATTCAAAATGAGAACACCTGGCTCGCAAGAGCTAAACAAGTAGCAAATGAACTTAAAGAGGGTGAATGATATGAAGGTTTTTATGATATCGAGAGGATATCCAACTCCGGATTATAAAATATATGGCATTTTTGAAATGGACCAAGCAAGGGCTTTGGCTAAAGCTGGCATTGAAGTAATATATCTTTCGATAGATCTAAGGTCTATTAGGAGAAAGAGGAAGCTAGGATATGAGTATTTTGAGAAGGACGGGGTAAAGGTATATTCATTGGCTTGGCCTATAGGAAATATACCCAAGAAAATATTTTATAAAATCGGTGAGATTGCATTAAATAAGCTTTATAAAAAAGCCGTAGCAAAAGAAGGAAGACCCGATATCATGCATGCTTATTTTACAGATTATGGATATCTTTGTGCTAAGATTGCTAAAAAAGAAGATATTCCCTTTGTAATAACAGAGCCGAATTCTCATATTAATGTCAAAAATATAGAACCAAATCTAAAAGCTGCTGCAGAATTTGCTTATAATAATGCTGACAGACTGATTACTGTCAGTCCGGATTTCCAGAGAAAAGTTTTAGAAAAATTCGGGGTCGAATCTTCTGTTATAACAATACTTCCTGATTTGGATATTTTTGATTACAGATATAAAGAGAAAGACGATGCTGAATTCAAGATAGTATCTACAGGTAGACTTTCTAAACTGAAGGGTATGGCGGAACTGATTGAGGCTTTTAATGAGGCATTTTCAAATCAAAACGAAGTGAAATTAAAGATATTTGGCGGCGGGCCTGAAGAAGAAAATCTTAGGAATCTAATAAAAAATTTAGGACTTGAAGATAGAATTGAATTGATGGGCATGGTCGAAAGGGATTTAATAGCAGCTGAGTATTCCGATGCGGATCTATTCTGTCTCTATTCTCATATGGAGACCTTTGGACTGGCTTATCTTGAGGCATTGGCTTCCGGACTGCCTGTAATTTCTTCGAGATGTGGTGGACCGGAGCATCTGATAAATGAAGAAAATGGAATTCTTATAAATTTATTTGATAAAGAAGAATTTGTATCCGCCTTAAAATATATGAAGAATAATATAAAAAGATATGATAAGAAAAAAATCTCGCAAGATACAAAGAGGGATTTTTCAGTAGAAAATATCACTAATGGACTTATAAATATATATGAAAGAGTTATAAATGATGAATTTTAAAGATTATAATTATATTCTATTTGATGCAGATAATACAATACTAGATTTTAATAAATCTCAGAGATTTGCACTAGAAAAAACATTTAAAGATTTTGATATAAATTTTGATGACGAGACGATAGGATTATACCATGAAATAAGCCGAGATTTGTGGGGAAGTTTAGAGAAGGGTTATATTAAGGTCGACGATATTAAAGTAGAGAGATTTAAAAGACTTATAGATATTCTGGAGCTCAATCGAGATGAATATTCAATGTCGGAATCTTTTTTAAATAATCTAGCTTCAAGGGGTGATATTGTCGAGGGAGCAGATTTTGTTTTGAGCAGACTCAGTCAAGATAAAAGATTATTTATCGCAAGCAATGGATATTATGATGTACAAATGAATAGGATAAAAAACTCGGGACTAGATGTATATTTTACAGACTTTTTCATATCTGAAGAAATTGGATTCAGCAAACCGGACAAGAGGTTTTTTGAGATTGCTGGAAAAAGAATGGGAAAGCCTGATAGGAAGGAAATGCTTATGGTAGGAGACTCTGAAACTTCGGATATTGACGGAGCTATAAATTATGGAATTGATAGTTGTATCATCTCGAATGAGAAGATTACTAGAGCTGTCTATAGAATAGAAAATATTTTGCAAATGATCGAATGCGGAGGGATATGATGATTAGGATATTCCATACTTCAGACAATCATCTTGGAATGACATTTACAAAATACCCAGAAGAAGTCAGGAGCAAATTGATAGAAGCTAGGGTTACGACATTGGAAAAGATGGTCGAATTCGCAAATGACAAAAATGCAAATTTATTCGTCGTTGCTGGCGATTTGTTTAATACTTTGAATGTATCAAATCAATTGATAAAAAAAGCATGTGATATATTTAGGAAATTTACCGGCAATGCAGTTTTGATCTTGCCAGGAAATCATGATTATTATAGCGGCAATGAGAGATTATGGGAAAAATTTTACGAGTATATGTCTGATGAGACATTGATTTTAAATGAATTCAGAAAATATCAATTGGATATATTTGGCGTTAATGCAGATATATATCCGGCTTTTTGTCAGAGTAAGCATGGAAAAGTAAATAATCTCGACTGGATTGTCAATTCGGATATAAATCATGAGAAAATCAATATCGGCATTGCCCATGGAGCTTTTGAGGGTATAACTCCTGATTTAGAGGGTAATTATTTTTATATGTCCAGAGAACAGCTCAATTCGATAGATATGGATATATGGCTTCTCGGTCATACTCATATACCTTATCCGGAAGATGGTAAGGCTCGTGAGGATAGGATATTCAATGCAGGAACTCATGAACCGGATGGAATGAATTATAGATATGGTGGCTCAGGATTTTTAATTGATATCAATCAAGATAAAAAGCTTAATTCAGAGAGATTTATAAGCGGAGAATACAGATTTAAAGATATGATCGAATATATATCGGGTGATCGTGAATTTGAAGACTTGATTGACAAGCTAAATACAAACGAAAATAAAAAAATGCTTTTGAGACTTAATCTTAAAGGCTATTTGGAAAAGGAAATATATGAGAGGCGATCTGATTACTACAAGATTTTATCAGATTCTCTATTGTATTTTGATATAATAGATGATGACTTAAAACTCAGACTAACTAAGGATGCAATAGCGGATTTTTATATGGAGGGATCATTTCCTTTTAAAATGCTTGAAAAACTGGAGAATGATGAGATGGCTGTTCAAATGGCATTTGATTTGATCGAATCCTGTAAGGAAGAGGTAAGAAGATGAGGATAGTATCTTTTAAGACAGATGAATTTGCGGGTATTAAGTCGAGGTCATATGAGTTTAAGGATGGATTAAATGTATTATATGGGGAAAATGAAGCCGGAAAATCGACTTTAATAGATGCTATTTTTTATACTATATTCAAGTCGTCAAGATTACACAAAACTAGAGATAGAGATTTTATAAATAATTATTTTCCAAAACAATCTGATACTATAGACGCACAAGTCATTTTAAAAAAAGAGGATTTGTATTTTAAAATAATGAGATCTTGGGGAGCAGAAGCCAATAGTATGCTTGAATTCTCTGATGGTAGGACTTACAGAGATGAAGAGATGATCAAGAGAAATCTCAAAGAATTAATGGGATTTGGCGCTGCTACTTTTAAATATATATTCTTTTCTTCGCAAAGAGATTTAAGCGAGAGCTTATATACGATATTAAAAGAAGACAATTTGAAGGGAGAGGTAAGAAATTTCTTTTCAAAGGCAGTTATGGAACTGGACGGCGTATCAATCGATGAATTGGAATTAATCATAGATGAAAAAATTAGGGAATTATCAAGCAATTGGGATATAGTTTCAAATAGGCCTAAAAATAATAGAGGGATAAATAATCCGTATAAGATAAGCGTGGGAAAAATACTATCCAGCTATTATGATAAAGAGAGACTGATTAGAGATATGGCCATAACTAGAGAAAAAGAAGATAGATTTGAAAAAGCCGGGGATAGGCTAAAGAAACTTGACATATTGATGCATAAATTGAGAGACGATAAGGAAAAAATGGATCAGTTATCAGATGATATAAGGAAGAGAGATAATTTAGAAAGAGATCTTAAAGAATATCTAAAAGAAGAGGAAAAATTAAAAGAAGTCGTCGAGAAATGGCCTGAGTATAAAATAAGAATAGATAAAAATAAGAAAGAATTAGAAGTCTTGAATTCTGAATTAGAAAAAGCGAAAAATGATTTAGATAGTATATCAAAACTTGAAAAGAAAAGAGAATTGGAAAGAATTGTCGAAGATTATGATAAATTGAGATTAAAAGCTGATAATATAATTAAGGAGATTCAGTTTTTAAAAGGTAAGGACAGGCAAAAGCTGTCGTATTTAGAAAAGATAAAGAATGATATCGAGCTCAATAGGTCAAAATTAAATTCAGGAAATCTAATATCGAGAATTAAAATTATTAATAAGGATTTTAATATAAAACTTGAAAATGCTTTGGGTGAGATAGAATTTGGAGATCAAGAGATAGAACTAGGATCTTATGTAAAGCTAAATATTGAGGATGTATTGGAGTTTGAAGTAAAAAACAAAGAAGTAGACATTGAAACTATAAAAGAGAATTTAAGGAAAGACGAGAATTATTTGTCAAGGGAATATGAAAGACTGGGCATAAATTCTTTATCCGATTTAAAAGAACAGGTTGAATTAAATGAAAAATATAAAAGTGATTTAAATGCGATAGAGAGCCAGATGAGTAT
>JAUNVF010000029.1 GCA_030537815.1 Tissierellia bacterium | reverse complement strand
TAAGTCAACTTTTTCTCAGTTATAATCTTAATTCTCTCAACTTCTGTAAAAAGGCATACTGTCCAAAAGTGTTATATCGACTTCTTCTCAATATCTTTGCCATACCAATTCGTGTTTTTATATTAATGCTGTTTCAATTTTATTTAAACCAATGATATTGTCATCATCGCTATGTATTTCTTTAAGATGATTAATATAGTCCAATATTACTTTACATTTTATATGCGATAAATTACTCATTTTCAACATTACTAAATTCAATGATTTCATTAGTTGACAGGTCCATCTTCCTACAAATCTGTTCTAAATTTTTCATTGAGATGTACTCGTTTTTCCCTAATTTAGCTAATAGATTTCCAGAAATCTCAGCAAAGTTTTAAAATACCACTTTACCCATCCCACGCTTAGCTAACTCTATCCATACAAGTCTGTAACTGATGCCCATTTTTATCCACTCAATTTTTTATAGTCAATCTAAAAGTTCTTTCTTTTATTTTCCAAAACTATCTACATTATATCATTTATTTTCTATCTTGAAATATAGCCTTTTCTTTTTTTATTAATTTAATTCTCTTGCTTGTATTGCCCTCTTTATTTTGTACCAAATGATTGATGCCTTGACTCTTTACACTAAATTTATCTTACCATAGCCTTTTCTAAGGTTGATAACACCCCATGCTCATAATCCTACAACTACTGCCATTATTAAAATCTTTAATATATTAACTTCTTATGTGAAAAACTCCATATTATTCCTCATCGTTTTCTTTTTTATTTTCTATTTTGTTGTACGACTTCAAGACAAAGTTTTTGTACATTTTTCCTTCATGCTCATGTCTCGTAATTGACGAATGTTCATCAGCTTTTGCCCTCTTGCAAACCTCTCTAAAAATGCTTTTTGATTGACTATGCTATTACTCTCGCCACCGTCCCTATCTTCATCACCAACTGAAAGGCGGAAGTATAGTGCTGTGATTTTATTTATGTATTCTATCATGACATTATCCTCCTTTTTTGTGTCTATATCACTCCTTTGCAGTTAATATTATGCAACCCATTTTGCTGAACCATATTCCTCTTCCTATCGAAATTTCTTTGCTTTTTACCTTTGGTATAGACAATAAACTTAATCAGACCAGCAAATGCAAGTCAAATAAGCAAGTCTTTGGAGTAAACTGGGATGATAGCTCATTTTCCGAAGTTCTAATTTAGCCTGAAAGATTCGGTCAATGACATCTGCACCTAAATAAGAGCGAACATGATGTGAGAAGATATTTCCCAAATAAAAAAAGCCTATATATGGCAGGACTTTCAACAAAAATGCTTTGGAGTTGTCTATCTTAACAAGACCTTTTATATCTTCTACAGTCTTAGTCATCACAATGCAAACTACCTCCTAAAAGGATTAAAAATACTTTCTGCTCTTTGGTGTAATCATCGTCTGTATACCAATGGGCAATTCATCTTCTCTATACTCTTTAATTTCAAAATAGCCAATTTTTTCGAGAATTAGTCAATAGTCTGCCTTTTTTATCTCGATAGATATTGATATTCTAGAAAGTAATCAATAAATACCTTTTAGCAGATGAATCTGTTTTGCTGTATTTCTAAATTTCGTGAGTAGTTTTTTGTCGACAAATCTATCATAGTAATTTGCCTTATGCGTAAGCTCTTTTATCCTGCGTTCTTTTTCTTTTGTTTGGTTTTTGACTTTTCATCATCTCATATATTAGGATTTATCCCAGTTATAATAAGAGACAATCATAGAATCTGTAACTCTCGTTTCAATAATCTGATCTAGATACTCCATGATTTTTATTTGTTTCTCTAAAAGAGTCAATTATATCACTATTTTATTCTCGACTTTTCTCTACTCATATATTTTATAAATTATCAAAAAATTTATTATCAACTATTTAAATAAATCTCTTCTCTATTATCTTTGACTTGTTTAAAATGATTATAAGATATGAAATAGTTTTGTTAAAAAATCCATGCTATCAATATCTTAGCTTAAATAAATTTACAAAAGATTGCAATTATATTTTTCTTATAAATAAACCCATAAGCGAAAACTCTCCCTCAATTCTCCTAATTTTAAAAAATAAAAGAGAGACCGGCTCTCTTCAAAGAAAGGTGGCGAAGTTTAGAAACTTTAAACCGATCTCGATTCCAGATCTCTCAGGATATAATTTAATTCTTTTAAATTTTTTCTAATCGTTCTATCCGATGTGAAAGTCTTTATCTCATCTCCATTGTTTAATTTAATCACTCCTCCCTCTGAGCCTTTTACATATTTACAGTTTACATATGACATCGCTCCGTCATTTATACCTATTGGATATCTCGTCTTGACTACGATATAGATATTATCGGAGTTGTATACTAAGGGTATATTCTTTTTCTTGTCGAGATATTGCCCATAATATCTCCTGCTCTCGGTCAAATCAAGCATAAATGTCTTGGCGATATTTTCGACTACTGTCTTGATATTTCTATCTATTGTCTCTTCTCCATCTTCGAGCTTAATTTTAGTGACATCGCCTATTCCTTTCTCATATACAGGCGAAATAGCAATTATTCCCCTTTTTAAAAGATTTCTGAATTCTTCTCGCTTCACTATATCTTTCCTCCTATGATTTTTAATTAAATTCTATCGAACATATGTTCTTTTGTCAAGATAGTTATTGTCTCTTTTATTTGGTGAATAAATAATATAATCTCTTTAAAACGGCTATTTTCAAAGATATTAACCATTTAACTAAATCCTGCCATTAGCATATGATTAAATTACCGGTAATAGAAAGCAGTCGACTGCTCTAAAGGAGCAATTATGAAAAAAGCTATCGACGATTTAATGATTGAAAGGGCTTTAAATGGATCAAAGGAGGATATTGAAGATATATTATTATTGCTTGAACCTCTTATAAAGGCGAGCATTAAGAGATATTATAATAGAAATTATCTCTATGAAGACTTGGTTCAAGATGGTAGGCTCAAGCTTTTGGAATATTTTAAAAGCTATGATCCTAGTAGTGGAGTCCACTTTTTAGGCTATGCTAAGATGATGCTTAAATTCTATTTTTTAAATAGAAATAGAGATCGCGAAGATTATTCTTTAGATGATGTAAATGAAGACGGGCTATCTCTCATCGATATAATTGAGTCGGATGATGATATCGAAAGTGATTTTCTTTGCCGTGAAGAAATTGAGGATTTAAGAATTGCAATGGATTCGCTTACGGATATCGAAAAATCTACTGTGATCGACTTCTACTTCAATAATCTAAGTATTTCAGATATAAGCGAGAAAAGGAATGTATCTTATAGGACTGTCGTCAATAATAAGACGAGAGCTGTAAAGAAATTGAGGGATTTTTTGCAGGATAAAAATTAAAATGGTAAAAGATTTCTCGTATAGATATATATGATTTGAAAGGGGATGAAATAATGGCAATAAAAAATGTAGAAAATGTGAAATTAAAACTCGTCCTTGACGGAGGAGTTGTCGATGGAAAGATTAAAAGAATAAATAAGACTTATAGCGGAGTTAAGGAAGATGCAACTGTTGACGCTATTTTCAATACTTCAAAGGAGATTGTCGAACTCCAAAATAAAAGGGTATTAAATGTCTTGAGAATTGAAGAAGCAATATTAACAGAATAAGGAGGGCTTAGATGATAAAAACTGTATTGGAATTGAAGTTTAAAGATGCTGCTGACGGAAATTTCGTAATTAGAATCGATGATCCAAAAGAAGATCTCGATGATGAAAAGATTTCGATGGCGATGAGAAATATATTGAATCAGGATATTTTCTCTAATAAAAATCTCGATATTACAGGAACTGCCGGAGCGAGAAAGATTAGAACCACAATAACTGAATACGAGATAGCATAGGTGATTTAAATGGAAGAAATACTTCAGTATGTTGCAAATCTAGGCTTTCCAATAGCTCTCTCAGTATATCTCCTAGTAAGGCTTGAAAGCAAGATGGAGCAGCTGACAGATAGCATAAAAAGCCTGAGTTCTGCCATACAAAATAAAGATTTTTAATCACTCAATCTAAAAGGGCCACTGCATTTGCAGTGGCTCTTTTCGTTATTTATAATCTGAATCTAGATTTATTTTACTCTTAATATCAACTCTTTATTTTCAACTTCTACTACGACATGATCTTTATCTGTAATTTTATTTGATAACAGATCTACGCCGAGTTTTGTTTCAATATGCTTTTGAAGGAATCTCTTGACGGGCCTTGCACCGTATTGTGGTGAGTAAGCTCTGTTTAAAATCAAGGTCTTGGCATCTTCAGAAAGCTCTATCTTAATCTGTCTGTCTTCGAGTTTTTCACGAATATCATGCATTTGAAGGTCGATGATCTTCATTATATCAGCTCTTGTCAAAGGCTTAAACATCACGATATCGTCAACTCTATTTATGAATTCCGGTCTGAACATTAGCTTCATTTCATCCATGACCTGATCTCTTATCTCTTCTGAAATCTCTTCGCTTTCAGTGGCATTTTCCATAAGATAATGTGAACCTATATTTGAAGTCATGATGATGACTGTATTTTTAAAGTCTACGGTTCTTCCCTGATTATCGGTTAGCCTTCCATCGTCCAAAACTTGAAGTAGAATATTAAATACATCGGGATGCGCTTTTTCTATCTCGTCGAATAAAACAACTGAATATGGCTTTCTCCTAACGGCTTCTGTCAATTGACCGCCCTCGTCATATCCTACATATCCCGGAGGCGCTCCCACAAGCCTTGAGACCGAGTGTTTTTCCATATATTCACTCATATCTATTCTTATCATATTTCTCTCGTCATCGAATAATGCTTCTGTAAGAGTTTTTGCTAGTTCTGTCTTTCCTACTCCTGTCGGACCTAGGAATATAAATGAACCTATCGGCTTGTTGAGAGATTTTAAACCTGATTTGGCTCTTATTATAGCTTCTGTCACAGCTTCAACGGCTTCATCCTGTCCGATTACTCTATTGTGAAGGATATCACCTAGATTTAAGATTCTCTCTTTTTCAGATTCTGCGAGTTTCTTAACCGGTATTCCGGTCCATTTTGAAACTACTTCTGCTATCTCTTCTTCGGTTACTTCTTCTTTGAGCATGCTCTCTCTCTCCTCATTTTTTTCATTAGCTTCCGCCAATTGCAATTCCAAGGGAGCGAGCTTTCCGTATTTTAATTCTGATAGCTTTTCAAAATCAAAACTCCTATTCGCTTCATCTATTTCTTTTCTTACATTATCTATTTCTTCTTTTAATTCTTTTACTTTATTTATACTTCGCTTTTCATCTTCCCATGCCGCAGCCTTGCTGTCGTATTCTCCTTTTAGCTCTGCGATTTCCCTTTCGAGATCTTGAAGTCTGTCCTTCGACTGCTCATCTGTTTCTTTTTTGAGTGAAACTTTTTCTATTTCAAGCTGTAGGATTCTCCTTCTCATCTCATCCATTTCAGCGGGCATTGAGTCGATTTCGGTTCTAACCATGGAAGAAGCTTCGTCCATCAAGTCTATAGCCTTGTCAGGCAAAAATCTATCTGTTATATATCTATCTGATAATGTCGCACAAGCTATAACTGCATTGTCTGATATCCTTATACCATGGTGAATTTCGTATTTTTCTTTAATTCCTCTTAAAATCGAAATCGTGTCCTCTACTGTCGGCTCTGATACCATTACTTTTTGGAATCTTCTTTCGAGTGCTCCGTCTTTTTCAATATATTCTCTGTATTCATTTAAGGTCGTAGCACCTATTGTGTGAATCTCTCCTCTTGCGAGCATAGGCTTTAACATATTAGAAGCATCCAATGCTCCGTCTGTCTTACCGGCACCGACTATAGTATGAAGCTCATCTATGAAGAGTATGATTTTTCCATTTGAATCTGCAATCTCTTTTAAAACTTCTTTTAATCTCTCTTCAAATTCGCCTCTGTACTTAGCACCGGCGATAAGCGAACCCATATCGAGTGCGAATACGCTCTTATCTTGAAGCGATTCCGGAACATCATTATTTACAATCCTCTGTGCTAATCCTTCTACTATTGCGGTCTTACCGACCCCCGGCTCTCCTATCAGGACGGGATTATTTTTAGTTCTCCTAGATAGAATCCTTATCGTATGTCTGATTTCGTCATCTCTTCCTATTACAGGATCTATATCTCCCTTTCTCGCTTCTTCAGTCAAATCTCGTCCGTATTTTTTCAATACGGATTCTCCACCATGTTGTGGATTGTCTGAATCAACTTTTTGTCCCTGTCTAACGCTTAAAAGAGTCTGTTTAAATGCTTGATAATTGATTTTAAATTTCTTAAAAATCTCTGAACTTTCAGTATTTCTGTCTTTTAGTATAGCCATATATATATGCTCTACAGAAATATATGAATCTCCCAGCGACTTCATCTCATCTTCAGCTCTTAAAAGGGCTCTCTGATAACTTGTGGTTGGATATAAATTCTCGCCTCCATCTTGAACAGGTAATCTATCTACCTTATTTCTGACAGAATCGTAGTATAGATTTATATCGACTCCCATAAGAGACAGTATTTTTCTGATATATGAATCGCCGTCTTCGATTAAACCGAGGTGAAGATGAAGCTCGTTCAACTCTGGATTTCCGTTTTTAATGGCTATATTTTGTGATTCTTGAATGGCCTCTACGGCCTTTTTAGTGAATTTATTTGTATCCATATTATTCACCCTTTCTTAATTTACTTTCTCGGTTTCCTTTTCCATCTCTCTGAGCTGCTGATATAATTTAATCTGCTCATCGCTCAATTCTGATGGATTATTTATTACTATATTTATATAATGATCTCCTGTATTTCCCTTCATATCGGTGAATCCCTTTTTGGGAATTCTGATTTTTTTGCCATTTCTTATCCCCTTGGGGATATTGACCCTCACTTTTCCTGCAAGAGTTTTGACTACTGCACTGGAACCTAATGCGGCATCCCATGGCTTTATATTGAGATCAGATTTTGTATTGATTCCATCTAAAATCATCGACGAAGGTATGATATCAATTTTTACATAAATATCTGAATTATCCAGCCCAATCTTTTCTCCTCTTATCTTTATCTTCTTACCGGGAGAAATTCCCTTTGGGACCTTCACATTCAATTGTTTGCTCTGGTTATTTATTTCAAGATTAAGCGTCTTTTCAACGCCTTTATAAGCCTCTTCGAGTTTTATAGAGATTTTAGTTTCATATTTATTTCTAGGCGCTGCCTTCGTCCTTCCAAAACCTCCAAATATATCTTTAGCTGAAGATTTTGCACCCGAAGCAAATCTCGATCCAAAACCTTCCCTTCCAAAAATCAAATTAAAAAAGTCAGAAAAATCAGCACTGTCTCCACCGGTCGAATAAGTATATCCACCGTATCCATACTGACTTGGATCAAAGTTTTGGCCGCCACTGAAATTATAATTGGATCCGAACATATCGTATTTCTTTCTCTTTTCATCATCACCTAAAACTTCATAGGCCTCATTAATCTCTTTAAATTTTTTCTCGGCTTTTGCATCACCTGAATTCATATCCGGATGATATTTCTTAGCGAGTTTTCTATATGCCTTTTTTATCTCGGCAGTCGATGCTTTTTTGTCAACTCCAAGTATTTTGTAATAATCTTTATATTCCATAATTCCTCCTGACTTTCTCTGACCTATAAATATTATACTATTTTTTTATCTTAATTGCAAGTATTTTTTAAAAAGTTTTTAAATATAATCTAATAAGTCGTCTTAAATAATATTCATAATTGTATATTACCCAATATAAATCAATTATAATATGATATCATCATAATCGTACAATTAAAAAGTAGAGGATTTTCGATATAATCCTCTACTTTTTATACTTTTTTGACTAATGATTATCTGTCTTCTAATTTAACGAATTGCCTAGGGGCATTCAAAGAAATATATGCCGGTCTCATTATCTTTTTATCCATAATCTGTTCAAGTCTATGAGCGCACCAGCCTGTTGTCCTCGACAATCCAAATAGAGGAGTATAAAGCTCCTGCGGTATGTCCAGCATCTCGTAGACGAGTCCTGAATAGAGGTCGATATTGGCCGGAGTCGGATAATCTATCTTTCGCCTCTCAGTCAATAATTTTCCTCCTATTTCTTCAATTGCTGAAATAAGGGCAAAAGAATCTTCGTATCCCTTTATTTTCGATAATTTTTCTGCTCTTTCTTTAAGCAAAACCGCCCTAGGATCTGACTTTGTATATACGGCATGACCCAGACCGTAAATTAGTCCTGATCTGTCAAAAGCTTCTCCTTTAAGTATCTTTTCAAGGTAAAGCTTCAACTCTTCCCTGTCATCCCAGTCCGATATATTTTCTTTAATATCTTCTATCATGGCTTTCGCCATCAAATTCGCTCCGCCATGTCTCGGGCCTTTTAAAGCTCCCAATGCGGTCGTTATAGCACTATAGGTATCTGTGCCTGCTGATGATACGACATGAGTTGCAAAAGCAGAATTATTACCCCCACCATGCTCTGCATGAAGCACCATTAATATATCGAGAATATCTACTTCTTCTTTAGTAAATTTCTTATTATTCCTTATCATATGCAGAATATTTTCTGCAGTATTGTATTCTGCAATCGGCCTGTGAATGACGAGCGAGTATTCGTCTATATAATGCCTCTTGCCTTGAAATGAATAAGCCATTATCAGCGGCATCTTAGCTATGAGGCTGAGCGATTGTGTGAGGACATTTAATGTATCTGTATCCTCGGCGCAATCATCGTATACATATAGCGAAAGCACCGACTGCATCATCTTATTCATCAGATTTTTGCCCGGAGTCTTTAATATTACATCTTCTAAATAAGAAGGCGGCAGAGTTCTCATTTCCCTCAAAAGTCCCTTATAATGGTCAAGCTGTTCTCTATTTGGAAGAGAACCAAATAAGAGGAGATAGCTTACCTCTTCAAATATATTTCTCTCATTTTCTTCCGCATCCTTGACTATATCCAATAAGCTATAGCCCCTGTACTTTAAGTCGCCTTCGCATGGCATTTTAACTCCGTCTATAAACTCATATCCCACGACATCGGCAATCTTAGTTATTCCTACCAAAACTCCGGTTCCATTTTTATTTCTAAGTCCTCTTTTGACTTTGTATTTGTCGTAAAGTTCTGGTGTGATAAATGACTTTTCCTTTATTATCTCGACGAGTTCTTCTATTCTCTTATCATTATTACATTTTGCCGTCATGAGATTCTCCTCTTGATTTCCTCAATTATCTTTTGAGTATAATCTGTAGTTGAGCAATTCCCTCCCAAGTCGGCAGTGTAATTTTCCTCATGAGACAAGACTTCTTCTATGCTTTCCTCCAAGATTTTAGCTTCATCGGAATTTCCTATATAGTCGAGCATTAGAGCTCCTGAAAGCAGCATGGCGGTTGGATTCGCCTTGTTTTGTCCGGCTATATCGAGCGCAGATCCATGGCAGGCTTCAAATATCGCCATATCTTTACCTAGATTTGCCCCCGGAATAAGTCCGAGACCTCCAACCAATCCCGCACATAAATCAGAAAGTATATCTCCATATAAATTTTCAGTAGCTATTATTTCAAAATCTTCCGGTCTCATTACTAATTGCATACACATGTTGTCGACGAGTAGCTCCTCCAACTCTATTGAAGGGTATTTCTTTGCGACATCTCTTGCAGTGTCTAAAAACAAACCGTCCGTCTTCTTCATTATATTGGCCTTGGTTACTACAGTCACTTTCTTTTTGCCATGTTTCTCAGCGTATTTAAAAGCATCTTCAACGAGTAATCTCGACTTTTCTTCAGTTATTATTTTTATAGAATGAGCTCTTGTTGGAGAAATTTGCTCTTCAACACCCGCATACAGATCCTCGGTATTTTCTCTAAATATAAGAATATCTACATTCTCGAATTTAGTCTTTATACTACCGCGATTTTTTACAGGCCTGAAATTCGTGTAAAGATCGTATTTTTTTCTCAGCTCGACATTTACGCTTGAAAATCCCTTGCCTATGGGCGTAGTTATCGGACCTTTTATCCCTATTTTATTTTTCTCTAGGCTTTTAAATAATTCATCGGGAAGATAGATGCCATTCTCCTCATAAGCTTGAGCGCCGGCAGAAAAGACCTCCCATTCTATATTCGGCATTAAGATATCCATGATATCCATGAATGATTTGCTGATTTCCGGACCAATGCCATCTCCGGGAATCAATGTTATATTTAATTTTTCATTATTTTGACGCATTTAAATAACCTCCTGCTCTAAGGACTTCAGCTTCCCTTTTAGAAACTATAAGCTTTACCGGTATCTCGATAGATTTATTTTTTATAATTATATTGAATTCATCTTTGTAGCCTATATTGCTAAGCAAATCTAAAATCGAGATTTCATCACCTTCTTCTATGAGATCATAGTCTTTCAGGTCTTTGAAAACCAATGGCAATATCCCCGAATTTATAAGATTTGATCTGTGAATCCTGGCAAAACTCTTCGCTATAACGGCTTCTATGCCCAAATAAAGTGGGACAAGCGAAGCATGTTCCCTAGATGATCCCTGTCCGTAATTCTCTCCGCCTACGATTATTCCCCCACCATTTCTCTCAGCTCTATCCTTGAAATCATCTATCAAAGTTGTAAAAGCAAATGATGAAAGATAAGGAATATTTGATCTGTACGGAAGCAGTTTAGCATTAGAAGGCACTATATCATCTGTAGTTATATTATCCCCCGTCTTAAATATTACTTTTTTATCTATTTTATCTTTGAGTTCTTCTTTTATTGGAAAGGGCTTGATATTCGGACCCATTACGACCTCTCTCGGCCTTTCTTCGATCGGCTTTGGATATACAAAATAATGCTCCGTCTTTCCATATGTCTCCGGTTCAGAAACATCAGGGGCATCCCAAATAGTAGGGTCGGTCAGATATCCGGTTATAGCAGATACTGCCGCCGTTTCAGGACTTACCAAATAGACCTTGGCATCTTTTGTTCCCGATCTCCCTTTAAAATTTCTATTGAATGTCCTGAGAGAAACTCCTGATGATTTTGGTGCTTGCCCCATTCCTATGCATGGTCCACAAGCCGATTCCAAAACCCGAGCTCCCGCCGATATCATAGATGCCAATGCACCATTTTCGCTGAGCTGTCTCAATATATTCGCACTGCCCGGACTTATGACCAAGCTGACATCGGGATGAACCTTATTTCCTTTAAGAATCTCTGCGACCTTCATCATATCTGTATAAGATGAATTCGTGCAGGATCCTATTGCAACCTGGTCCACCTTAATTTTTTCGTCACTTACCTTTTCTACATTATCCGGACTATTCGGCTTTGCCGCCATAGGTACGAGTTCCGACATATTTATCGTAATCGAATCGTCGTATACCGCATCTTCATCGGCTTTTAATTCCCTATAATCGCCCTTTCTTCCCTGCTTTTCTAAAAATGCTTCAGTTATCTTGTCAGAAGGGAATACAGAAGTCGTAGCTCCGAGTTCCGCGCCCATATTGCATATAGTCGCTCTATCGGTTACCGATAAATTCTCGACTCCATCTCCGGTATATTCCATTATATATCCGACTCCGCCCTTGACGGTGAGCCTTTTTAAAACCTCTAGGATTACATCCTTTGCATTGACCATATCAGGCAAAGATCCGGTAAGCCTTATCTCATATACTTTAGGAACAGTCAGATAGTATTTGCCCTTTGCCATTCCGACGGCAACATCTAGTCCCCCTGCCCCAATAGCCAGCGCTCCCAATCCGCCACCTGTCGGCGTATGAGAATCCGAACCAATCAATATAGTTCCGGGCTTTCCAAAACATTCCAAATGGACTTGATGACATATCCCGCCACCCGGTTTCGAGAAAACTATGCCGTATTTAGCTGCTGCCGATGCTATAAAAGCGTGATCATCAGCATTTTCAAATCCAGCTTGCAATGTATTATGGTCTATGTAAGCTACAGATAAATCTGTCGCAACTTCCTTGGGATTAATCGCCTCAAGTTGAAGATATGCCATCGTGCCAGTCGAATCCTGAGTCAATGTCTGATCGACCTTAACTGCTATCTCCTCTCCGACGGCGAGCTCTCCCTCAATCAAATGTTCTTCTAAAATCTTATAAGCTAATGTCTTTCCCATCATAATCACTCCTTAATTAAAATATTATATACTATAATTCACGAATAGACAATATCCTATTTTGCATTAAAAGAGTAAATATCTACAGAGAAATCGATTTCGAAAAAATCAAAATCTAATTCTATGCTCTGCAATCAAAAAATCCGATATTTATCTGAGATTATTTGGAATTTAAATTTTAGATTTTATAAACAATCGAGATTTTTAAATCTCATATTATATGATTAAATTATGCGAAATTTTTTTAATCGCCGAGCTTAGAAAATTAATTAATCAAAATTGTCAGCTAGATATAAATATCCTTGCAAATCTAATTTGAATATATAAAAAAGTTCGAATTACAAAATATTCGAACTTTTTTATTATGATTTATTATAATAGCAATTCCAAGATCTTTACCAAAATAAATTGCCATTTTATTTAGTGATTTTTTCAAGAGATATTTAAAACTAATTTTCTATATTCTTTATTTTAACCATTTCTACATGAGGTAGACCCTCTAGGATATATTCTTCTCCGACAATTTCAAAACCCGCTCTTCTATAAGGTTCTGCAAGATATGATTGGGCATGTATCCTTATGATAGGCTTCTCCATAATATCATGTATATAATTTATCGCCCTTTCAAACAGCTCTCCTCCTATGCCCAATCCTCTCATTTCATCGCAAACGCAGTATCTTCCCATTGAAGGTTCTTCAAAACTTATACGTTCAGGTATCACCCTTATATATCCGGCTAATTTATCTTTTATATAAGCGAATATATGTATGCAAAAAGGATCAAGTCCGTCTATATCCTCGAATTTTATATCCTGTTCGATCATAAATACATTCTGCCTTAGCCTCAAAATATCGTATATTTCCTTATTGCTTAATTCTTCAAACTTTTTTGTATATACTCCGAATTTTCTTTCTAGCATCTTCTCATAGGCTATGCCCTTTCCGCCTTCGTCAAATTCTATGACTCCCTTATATTCAAATCCAAAAGAATCTGAAATATTTTTTACGACGGTATTTTCCATATGAGTATCGATTCGTATACTGTCGAGTCCCATTTCTGAAGCCTTTTCGATAGCATATGATATCATCTTTTTTGATATGCCCTTTCCCTTATGCTCTCTTGCTACAGATAGCCTGTGAACTGCAATATATGTCTTACCTTTCCACTCGCCTCCGACCAATGTATCATATGCATTGTCATAATCTGTCAATAATGTCATGACGCTGATTATCTCTCCATCTTCCAGATATATATAGAGCTCTTGATTATCTATGTCAGCGGCTAAAACATCTCTGTCGGGATAACCATCCTGCCATTGATTGATTCCCATATCTCTTAGGGCCTCTTTACCATCTTCTATTATCTTTACTATTCTATCTAAATTGCCTTTTTCTGCTAATTTAATCATTTCTCACCTCAAAATATCTGACTTATTCCGAATGTTATCGATAATACTAAAATACCGGCAATAATATTTCCGATTGCAATAATCGGTATCGCCCTTCTCTTTCTTATATTTAAAAGAGAACTCAAAAAGCTACCGCTCCAAACACCTGTCCCAGGGAGCGGGATTGCAACTAATATCAATAATCCTAAAAGTCCAAAATCTTTTATCGTCTTTTCTTTTTCCATAGTTCTGTCGACTACTCTTTTGACTAGCTTTTTAAATAGAGCTGTACTCCTCATCCATGATGTGATGGGCCTAAATAAAGTCAAAATAAATGGCACGGGAATCATCGATCCTAAAAAGCTGATGACCAAAGATTCAAAATGAGTCAGACCCATGGCGATCCCTAGAGGTATCGCCCCTCTCAACTCCACCACGGGGAGCATGGCCATTGCAAATGTCCTAATAACTGGATCTATATTATTTAAAAAATCCAAAATCACACCTCATTTACTATAATCTTGTCGATATAGTCGGAGCTGCTAGCCATTAAAATGCCCGAGTAATCTAGTTTAAATTCTATTATATCTCCCAATTTATATTTTATATCGGAGTCGGAAATATCTATTATCATATGATCAGAACTGGCTCCTAAGATGATTGCATCTTCGTCTAAAGTAGATATCGAATCTAGTGGGATATCAAGTTTTCCAAGAGCTACAATAGCCCTTTTTCTAATCCCCCTATCAACGAATTCAACTTTATGTCCAAAAGAGTCCAGCCCAGTTTCACCGATAGGAATTGAGGGCTTTTCTTTTATCTCTATTATCTGCGCCTTAAGTCTCACTATATCTTCATATGTCCCCTCTATTCTCTTGTCATATGCAAGCTCTCTTCCCAAGACTATAGCCTCTCCTATCCTCAGATTATTTACCGAATACAGCTGCCCTTTTTGTGCTAGATATATAGAAGATGAATTGCCACCGGATATAGTTTTAATTTCAATATCAAATCTTTCCTCTATTTTTTCCCTGTAAATTGAAATCTTCTTCATCATCGAAGAGGTCGGAATCACTCCTCCATAACATTTTAGATTTAAACCGATTCCTTCAATCTTAATATTTCCTAGCTTGATTATCTTTTCTATATCAGAAAATAATTCTTCTCTATTAAAATATCCTTCCCTCAAATCTCCAAAATCTATCATCAAAATAATCCTGTGTAATATATTTAATTCTTGGGCAAATCTATTTAGGTATTTTATGGTTTCGTATTCTGAATTGAGGGATATGTCGGAGAATTTGACGACATCTTGAGCTTCTGAAAAAGATGGGATTCTAAGTAGCATCTTTTGGCATTTGAGTCCTGATATCTTTTTAAGATTATCTATCCTCGAATCCGCTATTAGATTAATTCCCGTTTCTAAGTAGATTTTTACGATTTCCGGTTCACTTAAAAACATTTTTGTTACGGCCACGAGATTTACTTTTGGACCAAGTATGGACTTTATGACCTCTATATTATTTTTTAACTTTTTCGAATCTATACTTAAAATGGGATATCTCATAATTCTCTCCTCAATTTATTATACTAGAAAAGCTTTGATTTGTAATCATATCAAGCAAATGATTGCCGATTTAAATTTAAAATCTGTTTATATTGAAATTAAATCGATTTAAATAAAAAAGTAGGGTGAATTGGTCCGCCCTACTCGATATTATTAATTATGCTCCTAAATAAGCTTTTTTCACGCTTTCATTATTGGCGAGTTCCTTAGAACTTCCTTCCATGACTATCTTACCCGTTTCAAGCACATATGCCCTGTCGGAGATACCGAGTGCCATCATCGCATTTTGTTCTACCAATAAGATGGTAACACCTTCTTCGCTTAGGGTCTTTATTGTTGAAAATATTTGCTTAACAAATATTGGAGAAAGTCCCATGGACGGTTCGTCGAGTATCATCAGCTTCGGCCTTGATGCTATAGCCCTACCCATTGCGAGCATCTGCTGCTCTCCACCTGACAATGTACCCGCCAGTTGATTTGCCCTTTCCTTCATTCTAGGAAATCTCTCAAAGAATCTCTCCATCTCAGCTTTTTTATCTTCCTGCGATGCTTTTATGCTAAATTCACCCAGTTCAAGATTGTCTAATACAGTCAGATTGGAAAATATCTGCCTGCCTTCGGGCACCTGTGCTATTCCCATTCTGAGTATCTTATGAGCTCTTGTTTTGGTTATATCTACTCCATTATAGTATATATGACCAGACTTGGCTCTTATTATTCCTGAGATAGTTTGAAGTATAGTCGTTTTTCCGGCACCATTTGCACCGATTAAAGAAATGATCTCTCCTTCATATACTTCTAGCGATACTCCTTTGATGGCATGAATATTTCCATAAAATACATTCAGATCCTTGACCTGAAGCATTGGAGTCGTCATTAAGCTGCCACATCCTCTCCAAGATATGCTTTGATGACTTCTTTATCATTGACAACATCTTCAGGATTACCCTGAGCGATTATCTTTCCATGATCTAATACGACAAGTCTTTCGCAAAGCCCAAGAACGAGCTTCATATCATGTTCGATAAGAAGTATCGATATATCAAATTCTTTTCTCAATTTTGCTATGGTAGCCATAAGCTCCTGTGTCTCCTTAGGATTCATTCCGGCTGCAGGCTCGTCCAATAGTAAAAGCTTTGGATTTGTTGCCATAGCTCTAGCTATTTCAAGCTTTCTTTGCTGACCATAGGGAAGAGAATTTGCCCTTTGGTTAGCATATATATCTAAATCAAAAAATCTCAAAAGATCCATCGCCTTATCGGTCATCTCTTTTTCTTCTTTCCAGTATTTTAATGTCCTAAACATACCGGCAAAAAATCCGTATTTCATATCGTGATTTCCGGCTATCAATACATTTTGTAGAACAGTCAAATTTCCGAAAAGCCTTATATTCTGGAATGTCCTCGCCATTCCTTTTTTGACGATCTCATGAGTTTTTACTTTGTCTAATTTAACACCATTCAGCGAAATCGATCCAACAGTAGGCTCATATACTCCTGTAAGCATATTGAATACAGTAGTCTTACCAGCTCCATTCGGCCCGATAAGGCCAACAAGTTCTCCCTCTTCTATTGCCAAATTAAAATCATCAACCGCCTTTAGTCCACCGAAATTTATTCCTATATCACTTGCAGTGAGTATTGCTTGCATTGTTACCTCCTGTTTAATTTTTTTCATATCGCCTTGCTTGATTTCTTTTGAAATCTTTCTATTATACTTGTAAGTTCAAATTCTTTTCTTCCAAGAAGTCCTGTTGGTCTAAATAGCATCATTATGATCAATATCAATGAATATATTATCATCCTGTAGTCGTCGAAACCCCTTAGTGCTTCAGGAAGAACAGTCAGCACTATAGCTGAAAGAGTTGCGCCTGTAAAGCTTCCCATTCCTCCGAGGACTACCATTACTAGGATTGCTATCGAGTAATTATAATCGAATTGCTTTGCTCCGAGTACTCCGAGATGATGTGCGTAAAGAGCTCCAGCGACGCCGGCAAATATCGCCGATACTGTAAATGCAAATGATTTATAAAATGTCGTATTTATACCAGCTGCATCGCTCGCTATCTCATCTTCCCTTATCGCCAGGACTGCTCGTCCATGCCTCGATGTCATAATGGAGAACATCGCCGCAACGGATATCACCATTACGAGATAAATTATGGTGAAGTTTTGATAAATCGGTATTCCAACCAATCCCTGTGCTCCCCCTGTGAATTGAAAATACTCTATCAAAACTCTTATAATCTCTCCAAAGGCCAAAGTTATTATGGCCAGATAATCTCCCCTTAGCCTTAGCGCCGGTACACCGACGATTATACCGATAAAGCCAGCGACTATTCCGCCAAGTATTATTCCTATTATATATCCCGGTATTCCGGGTATGATTCCTGATTTTGTAAAAAGCGCAGCAGTATATGCTCCGACCGACATAAAGCCGGCATGACCGAGTGTAATCTGCCCCAGACAACCTACAGTTACATTTAAACTAACTGCAAGTATAATATTTATCGCTATTAGAATTAAGATACCCCTTACAAATCTAGTTATTACTCCAGCATTCATAAGTCCTACAAGAACAAAGTACAGAGCTGCCAAAAGGATTACAGTCGTAATATACGAAATTTTCTTTGTCTTATTCATTACACCTTCTCCTTCTGATCTGTTCCAAGTATTCCCGTCGGTTTAAATAATAATACTACTATCAATATTCCAAATACTATCGCATCTGCAAGTTGAGATGAGATATAAGCTCTCGTAAGAGTCTCTGCGATACCGAGTATAAATCCTCCCAGTACTGCTCCGGGAATTATCCCGATACCTCCGAGTACTGCAGCGACAAATGCTTTAATTCCAAGCATTGAGCCCATCTGAGGTTGCACTTGAGGATAAGCTGAAACATATAGTATAGAAGCGACTGCAGCCAGTCCACTTCCGATAGCAAATGTCAGCATAATCGTAAAGTCTATATCTATACCGACGAGTTTTGAAGCCATATAATTTTCGCTCGTCGCAAGCATCGCCTTTCCGTATTTTGTCTTCTTCATAAAAAATTGTAATAAGATCGTCAGTATAATCGTTAATAAAATTATAATTATGACATTGATGCCGATTCTGACTCTTCCTATTTGTAAATGGTCGTAGTCGAAAAGTTTTGGATAAGACCTAAAGTCCGGACCAAATATCTTCATAACCGTATTTTGAAGGAGCAAACTTATCCCGATCGCCGTTATTAGATTAGCTATTCTCGGCGAATTTCTAAGGGGTCTGTAACAAATCCTCTCCATTAAAATCCCAATTATAACGCAAATTATAATCGCAGGAAATACAGTCATCCAAAGCGGCAGTCCCATGCTCGCAAACGACGGTATTAAAAGCAGCGAAGCATATGCTCCTATCATGATTATATCGCCATGCGCAAAATTTATTAACTTAGCTATACCGTATACCATCGTGTATCCCAATGATACCAAGGCGTAAATACTGCCTATTGATAGTCCGTTGATAATTTGTAATAATAGTTCCATCTTTCCTCCTGCCAATATCTACAGTCTTAAAGGCTATAGGAAGAGCTCGACAAAGCGAACTCCTCCTATCCCAATCTTTATTATTCTACGACAGAATTAAATAAATACTCTCCATCTAAAGTTTTCATTATAGTTACAGCTTTGATAGGATTATTCTCTTCATCAAATCTTAACTTTCCGGTTACACCGTTAAATTCAATATTTTTTATAGCGTCTACGACGGCAGCTTTATCTGTCGATCCAGCTTTTTCCATCGCTTCTTTTAAGATATATGCTGTGTCATATCCTAATGCAGCAAATGCTGATGGCTCTTCGCCAAATTCTTCCTTATAGGACTCTACGAATTTCTTTACATTATCAGCTTCATCTTTTACAGAGAAGTGATTTGTAAAATACGAATCATCTACTACATCTATATTAGATGCGTCAAGAGTGCTTAAAACTCCGTCCCATCCATCAGGTCCGATAAATGTCGACTCGAGTCCAACTTCTCTCGCCTGTGAAGTGATAAGTGCAACGACCTTGTAATAATCCGGTATTACCAATACATCGGGCTTCAAGCCTACCATCTTGGTCAATTGTGATTTAAAGTCGGAATCAGATGCGCCATAACCTTCATCAGCGACAACTTCTAATCCCTGTGCTTCAGCTTCTTTTATAAATGCATCTTTAACTCCTATAGAGTAATCGTCAGATGTATTAGATATAACTGCTACAGTCTTCGCATTTAAATCATTTTTAGCAAATTTTGCAAGTATAACTCCTTGGAATGGATCTATAAAGCAAGTTCTAAATACATTGTCTTTTCCTTCTGTTATATTCTTTTGAGTACCCGTCGGGGTTATCATAGGAATTCCGTCATTTTTTGCAACTTCTGCAACTGCAAGTGTAGGTTTTGAAGTTATAGAACCGATAAGAGCGTCTATTCCCTCATCTACTAATCTATTATAAGCAGTGACAGCTTCTGTCGGATCTCCTTTTTCATCATATAGGACAAATTCTACTTCTTTTCCTAAAATTCCACCATTCGCATTTATTTCTTCAAATGCGAGCTTAACTCCATTAGTGGCAGTAACACCATAAATCGCAACATCACCTGTAAGAGGTCCTAAACCTCCAACTTTTATTTTATCGCCTGATCCAGTACTTTCGGCTGACGACTCAGTCGTCTCATTTTTTGCTTCTTCTTTGCCGGTATCTCCTGAACTACAAGCGGATAACATCAACATTAGTGCTATTGCTAGCCACATAATTTTAAATCTCTTCATATTGATCTCTCCTTCATCATATTTTGTACTCTATATTGCTAAAGAATACTTAAGAGTTATTATAGCAAGATTTGAGAAATATATAAAGTCAGGAAAGCGTTTCTATGCATAAAAAGTATAATATTATAAATTTTAATATATTTGAGTCTATCATTCAGAATCGTTTTCATTCATATATTAAGAATTTTTGTAATAAATAATTGAATGATTATACATAAGCTTTTTAAAAAGCATCACTATTTCAGCTAAGTATTTAATAATTTAGTTTTTAAAGTATGCATTTATGCGATATACGTGAATTTTTAATTAGTTCAAATGTTTTTTTATACATTTAGTCATTTATATTACATATTCTTAACATTTATCCTTGTTGGCTATACATGGGGATAATCAAATCAAAAAAACTCATCTTCTCTTGATTAAGAAGATGAGTTTTAAGTATTATTATTAATTAGCAGAGATTTAATTCACAAACGAAACTCCCAATCTTAGCTTCCCGGCAAATTTTTAGACTTTTTCTCTTCTCTTAATTTTGCAAAAAAATCGGATAATAATTTGCTACATTCGTCTTTGAGTATATCTCTTTCCAGCTCACATTTATGATTGAAAGGCTCAAAATCGAGCAAATTAATAGCCGTCCCCGCACATCCCCTCTTCATATCTTGCGTTCCGATGACAACTCTTTTTATTCTAGATGCGATTATCGCTCCGGCACACATTGCGCATGGCTCTAAAGTTATATAAATCGTACAGTCAAGCAGTCTCCAGGAACCTAGAATTTCAGCAGCTTTTTTTATGGCGATAATCTCTGCATGTTTCGTAGGATCATTGTCTATCTCGACTCTATTGTATCCCTTAGATATCACGACTCCATCCCTTACTATCACCGCTCCGACAGGCACTTCTCCAATTTCAGCTGCTAATCTTGCCTGTTCTATCGCCATATTCATAAATTCTCTATCTTTCAATTTTTTTAAGCTTCATTACCGGCTTTCCCGGTTTTGCATCCAAATTTATTTGGTATTTAAATTCCGATATATTTGTTACGACGACAGGAGTTATCGTGTCTTTGATGATATCCTTGATAAGCTCATCGTCGTATTTGATTATAATATCTCCGACTTCGACTCTATCGCCTACCTTTAATTCAGTCGACAGACCTTTCCCCTCGAGTTCGACCGAATTTGTACTGAAGTGAATCAAAACTTCAGCTCCTCTATCAGTAGTGATTCCAATCGCATGAATCGTCTCGGGAATAACCGTAACTTCACCCGATACTGGAGATGTGATTATCCCACCCTCAGGTTTTACAGCAAATCCCTCTCCGATTAAACTATTTGAGAAAACCGTATCGGGAACTTCCTTAATCGAAACTACCTTCCCTACAGCCGGAGCATAGATATTTATTTTCTTTCCTCCATCTTTCATAATATACCTCCATATGTAAAAACTTTAAATGAATCTCATAAGTATTATATCATTATATGAAAATATATTTAAGATATCAGTCAGATAAATAAATGACAGCCCGATTTAAGAGCTGTCATTTCATTATTCTATATTATTCACCAAGCCTACAAAAGCTATTTCTCCATTATCCAAAGTCAGCAAAAATATAAATGGTCTATTTAATTTAATTTCTATTTTCTCATCTTGTTCAGGCATTGCTGCTGTCTTGTCAATATCTGCAATTGTAAAAGATGCTGCTTGAACTCCCTTTTCGTCCATATCAAATACATTATCCTGTCTTATATCAGAAACAAATAATTCAGAGTCGATTATTCCCGATAAATTAGTATTACTGTTTTTCCCCAAAATTTCATCTAAATGTAATTTTTCTAAAAGATCATGATTTTGTTTTAAACCGATCTTAGGCGTATAAAAATCTGTATTTTTATATTCGATTTCTTTTTCAAAATAAGATTTTATAAATTTGCCTTTATTAAGTAAATTTTCTGGCAATAACCCCTCAATCGGCAATATAAAATGCATTTCACCGCCTTTTAATTTTATAGATGTAGAAATATAATCATCATCTCTTTTTATAGGCATATGATGATCTGACTTATTCATAAATTCAGTCATATAAGCATTTCCACCACTTGAGATAAATTCATCTTGGATATTTAATTTAATATTAAATTTTTCTTTAAATTCCGACTTATAATAAATTGTATTCATCAAACTCATCACTGAATCTTTGTCGATCTCTTGTATTGGATTTGGAATTTTGCTAAAAGTAGCTTTATCAACCCAATCATTCATTTCCTCAATAGTTTTTATATCAGAATAGTCGACATTGTAAATATCGGCAAAGAAATTATTTTCCATTGTTTTGAGATAGTCCTGATTGATATCATTAAGCTCTATATCAGTACAATTATTATTTATCCAAATAGAATTCGCTATTTTGACCGTAGTATAATCATTTTCTTCAGATTCATTTAAATAGAGATTTTTTAAATCATCTTCTATATTTTCTCCATCAAAATGCATATATTTCTTTAATTCCAATTCAGTTTCTCCCGATGCTCCATAGCTCAACATCCCCAATGCATAATAGAGTGACAAAGGCGAATAAATTAGATTTTCTCCGTCTTCTATAAGCATTTTTGCCGTGTCATCTGTAAATGCAATAAGAGAATCCTTAATTTGATTTGGAAAAGGATGCTCTTCCACAAATTTTTCATACTCATCGGTATACCTTTCAAAATAATCTCCAGGTTTATTGGGATACTCAGGTTTTGTCAGTTTTTTATTATTTGATCTCGTCGGAACTTCAATTTCTCCTCCATTTACAATATCTCTTTGATTAGTACAAGATGCCAGTAGATTTAAGGCTATTATAAAAGCTAAAATCCTTATGATTTTTTTCATAATTCCCCCTCAATGCTATTTGTTATAATAACGCATATACTGGGATATTGTGACAAATTACTCCCTATTTTTTAGAACTTCAGCCGGAGTGATGCTGTTCACTTTTCTCATTAGCAAAGTTCTTACTATTATATAGTTGAGCATTATGCCCAAGAATAAGATTATATAATATTTAAATGGATAATCATATCCTGTACTCCAAGCTACATCTGAAACGAAATAAGGATACACGGCATCGACGACTATTTTTGCGAGGGGGATTGTAATAATAGATCCTAAACAAATCAAATAGAAATTGCCATCCATATATAGTTTTCTTATTTCTTTATTTTTATAGCCGAATATCTTAAACAAAGATACATTATGGGACGACCTGTCTATCATTACTTTCATCATCTGATACATTACGATTATAGTGATTAAAATCGAGGTACTTATTAATGTGTAGATAAACTCCATCATTTGAATTATAAATACATTTGAAGTCTCTTCTATTTCCTCATCAGTCGTTATATTATATAATCTCCCAGAATCTATATCGAGCTTTTTATCAGAAAATAAAGTATTATAATAATCATCATCCCTATCGAAAAGTTCCCTCATAGAGTCAATATCCATAAAAGCAGTAAGTCCTACGGAATAAGGTACTATTTCAACTATAGTAAATCCATAGTTTATATCATTTAAATCATCGCTTAAAACAATTTTATCGCCCTTCTTTAATTTAAATTTAGAAGCTATACTCGTCGATATACTTATTTCATTTTGTTTTTCGCTTTTTATTTTAGGAAAGAAAGGATTGTCGTCTCCAATGCCGATAATACTTATATCCAAATTATAGCCCATGATTTTTTTCTTGAGATTTTCAGTATATGCTTCAAATCCACCTTTCGGCAACTCTTTTGTCGGGTATTTATAGCTGTACATATACTTAAATTTAGTATCCTGTATGCTTAGATCTCTCATTTTGGCACAAAATACATAAGTATTTAAAGCGACAAGGAGTATCACTAAAGACATAAAAAGCCCGATTAAGACGGCAAAGCCACTCCTTTTTTCCTTCCAAAACTGTTTAAACTGAAATTTGCGTATAAAGCCAAATCTATTCCCAAAATTCGATTCTTTTACTTTCCTAATCTTCTGTTCATTTCTAAGCAAGGCAAGCGCAGGTCTATTAATCTTCTTTCTTATCACCAATTTATTAACGATATATGCGACAAGAGGAGGCAAAACCAAGGCATATATAAATAAGAAAGTTGGTATATTGATATCTATAGGAGGCATAGAATAATAGTCTATCTTTTCTTTTAATTGATATTCAATTCCTATTTTTGACATAGATACCAGTATTCCTAAAGCTCCTCCCATGAATGTTATCAACATGGGAAGCAATGTATAAGAAAACATTATATTTTTTCTTGAAACTCCAAGCGCAAGCATGGTTCCGATTATATTATTTTCTTCTTCTATCGAATGAACGACAAATACAGAAATTACATATGTCAAAAGGATTAATATGATTACACCGGAAAAAGATACTGATTTTAATTCGATCTCAACATCATTTATAGAAGCTCCAATTCTTTGATTATAATCCTTTGGGACAAATGCAAGAAGATTTTCTATCTCTGTAGGAAAAATTTCATCCGATAATTCTTTAATTTTCTCGGTATATCTGTAAAGCCCAGATCTGAATTTAACAGCACCCTCGCTCAATTCTTTTACAGAATCCAAATACTCTTTATTTGCTTCAGCAAATTGATCTGCTCTATTCTTTTTTAATAGGGCTTCGATGCTATCCAAACCATTTCTAAGTTCATCCGATGCGTAATTTAAACTGAAGATGCCGTCAGTCAATTCAAAACCGCCCTCTCTCAACTCATCCGTCTTATCTAAGAGTTCGTTTTTATCCTCTTCTTTCTCTTTCATCATCAACTGAAAATACTCATCTTCTACATCATCTATATCTATCTTAATCTTTTTTAATTCATCTTTTAATTCTATATCCGTCATTGAATTATTTAATAGATAAGAGTATGAATACTCTTCAGATCTATCCGCTTTTCCAGATTCCAATAATCTATTATATGAGTCCTCATTCATAAAAGCTGTTCCAAAATTATTGCTGTTAACAGCGGAATCATTTAATTCTTTTAATGCGGCATCATAATCGGGCGAAGAGCAAAACCCCTTTACTTTAAATTCGATATCACCTATTAATATATCCGACCCCAATTTGATATTTTTTGCCTTAGCATAATTTTGCTCCAAGCAAAGCTCTCCATAATCTGTCGCCATATCTCCCTCGGAAATATTAATCTGATTGATATCTTTTCTATTTTTATAACATCTTACAAATGAGCCATCTTCCATCAAATAATCGAGATAAAAATTTTCCTGTATACTCAATCCCATATTTTCTAATCTCGCCTTTTCTTTTTCCGTCATGGGAATAAATAAAGAAAAGCATCCATCTTCGAGATTCTTTTCTATCGAATTATTATCGACAGTAGATATTACAGACAAAGCGGCACCCATTACGCTGAGCATCATAGACATAGATATTAAAATCAAAATAAATAGAGAAAAATATCTGAAATTATTTTTTCTATCTCTAAAAATTCTTTTAAATAATAATTTCTGCATATTTCACCTCACAGCACGAGTTCTTTAGCTGATATCATCTCATCATTGATAGAATTATTTACTATCATTCCGTCTTTTATTTCAATAATTCTATTGCAAATGCTCTTAATAGCCTCATTATGCGTGACTATTAGCATGGTAGTATCATATATTTTATTAATTTTTTCAAGCAATTCCAGCATATTCAATGACGATTTGCTATCCAAAGCTCCGGTAGGTTCGTCGCATAAAAGAAGATCCGGATTTTTTACGAGAGCTCTCGCAAGAGAACATCTTTGCTGCTGTCCACCTGATAATTGAGAGGGGTATTTGTTTTTATGCGGTATTAAATCAAGATTTTCAAGTAATTCATCTATATCAAGAGGATTTTTAGTAAGAAATTTACATACCTCGATATTTTCATATACGGTTAAATTCGGAACGAGATTATAAAATTGGAAAACAAAACCGATATGATCTCTCCTATAATCGATTATCTTATCCTTGTTTAAATCAGTTACACATAAATCTTCCAAATAAACCTCGCCACTGTCAACGAAGTCAAGTCCACCGATAATATTTAGCAGAGTTGACTTTCCAGACCCAGAAGGACCTAAAATAATCGCCATCTCGCCTTTTTCAATCTCAAGATTCACATCTTTTAATACAGATTGATAATTTGCCCCGTCACCATAAGATTTATTTACTTTTTTTAATACTAAATACATAATACACCTCCTGAATAACATTGTTATGTTTTGTTATTAATAATTGGCTTCCAATAAAAGAAAGCCTTAAATAAAATATAAATTAAAATTCTAAAATAGAAAGGAAACCTCCCCTGAAAAATTTAATTGAAATCTCCATCTGCCTTCGAGCTTCTTCTCTCGACATACAATGATTAAAGACATATATAAATCTATTAATCTGCATATGAGATATCCAATGTATAGTAGAGTCGTCCACTTTTATAGCATCGCTTTTATTAAAAGAATTTATAAAAAATTTATTTTGCTCATCAAAAGCGGATATCACTTTATCTAGACAGATTTTAATATAAGGATGATCTTGATTGCCTATAATTAAATTAAAGATATCCATATTATCATAGCAAAAATCAATAAATTCTAAAGCAGACTTAATATCATCCTCTTCACTGCAATATCTATGATTCTCATGTTGGCATTTTTTATATTCGAAATGACCCTTGACTATATTTTCCATTTCATCTATAACGGGTTTTATGATTGAGATAAATAAGTCATCTTTATTCTCAAAGAGAAAATACAGCGCACCGGTCGTCATATCTGCCTTTTTACATATACTCCTAAGAGATGCATTTTTAAATCCATATTTTAGAAATTCTTCTTTAGCAGTATTCATAAGTCTAAATTTAGTTTCAATTGAACTCGCACCAATAGATTTCGTCATTTCTTCTCCTCTATAAGATTCTAAGTAACACCGTTATTTTAACCTAATATTATACCCCTGTCAAGTGTAATAATTAAATAATTAAATCTCTCGATAAATTGATTATATTAGGTGTAGAAAATTTGATTTCAAGGGATGTATTTAATGAGATATTGGGAAAAGAAAATCCAAAGTCTTAAACTAATCTTATTCCTAGTCCAAAATCTAAACCCGAGATTAGCACAGATTATAATTCAGAAACGAGCGCTTTTAATTATTATGGTAGAACAGATGAAAATCATATAATTATAATACTTAATAATTCTATTTTGAGAATAGCAAAGGGTCTGTAAATAATTTTGAGTATCAGCCTATATCTTAATTAAGGGTAAGA
>JAUNVF010000060.1:1533-3705 GCA_030537815.1 Tissierellia bacterium | reverse complement strand
TATTGTGTTTTTTGATAATAATTTTAAAAAAATGACGATTCAGCTTTAGAATGCCTGATTCATCGGTTTACATAAATTTAATCGATTTAATCAGAAAGAATTTATCGAAAATTAATTGTGAATATAATTTAAATTAATCATTTTTCACCGGATAAATAAATCTTTATCTTAAATGGCGATAAAAAATCCCCTTATCTCAAATTAAAAAAATATTTTATATCATTAATTGACTATATCGATTTCAAATGATATTATTATTCTTAAATAAGAATAATAATATTAAAAATTATGGAGTAGTCTATGAAAAAATCTACAGATAAAAAAATTAAATTATCATTGATGTTTTTATTTACTCTCTTCGTTTTCATCATCTCTTTTGGAATCGGAAGATATAAAATCAATTTTTCAGAGATAATAAAAGTTTTCGCTTCAAAATTCATCTACATAGAAAAGACATGGAAAAACGAAGTAGAAACAGTCATGTTTCAAGTAAGACTTCCGAGGATAATCGCAGCAACTTTAATAGGAAGCTCGCTATCCGTGGCTGGAGCCGTCTATCAGGGGTTATTTAGAAATCCGATGGTCTCTCCCGAGGTTTTAGGGGCATCATCAGGAGCAGGCTTTGGGGCAGCTTTGGGAATTCTACTGAATATGGCATATGCCAGCATAGCTACTATGTCATTTAGTTTTGGACTTCTCGCTGTCTTTCTAGCATATAATATAAGCAAATTTAGCAAATTAAATAAAACTCTAAGCATGGTGCTCGGAGGAATCATGATAGGATCGATATTTTCTTCATTGATTTCTTTTTTGAAATTAGTAGCCGATCCGATAAATATACTCCCCTCTATTACATATTGGTTGATGGGAAGTCTGGCATCGATAAAGATTTCCGACATAAAATTCGCTTCAATTCCTATAATAATCGGACTGATACCCATCTTTTTATTGAGATGGAGATTAAATCTACTTACAATGGGCGAAGAGGAAGCCAAAAGCATGGGGGTAAACACTTCTATACTCAGGATTATATGTATAATTTGCGCCAGCTTGGTAACTGCAGCTTCAGTTTCAATAAGCGGGATGATTGGATGGATCGGACTGGTCATACCTCATTTTGCTAGACTTATAGTAGGATATGATTATAAATACCTAATTCCGGCATGTATTTTTTTAGGTAGCGGTTATCTCCTCATCATAGATGATATAGCGAGGATATTAACGACTTCTGAAATCCCGATAGGAATACTAACTTCATTGGTGGGAGCGCCCGTCTTTCTCATTCTCTTATTAAAGGAAGAGGTGAGCTGATGATTATAAAAGTAGACGAGATATTTTTTAAATACACAGATGAAAATATACTGGACGGAATTTCTTTTGAAGTAGACAAACCCGAAGTTATTGGTGTTCTAGGCTCTAATGGAGCAGGCAAGAGCACATTATTCGGACTGCTCTTAAAGCTTTTAAAAGCTCAATCAGGAGATATTTTTATCAATGGTAAAAATACAAGAAATTTAAATTCAAAAGAATTGGCTAAAGATCTAGCTTATATCCCACAATCGCATTTTCCCACATATAATTATTCGGTTTTGAATACTGTTCTCATGGGAATGGCATCGAGGATAGGAGTTTTTTCATCTCCAAGGGAGAAGGAGATAAAAAAAGCGAGAGAGATACTCGGGGATTTAAATATTCTGCATCTCGAAGACAGAGGATATAAAACTATAAGTGGCGGCGAAAGACAATTGGCATTAATAGCGAGAGCTATAATTCAGGACGCAAATATCCTAATCATGGATGAGCCGACAGCAAATCTCGACTTTGGAAATCAATCGCTCGTCATGAATAAAGTCGTCGATATATCTAAGAAAGGTTATACGATACTGATATCAATGCATAATCCCCTACACGCATATCTTTATACTGATAAGGTCCTAATAATTCACGATAGGAAGATAGAAGCATACGGAAAGACAGAAGAAGTCTTAAATGAAGAAATATTGAAAAAAATCTATGGTATCGAAGTCGAGATTTTGAAAGCTCATAACAAAAAGAGAGAATATCAAATACCAATTCCAAAAGATGTCAGTTTATAAATAAATGTCGGTAAACACTTTGTGTTTAAATAAATTCTAGAAAAGGAGAAGAATATGAAAAATTTTTGGAAAAAGA
>JAUNVF010000060.1:0-1523 GCA_030537815.1 Tissierellia bacterium | reverse complement strand
TTGGCTGCAGTCTTTCTTATCACAGCCTGTAATCCCAAATCGGAAGATACAAATCAGGTAAATGAGAGTCAAACAGCAGAAGATCAGGAAAAAGAAGAAATTAAAGAAGAGGAAAAGCAGGAAGAGCAAGAAGAGCAAAAAGAAGAGGATAAGGATATCTCTAAAGATGAAAAAGAGGATTCATCTGAAACGAGAATCTTCGTCGATTCTCTTGGAAGAGAAGTTGAAATTCCTAAGACAATCGAAAGAATAGCTCCTTCAGGACATATGGCGCAGATGATAATCTATTCGCTCGATCCCGATATTCTAATCGGCTGGGGCAGATTGCCCGGAAAAGCTGCGCAAAAGTATATAGATGAAAAATACTTATCGCTACCAGAATTTGGCGCATTTTATGGAAAAAAAGCAGACCTGAATGTCGAAGCATTAATAGAAGCAAATCCTCAATTGATCGTTGATCTCGGCCAAATTAAAGGCGAAAATATGAAGGAAGACTTAGATGGGCTTCAAGAAAAAACTGGTGTTCCGGTGATATTCATCGAAGCTGAGCTTCCCATACTGAAGCAGACATATCAAATGCTCGGCGATTTGATAGGACAGCAAGAAAAAGCGGATAAACTCGGAAATTATTGCGTCAATATTATGGAAGAAGCAAAAGAGAACAGTAGCAAAATCGCAGATGAAGATAAGATAAGAGTTTATTATGGAGAGGGAGATAATGGCCTTCAAACGAATCCACCTCAATCGATTCACGCCGAAGTTATCAATTTAGTCGGCGGAATAAATGTCGCAGATCTTCCTGAAACATCGGGAGCAGGATTAAACGAGATTACTATAGAGCAGATATTAAATTGGCAACCGGAATTTATCATTTTCGGTCCAAATTCAGTTTATGATTCAGTAGCTGAAGATCCCCTTTGGTCTGATATATCGGCAATCAAAGATGACAATTACTATGAAGTTCCTATGGGACCATATAATTGGATGGGAAGACCTCCAGCAGTGAATAGGGTATTGGGAATCAAATGGCTGGGCAATTTACTTTATCCTGAAGTATTTGACTACGATATGAAAGAAGTTACAAAAGAATTCTACAGCCTATTCTATCATTATGATTTGACAGATGCTGAAGTTGATGAATTATTGATGAACTCAACTTTGAAGAAGGCAGAATAGTGGATAAGAGATTAAGCGTTGATAAATTAAAGAAATTAACTTTAGAATCATATAGAAAATCAAATAAAAAAAATCTGATTCTGACAGGAAGTAGAGATATCGGCAAGACGACATTATTTAATGAAATATTAAAGACATTGCCGGATTATTCGGGATTTATAACATATTTAAAAATCGACGAAGGCCAAAGAAGCATATCTTTTAAAGAAATCGGTTCAGATGAAGTCTTTACAGCTGCCATCATGGTCGACGGCGAGATGGTGGTAAATGACGATTTTTTCGACAATACAGCAAATGATATGTTCCGATCGCATTTAAATAATCAAAAAAAGTATTTTGTCTTTGAT
>JAUNVF010000028.1 GCA_030537815.1 Tissierellia bacterium | reverse complement strand
TAAGCTCTAACGGGATTTTCCTGACCATATGATCTTAGGCCTATACCCTGGCGCAATTGATCCATTGCATCGATATGATCCATCCATTTGCTATCTACTATCTTGAGTAATATGACTCTCTCTATTTCTCTGAAAGTTTCAGAACCTATTTCTTTTTCTTTTTCATTATATAATTTTTTGCTTATATCTACTATATATTCTTTTAAACTCTCTCTAGTGTAATCTCCGATTGAAACTATCTTCAATGATCCCTTTGGCAAATATATTCCTTCAAGATAATTGAGCAGTCCCTCCATCTCCCAATCTTCAGGATTTTCAGCAGTTGTGAATGTATCGACAGCACCGTCAACCAATTGCTCCAGCATAGCCATTACATTCGCTTTCATATCCTCTCCATCGAGTACGGCCCTTCTTTCCTTGTAGATTACATTTCTCTGAAGATTCATTACATCGTCATATTCCAATACATGTTTACGAATCCCAAAATTATTTGCCTCGACTTTTCTTTGAGCTCTTTCGATAGCCCCAGTCAATACCTTTGCCTCTATAGGTTCATCTTCAGGGAATTTATTGCTTCCTATAAATCTCTGTATAGATTCACCGCCGAATAATCTCATTAAATCATCTGAAAGCGAAATAAAGAATTTAGAAGTACCGGGGTCTCCCTGTCTTCCTGAACGACCTCTAAGCTGATTGTCGATACGTCTCGACTCATGCCTTTCAGTACCGATTATATATAAACCTCCGGCATCTACTACTTTTCTAGCATTTTCATCGGTCTCTATCTTATACTTAGCTTTAAGTTCATTGTATACTTTTCTCGCTGATAATATTTCCTCATCGTCAGTGTCTGCAAAACTGTCAACCTGTTCCAAAATTTCATCAGAATAACCTGTCTTCTTCATATCGAGTTTTGCTTTTACATCCGGATTTCCACCTAGAACTATATCTGTACCACGACCTGCCATATTTGTCGCAATGGTCACAGTATCATAAGTTCCCGCTTGAGCGACTATTTCAGCCTCCCTATCATGCTGCTTGGCGTTGAGAACTGCATGCTTTATCCTTCTCCTCTTTAACATATTGCTAAGAGTTTCAGATTTTTCTATTGAAATTGTACCAACCAATATAGGCTGACCTTTTTCATGTACCTTTTCTATTTCATCGACAATGGCCTTGAATTTTTGCTCTTCGTTCACATAAACTACATCATCGAGATCTTTTCTGACTACAGGCTCATTAGTCGGAATTTCGACTACGTCCATATTGTATATTTGAGAAAATTCAGATTCTTCGGTCTTAGCAGTACCGGTCATACCAGCAAGCTTTGCATACATCCTAAAATAATTTTGGAATGTAATAGTTGCAAGAGTTTTAGACTCGCTCTTAACGGATACTCCCTCTTTCGCCTCAATAGCTTGGTGTAAACCATCGCTATATCTTCTTCCCTCCATTATACGACCTGTAAATTCATCTACGATCAAAACTTCCGAATCCTTTACGACATAATCTATATCCCTATGCATAGTATGTCTAGCTTTAAGGGCCTGGTTTATATGATGCGCTATCTCCATATTATCCGGGTCGGATAGATTTTCAAGTCCGAAATACTTTTCGGCCTTTTGGTTTCCTAGCTCCGTCAGATTCGCAGTCTTTCTCTTTTCGTCTACGACCACATCAACAGTTTCTTCTTTTATTTCCCTATCAAAGGGATCGACCTTGTCCTCGCTTGGATCTAGCTTTCTCATGCTCAAGCCCTTGGCAAAATTGTCTGCTTTAGTATAGAGATCTGTAGACTTATCCCCTTCTCCCGATATTATAAGTGGGGTTCTTGCTTCGTCAATAAGTATCGAGTCGACCTCATCGACGATTGCATAATTCAAATCTCTTTGAACCATCTCTTCCTTATATACGACCATATTATCTCTCAGATAGTCGAATCCAAATTGATTATTAGTTCCATATGTTATGTCGCAAGCATAATTCTCGCGTCTCTCGTCATTTGTAAGACCGTAAATTATACATCCAACGCTAAGTCCCAAAAACTCATATACCTTGCCCATCCAGTCACGGTCACGCTTTGCCAAATAATCGTTAACTGTAACAATATGCACGCCCTTGCCTTCCAATGCATTTAAATAAGCTGGCAAAGTCGCAACCAAAGTTTTTCCTTCTCCTGTCTTCATCTCGGCTATCCTGCCCTGATGAAGTATAATTCCACCGATTATCTGAACTCTATACTGTTTCATTCCCAATACCCTATACGATGCTTCCCTGACAACTGCAAAAGCTTCAGGTAAAATATCATCTAGAGTCTCACCATTTTTCAATCTGTTCTTAAATTCTTCAGTCTTTGCTTTAAGCTCATCATCTGAAAGTTTTGTCATCTCGGACTCGAGATCCATAATTTTATCTATTAAAGGATTTAATTTTTTAATTTCTCTCTGATCAGAAGTACCGAATATCTTTGATAATAGTCCCATTTAATCACCTCTTAAAAGTCTTCCAACCTTAATTTTACCACTTATAGGTATAATGTACAAACTGAAATTCATTATTATTGAAAAGTATTGAAGCTTTCCAATACAAAATACATAAACAAATAAAAAAAGAGCCTATATCCTGTAAAATCTTATACTTTAGATACCGATTTAAAGGATTTGCTCCATATCTTTACAACTAAAATAGTTGGCTTTTGTCGAGGCTAGTATCCATTTAGATGATTTCCTGATATCAATAAAAAATAAGATATAAGGGAATTAAAATAATATAAGGCACCCTAAGGCGCCTTATTTATATTAAAACTCCGGTTCGATTAGACCGTAATTACCATCTTTTCTTTTGTAGACAACTTGCACTATATCCATCTCAGCTTCAAGGAAGACGAAAAAATTATGTCCCAATAATTCCATTTGAAGTATTGCTTCTTCAACCGACATTGGTTTTAGTCCGAATTTCTTAACCCTCACTATTTTTGGCTTGTCATCCTCAGCCACTTCTTTTTCATCTTCAAGGCTTTGAATTCCGTCAAATCTTATTGTTTCGTGTTTTGAATATCTCTTTTGAAGCTTTGTTTTATGTTTTCTGATTTGCTTCTCTAGTGCATCTAATGCCCTATCTACAGAATCCATGAAATCATGAGTATTCTCTTCTGCCCTAAGTATCGTTCCAGGTAGAAAAATTGTCACCTCCACTATCTTTTGATTCTTGATATCACTTAAATTAACATGACCTTCAATATCATCTTGGAAGTATTTATCGAGTTTTGATAGCTTTTTCTCGACTTTCTCCTTTAAGTTTTTACCAATTTCCACATTTTTTCCGGTGTACTTTAATTTCATTTGTATTCCTCCTTTAATAAAGAAATATTTCTTTATTACTACTATATATGATACCCATCTAAAGGCGTTTATAACTAAATAATACAAGTTGATTATTTATCTAAAAATAATTTAAATCCTATTTAAAAATTTTATTTTCATATGCATATTTATATATGTATATTATTAACCCTATATTTGTGGATAAGTTATCCACAAATATGTGAACATTGTTGATAACTTTGTGGAAAAGATGATGTCTCAATATTCGTTATTTCTTTAGCATTTAGGATAACTCTTTTTATATCTTTTTTTAGAATGTATATTTTTATCCTAAAAGATTATTGATCATATTTTTTATGAATATTTTATACCTATTCGAGTATCATATTTCTTTTTTACACTATATATAGGCTTTAAGAGTAAAAATAATCACATAAAATTTTAACTTGGGTTAGTTTTCAATAATATAATTTCAAATATATTAAATATATTCATCAGTATTCACTTGACATTCAAAGAGCTTTAGTATCATCAATATATTCGTATATAAATTTCTTTTCTAAAAATATCCTATTCTTTTTAATTCTGATATAATCTATTCAGGAGGTGCTGTATGGAAAAATTTACGATTGACAGCCTAGATAAATTAAAATTTCTATCTGATCTTAAATTATCACCTAGAGGTAAATACCTAGCTTTTCAAATTACAGAAAGCGATATAAATGATAATAGTTATAAGAGTAAAATCGCAATTTTAAACACAGAGACAAAAGAAAAAATGAATCTCACCGCTAAAGATATTATTGGTGGTTTAGAATTTTTAAATGAAGATGAAATCATCTTCTGTTCTGATAGAGAAAATAAAAAAGATGATATTGACAAAAGAAAAAAAGAAACTAAATTTTATAAGATTTGCATCTCAGGTGGAGAAGCAGAACTCTTTATGTCAATTTCAAAATCTGTTAAAAAGATTTATCCGATCGATGAAAATAGATTCCTATTAATCTACGATTTTAACAATTTAGAAGATTCGAGTGAAGACAAATTTAAAGACGACTATATAATTGTCGATGAATTTCCGTCAAAATTCAACGGCATGGGATATATAAATAAAAAGAGAAGCCGACTTGGGATATACGACAAAAGTAAAGATGAATTAAAAGAAATAACCGATGAATTTACTAATAATTCATCGGTGAGATTAAATAAAGATAAATCAAAAGCCCTAATAATTAGCGAAAGATATGAAATCAAAACATATCTAAAATCAGATCTTTTTGAATTAGATTTAAAGAATCTGAAATTAAATAAAATCCTAGAAGGAATCGAAGGTTTATTCTTTGCAGATTATTTAGAAGATAAGATAGTATATCTAGCAAATGGAAATTCTGATTATGGAATAAATGCTAACTCTTCGCTATTTGCGATTGAAGAAGGAAAAACTAAAAAAATCTCGGGTGATTTTGATAGCAATTTTTATAATTCATTGGGAACTGATATAAGAATGTCTGTAGATTGTTCGCCTATCGTCTACGACTCTAAGCTTTACTTTTCATCGACTGATGTCGATAAGATAAATCTCTACAGCATAGATCTTAGCGGAGATATTCAAATGATTATGCCTTATTCAGGATCAGTCGACTCATTTATACCATCAGATGATGGAATCTACTTTATAGGAACAGAAGAGAAAAGACCGCAGGAGATTTATCTATTTAATGAAGGCGAGTATCAAAAACTGTCCGATTTCAACAGCTTTATCGATGATTGTGAATTATCTGATATAGAAACTTTTACATTTACAAATGATGGAATGGAATTTACTGGTTATATTATTAAACCATTAGAAAAAAATGATGAAAAAGCGCCCGGTATCTTGACAATACACGGCGGACCAAAAACAGTCTTTGGAAAGGTCCTACATCACGAAATGCAATTACTCGCAGCTAAGGGATACTATGTATTTTATATGAATCCTAGAGGTTCAGATGGTAGAGGCAATGATTTCATGGATATAAGAGGTAAATACGGATCGATAGATTACGATGACCTCATGGCATTTACTGACGAAGTTCTAAAATTATACCCTCAAATAGACGAAGATAGACTGGGAGTAATGGGAGGCTCATATGGCGGATTCATGACGAATTGGATAATTGGCCATACTGATAGATTCAAAGCCGCCTGCTCGCAAAGATGTATTTCAAATTGGACTAGTATGTACGGTACTTCCGATATAGGATACTATTTTGTCGAAGATCAAATCTCCGGAAGTATTTGGGAAAACTTTGATAGACTTTGGGACATGTCGCCGCTGAAATACGCAGACAAGGTTAAGACTCCAACTCTTTTAATTCATGCTGACCAAGATTATAGATGTCCACTTGAACAGGGAGAGCAGATGTTTTCAGCTTTGAATCTCCATGGAATTGATACGAAGCTGGTAGTTTTCAAGGGAGAAAACCACGACTTATCTAGAACCGGCAAACCGGTCCATAGAAAGAGAAGGCTTCAAGAGATTCTCGAATGGATGGAAAGATTATAGCATAATCGCGATTTTAGCGAATACTTTAATTCTAAGTATTTTGAATTTTTATAATACAGCCCAAAATCCTATCCAGGTTTTGGGCTGTATTTAAATATATTCTTTTCTCATAGACGATTTGGGAATTCCTATACTTTCTCTGTATTTTGCAACAGTCCGTCTAGATATGTCGATTCCCTTTTCATTTAATAGATTTGTTATCTTAGCATCGCTAAATGGTTTCTTCTTATTCTCTGATTCTATTATCTCCTCAATCATCGCTTTAATCGCTTTTGATGAAATATCTTCTCCACTATCCGTCTTTAAATCAGATGAGAAAAAATACTTAAGCTCTAATATCCCTTGAGGGCTGTCTACATATTTATCTGTAGTAGCTCTGCTTATAGTGGATTCATGAAGTTCTAATTCCTCTGCCACATCTTTTTGACTCATTGGTGCGAGATATTTTTTACCTTTATCAAAAAACTCAGACTGAGTCCTCACGATTACCTCCAGTATCCTCTGTATAGTAGATTTTCTCTGTTCGATGCTAGAGATAATCCACTCTGCTGCATTCAATTTTTTTGATAAAAACTTTATGGCATCCTCATCACTGGATTTAATCATCCTTCGATAACTGTCGCTAATGCGTATTGACGGTATGTATTCGTCGTGCATAATGATTTGGTATTCTCCATCGATTTTTTCAATAGTCGCATCAGGCACTATGTATTTTATAGGTTGATTTGTCGCAAATGAAGCTCCAGGCTTTGGATTTAGAGATTTTATATACTCCACTTCCTCTATCAGCTTCTTGATCGGGAGATTCATCTCCTTGCTTATTACGCCCATTCGATTATAAGCGATATCTTCCAGATATTTATCTATAAGATCTTTTGCAATCTTATTTTCTGAATCTATTTGAGCTAATAAACAGTCTTTCAATGTCTCCCAGCCTATTCCCCTAGGCTCAAATCCCCTTATTATCTCGAGAACATCCATTACATCTTCTTCGGACACGCCCATTTCAGAAGCTATATCGGAAGGTTTTGTCCTTAGATACCCATTGTCATCTAAATTGTCTATTATCTCCTCGCCAATCCTTCTCTCAATATAACCTATATCTAATACATTCAATTGAAATAATAGTTCATCATTCAGAGTTGATGATTTGGAACTGAAGTCTAAAAAAGAGTACTCATCTTCTTTAGATGATGCTTGCCTGCTAGTCGGATAATCATATCTGTTTGCAATCTCTAAAAGATTCTCCCTCTCCTTTTTTACATTAATACCTTCTTCAATACTCTTAGTATTTTCTTTTTCTTCTAATTCCATCATCGGATTCTCAAGAGCCTGCTCTCTTAAAAAGCTGACTAAATCGTCCATAGAAAATCTCAATATCTCTATCGATTGCTTGAGCTGCGGAGATAATATTAAATCCTGTCTTTGGTCTATAATTAATTCAATACCTTGTCGCATAATATCATCCTTTTAAATTCATGATAAAAACCTTTTCATAAATGAATAATCCCTTTTTACAGTGTTCTGTGCAGAATCTATTAGAGATTCCACTAGTACAATTATAAGCTATTGAAGACTAAACTTCAATTGCTAAAGATAATAATAGATTTAAATTAAATATATTATTATATAATTAAACCCCTCCAACAGACTCAACTATTTAGCCATTTGGAGGGGATTCTATAAACTAGATAAAGCTTTTATTTAACATATCTTTCTTTAGGATTTTTGTCAAAATAGTCTAAATAATCGTATAAACCTCTCCCATTTACCTTAGTTCTTGCAACAGGAATCCTAGGAAGTATATGTTTTTTTGCATCGAAAATATCAGGTGATGCAGCAGGTCTTGCAACGCCTCCTGCAATTAATACATTTTTATACTTTATCCCTTCAAATTCTCCTTCTCTAATTCTATCGTATTCGCTTTTATCTTCAAATACAATGCTATAAGGAATTGCAAATGTATCTACGATATAATCAGTTTCCATATATTTTTCTAAATTTTTCTTTTGCAATGCAATTTCTTTTTCGATTAGTTCCGGATTTTTTTCTAAATTTACATGATTTACTGTGTGATTACCAATATGCATACCTGCATCTATTATCATATTTATCTTCTTAGCAGCAAATTCATCTTGACCAAAAGGAATTTCTCTATTGACAAAAAAAGTCGCTTTGGCTTTAAAATTTGGAAGCTTCTCTTCCATCTCTCTTAATATAGAAAATGCACATTTACCTGTTAGATTCCCACTTTCATCAAGTTTGATTTTACTTTCTGTTCCATCATCAAGCGTTATAATATAAGGCGTGTATCCCTCTTCAATATTTATATTATTTGTATAATAATCTTTTAAAGAAATCGGTAGATATCCTTTATTGTATAAATTTATAATATCAGCTTTAAAAGCCCCCGGCGTTCTATGATATCTATCATTATAATCGTCTATATCATGATAAATCAAAGCCATTATTTTTCCTTCATGATTGCTATCCAGTTTCATTGGCAATCTTGCATTCCTAATATTCTCTTCATCTATTCCAAATAATTGATCAGCAACCGAATCAGATATTGAGTTATTCCCTCCGATTATATTTATCGTTTCAAATACTCCTGAGGATATTAAATCAATAGCATACTCATTCAATGCATTTTCCTTCGTCAATAAAATATTCTTACTTTGAGCAGCTGCTACAATTGCATCAGGAAAATTCTCACCACTTACGATATTTAATTCACTAAAATCATCTGTTGTTTCAAGGCATTTCTTTGAAATCTCGAAATAATCTAAACCATCAATTATTTTTAAAGCATCTATTTCAAAGCTTATATCTCCTATTTGATAAAAATTTCTATTCATGTATTTCATAGGAATCTTTTTATGAACCAATAGAACAGGCATTTCATTTGAAATTGCGAATTGATTTGCATTTATTATATTTTGAAACTTTTCACCTGAAACTACTACTATTTCACTAGTTTTTACTCCTCTATCAGCTATTTCTTCAATAATTCTTTCTGATGTTTCATATCTCGTCTTTCCGTAAATCCTTTCATAATCTAATTTAATAGCTTCGACCTGGTTGCTATCAACAGAATTCTCCCCACCTATAATATAGATTTTTTTAGAATTTAACCTCCTAATCTCTTTAAGAACAGAATCCGGCATTTCATATTTTTTCGTCAATAATATAGGTGCATCTATTATTCTAGCAAATTGTGCAGCGCAAATAGCATCAGGAAATACTTCACCGCTAGCTAAAATTATACTATCACTTTCTTTAAAAATCTTTTCTGAAAATCTAACCGCTGTCTCATATCTGTTTTCACCATATACTCTATTCAAGTCAGCTGCAAGAGTCCGAGTATTTATAAGAATAAATACTATAGTCAACGAGATCATAAATTTCTTAGCTAATTTCATATTTACCTCCAATATATATTTTATTATATCTTAGCATATCGATTATTAAATATCTATATAAGATATTATTATATTTAATTGATTGTAAATCTTCTATTCCTTGACTTTTGAGCTTTCTTTGTATATTATTAAAATAATTTAATAAAGCATAGTTGTAAAGATGGCTGTAGAAATATTGTATATTAGGGGTGATTTTATGATTAAAGTTGGAATCTTAGGCGCCGGAGGTTATGCTGGTGCAGAGCTTGTAAGGCTTTTACTTCAAAGAGATGATACTCAAATAGTATTTCTCGATTCAAAAGATTCCGAAGGCATCAGTTATACCGATTTGTATCCACATTTGAACGGCAAGATAGATAATCTAATGACTTCGATGGATATATCAAATAATGAGTATTTTCAAATGATTGATATACTTTTTTGTGCTTTACCACATGGCTTAACACAACAAGCAGTTAAATCGGCTTTTGAAAAAGATTTGAAAATAATAGATTTATCTGCCGATTTTAGATTATCAGACAGCTCAGTTTATGAAAAATGGTATGATACCGAACATATTGCAAAAGAAGAACTAAAAAATGCTGTATACGGACTACCGGAAATCAATCGAGAAACCATAAAAAAATCTAGACTGATTGCAAATCCAGGATGTTATCCAACATCGATTATATTGGCATTATATCCTCTGCTAAATGAAGGTTATAATCCCAAAAATATAATAATTTCAGATAGTAAGTCTGGAGTTTCAGGAGCAGGAAGAGGTTTGAGAGATGGAAATATCTATTGCCAAGCTGCTGAAAATATAAATCCATATGCAGTCGGAAGCCATAGACATAAGCCTGAAATAGAAGAACAATTGACCAAGATCGCTAGATCTGAGGTTAAAATTATGTTTACACCTCATTTAGTTCCAATGCAAAGAGGAATACTTTCAACAATATATGTAAAAAACGAGTATGGAGTCAGTCAAAATAAACTTGAAAAGATATATCTTGATTATTATAAATCAGAGCCTTTTATAAGGATCCTAACAGGAGGACTTCTCCCAAAAACCAAGTCAGTATCAGGTTCTAATTATTGTGACATTTCTTTAAAAGTAGATGAGGATACAAATCATATAATTATTATGTCTGCTATAGACAATCTAATAAAAGGTGCCAGTGGACAGGCCGTACAAAATATGAATATCATTATGGATATAGATGAAACCAAAGGTCTTTTACAAGAAGCCATTTGGCCCTAGTCTTATAAGGAGTTAATTGATGAAAATTAAGGATGAAACAAAAGCTCGAATTCTTATGGAAAGCTTGCAATATATAAAAAAATTCCATAATAAAATAGTAGTAATAAAATATGGTGGCCATGCTATGGTCAATGAAGAATTAAAGGACTCAGTCATAAAAGATATAGTTTTGCTAAAATATATCGGTATGAATCCAGTAATAGTCCATGGAGGTGGACCGGAAATTTCATATTATATGAATTTAAAGGGATTAAAACCTGAATTCATAGACGGATTAAGAGTTACGACTCCCGAAATTATGCAAATTGCAGAGATGGTGCTTACAGGTAGCATATCACCTCAAATAGCCTCCAAATTCAATGCAAATGATGTATTAAGTGTGAGTATAAGCGGGAAAGACGGAAGATCAATAAGGGCGAAAAAGAGGGACGAAAGACTTGGATTAGTTGGCGAAGTCACGGGAATTAATACTAAATATATTCTGAGACTTATCGAAGACGGCTATCTCCCCGTTGTATCTCCCATAGCCTACGGAGAAGGTGGGATAAGCTTAAATATAAACTCAGATGAAGTTGCCAGAAGACTTGCAGCGGCATTAGGAGCCGATAAGCTTATCATGATAACAGATGTTAACGGAGTAATGAGGGATTATAAAGATCCAGATAGTTTAATTCAAAGGATGACTATTTCCGATGTCGAGCAAGCAGTAGATGACGGGATAATCTGGGGAGGGATGATTCCAAAATTAGAATGTTGCGTAGGAGCGATAAAGGGCGGAGTAAGGCGATGCCATATAATAAATGGCACTGTGCCACATTCTATTTTATTGGAACTATTTACCAAAGTCGGCATAGGCACAATGATAACTGCCGATAGAAGAAAAAATTTATAGCTTTAACAAGGTTGGTGATAATTATGAAAAAAGAGAATTTAAATAATAAAGATATAATAAAAGATGGCGATAAGTATTTGATGAGTACATATAAAAGATTTCCGGTATACTTTGTCGATGGATATAATTCTACACTCATAGATTCAGAAGGAAAAGAATATATTGACTTTTTATCGGGAATAGCTGTCAATAGTTTAGGTTATAGCAATAAAAGGGTAAGAGATGCTATGATTAAACAGGCGGAAACACTGGTCCACTCTTCAAATTACTTTTATATCGAAACTCAAGTAGAGCTGGCAAAGCTCCTATGTGAGAATTCATTTGCCGATAAAGCTTTCTTTGGAAATTCTGGTGCAGAAGCAAATGAAGGTGCAATTAAATTAGCGAGAAAGAGAGCTTATTTAAAATACGGCGAAAACAAAAATGAAATAGTTTCTATGAAAAGCTGCTTTCACGGCAGAACTCTAGCAACGCTCAGTATAACAGATAACGAGAGTTACAGAGAAGGATACGGACCACATCCAGAGGGATTTAAATTTGCAGTATTTAATAATATTGAAAATTTGGAGAGTCAAGTAGGAGAAAATACTGCCGCTATTATAATAGAACCGATTCAGGGTGAAGGTGGCGTAAATCCTGTTGATCTGGATTTTCTAAAAAAAGCAAAAGAACTCTCAAAAAAATTCGACTGTGCACTCATATACGATGAGATTCAATGTGGAATGGGAAGGACAGGAAAGCTATTCGCTTACGAAAACTATGGAATCGAGCCGGATATCATGACACTAGCAAAAGCCTTAGGCAATGGGATACCGATAGGTGCAATACTCGCAAAAGGCGACTATGCAGATGTATTTACTCCAGGAGCTCATGGAACTACATTTGGTGGAAATCAAATGGCGACAGGAGCTGCACAAGCAGTAGTAAATGAAATGATTGAAAATAATATCCCCGCTCTGGCAGAAGAGACAGGAAATTATTTTAAAAGCAAATTAAATGAAATAGTAGATGAGTTTGAAATAGCGACTGAAGTAAGAGGAATGGGCCTTCTTTTAGGTCTCCAGCTATCAGTCCCTGGTGCGTCGATAGTTTCTGAAATGCTTGAAAGGGGTTTTATAATCAACTGTACACAAGAAAAAGTATTGAGATTTATACCACCTCTTATAATAACAAAAGAAGAAATAGACGAAATGATTAAAAATCTAAAAGAAGTATTAGGAAATTATAAGTAAATATCTGGGTGCTGACAATGTCAGCACCCTCGTTTTCTAGTATCTTATTGCTTTCTACAATTTCTTCAATTAGATATAAAATCTCAATAATATACAGAAATTGTTTTAGAAATGATAAAGACCTCCTATATAATATCTTAGCTAATATAATTTATAGCTCTTATTAAAAGTAGATTTCATAAAATATCCATTCTCAAATAAAAGCAATTTATATTGAATATCCGAACTTCTGCTTTCAAAACAAAGTCTTTATTATAATCAAATAGGCAAATTTATTAAATTGTCTATAGCAGATTGTTTGACGATTAATCTAATAATAACGCAAATCAGTAAAATTTTTATAAATTATTAATATGAAAAATAAAAATTTATTATATCTCAAAAAATAATTTAATGACTATATTAATTAGAACTTAATTCTAGCAATAAAAACCTATATATTCCATTCTTAATTACTTAATTCTCTCCCTATTATTAATCTCAAAAGGCTGAATATTTTTCAATGATATTAAAAACTTTAAATAAATCAAATTTTATATTTTATGAAATTGTATGAGGTCTTTATAGCTTTAGATGACATTTTATCCTAATTATTCTTTTTATTAATCAAATTTACCAAAGTACTCTATTTTACATTGCCGAATTGACTTGAAATATAGCATATGATATATTGTTACCAACAGAATTCTATTTTACATTTATTTATGCTATTATTGTTTAGTAATAGTTAAATTTTTTCATTATATTGTAATAATTAAGGAGGATTCTTATGTTATCTAGGAAAAGGTTTGTTTCTATTATATTAGCAATTCTTATTGTATTTTCAACACTATCTCCACTAATTGTTCTTGCCGATCAAGGAAAAGAAGTAAATATTATTAGGATATCAGGACAAAACAGATACCATACATCGGTAAATTCTTCTAGAACCATATTCAAACAGGCTATTTTTGCAGTTGTAGCAAGTGGTGATAGTTTTCCCGATGCCTTAGTTGGTGGAGTGCTTGCCAGTCATCTTAAAGCCCCCCTTTTTATTATCCCAAAAGAGGGTATGACCTCAGATGTAATGCTAGAATTAATTAGACTAGGAGTTGTGAAAGTTTATATATTAGGAGGATATAATACTTTATCGGAATATGTAGAAATGCAATTATCTGACTTTTATTTTGAAAGATTATATGGTGCAAACAGATATGAAACCGCTAAAAAAGTAGATGAAAAAATTAGGAGCCTTAGACATAATATCAAACACAGATATTATGCAGATGGTAGAAACTTTCCTGATGCTTTAACAGCAGCACCTTTTGTAGTTAGAAATAACAGCACAATGTTACTAAGTGATGGGTCTCCAATACTAGATGGAATAGCCATAGGAGGACAATCTAGTGTACCAGGTAATATACCGAGAATTTCAGGAAATACAAGATATGAAACAGCTGTAGAAATCGCTAAGAATTCAGGAGATATAGATGGAGTAATAATAGTTGATGGAACAAATTATCCAGATGCACTCTCTGCTTCTTCTGTTTCTTTCCTTAGTAATATGCCAATCTTATTAACTCATCCCAATGGATTATCTGAAACTTCAAAAGAATTTATAAAAGATAATGATTTGGAAACAATTCTAATATTTGGCGGAGAAAATTCTGTGTCTAATAAAGTGTATACTGAAATAAAAGAATTAACTGAAAATAATAATTATAAACCCGAGGACCCAATAATTACAAATGATGCTATTAAACCTGTCCTCGGTCTAAAAAAGGATTTAGCTAAAGAAATGCTTAATATGGTAAATGCTGCTAGAGAAGATAAGGGAATATATCCTTTAAAATGGGATGATAATTTAGCTAATGCAGCGGAAATTAGATCTAAAGAGTTAGTAAAGTCTTTTTCACATACCAGGCCTGATGGCAGTAGTTTTAGTACCGTATCTCCATTTGCTAAAGCTGAGAATATTGCTTATTTATATGATCCGTCATCTAGATCAGCTTTTGATTTATGGATGAATTCACAAGGCCATAAAGATAATATTCTACGAGAAAGAGACGATATAGATGCAATCGGTATAGCATGTAATGTCGATGATACCGGGAAATATAATTGGGTTCAGATTTTCGGTACAAATTCTAACTCGAATCAACCAGTATTAACAGATAAACCTTCTACTAACGCATACAATGAGGAATATGAAAAAGAGATGGCTAGATTAGTAAACGAGATTAGAAGTCAACATGGAAAATATACACTTACTTGGGATGAAAATTTAACGGCAGCTGCAAGAATAAGAGCAAAAGAGATAGTCGATAAGTTTTCTCATAACAGACCTGATGGTTCTAATTGGGATACTATATCTTCAAATGCATGGGCTAAAAATATAGCTTGGCATCCAAATGGTACTCCGGAAAATGTGACTCAAATGTTTATGAATTCAAAAGGTCATAGAAAGAATATTTTAGATGAAAGATCTCTAATCAAATCTGTAGGAATAGGATGCTGGATTGATAGCGATGGTTATATGTACTCAGTTCAATTATTTGGTACTCCTGAAAATTAATCTGAAATAATTAATAAAAAATCGTATGACTTTAACAATTTTAGTCATACGATTTTTATTTAATTTATTAAATTCATAAACCTATCAATTCTCTTATATTACATACAAACCGGCATATTTTTCTTTTTTTACTACTCTAGCAGGCGATCCAACTGCTGTTACATATGGCGGGATATCTTCAAGAACGACGGAATTTGCTCCTATTTTAGATTTATCGCCTATAGTGATATTACCTAAAACAGAAGTTCCTGTTCCTATCAGTACTCCATTTCCAATTGTAGGATGCCTTTTCTTATTTGGCTCTCCCCCTATTCCTCCCAAGGTAACTCCATGAAATATAGTTACATCGTCTCCGACTATGGCCGTCTCCCCTATAACTATTCCCATCCCATGATCCATGAGGATTCTCCTCCCAAGTTTAGCTCCAGGATGTATTTCTATTCCAGTAATCTTTCTAGCCCTATGCGATAAAAAAGTTGATAGAAAATAATTTCCATTATTATACAATTTATGAGCTAGATAATGATAACTCTGTGCTTTGACTCCGGGATTCATAAAAATGCTTACAAATAGAGATTTAGCCGCCGGATCTTTCGCCATTACATTTTTTCCAAGTTCGATTATATATTTAAAAAAATTCATTTACTCCTCCTCAAATAATACTGTGCTTAAATACCTTTCTCCCGTGTCGGGAAGAACTGTCAATATCCTGCCGCTTGCCATATTTTTAGCAAGCTTTAAACAGGCGCAGATATTTGCTCCTGATGATATTCCACATAGTATTCCTTCTTTTGAGGCCAATTCTCTTGCAGTCTTTATAGCATCTTCCGTCTTTACCGGCATTATATCATCAACATATTTGCTTTCATATATATCTGGTATAAAATTCGCACCTATGCCCTGAATCCCATGAGAATTTGCTTTTTCTCCTCTTAGTACTTTAGACTCTTCAGGTTCTACTGCTATGATACGAATATTTTCATTATTTTCTTTTAATACTCTTCCTATTCCAGATAAAGTTCCTCCGGTACCTACGCCGGCAACAAAATAGTTTAAATCATTCCCTATATCTCTTATTATTTCTAATGCTGTGGTTTTTATATGCGAATTTGTGTTTGCAGGATTTTTAAACTGATATGGCATAAAGTATCCATTTTTCATCGCCTCTTCTTCAGCTTTATCGACTGCACCTTTCATTCCTAAACTTCCATCTGTCAAAATGATTTCAGCACCATAAGCTTTTATGAGTTTTCTTCTCTCTATGCTCATGGAATCAGGCATAACTAATATAACTTTATATCCTTTAGCAGCTCCTACCATTGCGATTGCAATTCCGGTATTACCACTTGTAGGTTCGATTATACTACCGCCTTTTTTTAATTTTCCGCTCTTTTCTGCATCTAAGATCATTTCAAGCGCAGCTCTGTCCTTTATGCTTCCTCCGGGATTGAAGGATTCTATCTTAGCTAGAATCTCGACATCTCGATGCGAGTTTGCACTATTTATTTTTACAATTGGTGTCCTTCCTATCGTTTCAAGTATATTATTATATATCATATTATTTCCTTTCTAATATAAAAAACCTTTCATCTTTGCACAATTGTACAGAGGCGAAAGGCTCGCGGTTCCACTCTATTTAGGATAATCCCATCTCAAGTACTTACATACTTTAGCTCTATAACGGGAGCGCCCGTATCATCTACTAAATTCGAATCAAAGCTCCATGATGCACTTCGAAATCAACTCTTATGGGTCTTCCCACCAATCAACCCTCTCTGTAATATTCATCGATTCTACTTTATCACTTCAAAGCTATAATATAATTATATATTCTTTTTTTTATATTGTCAATAATTGATTTATCGATAGCATTGAATTAAAAAATCAAGACATATTAACAGATTTTTTTTCAATATATAAAAATGGCATAATTGATTGCAATTATTCTGACTTATTTTTCTATTTCTTATAAGAAATAACATTCATTATTATATAAATGGTTTAATAAATTAAGTTTACGTAATATTATTTTATTTAGATAATCAGTTTATGTAATATGTTGCAATTTCAATCTTATTTTAATAATTAGACTTAATTTTATTAGTTAATAATAGTTAATCTTTCATTTTCTATTCTTTGCAAAGGCTTTTAATCCTTGATTATCAATATCATAGATGTTATAATTAACCAGAATCAAAAATTAGGAGGAGATTTATGAATAAGTTAATGAAGAAAATATTTATATTTTCAGTTATTGCTTCTTTGATGATTGCTTTTACTGCATGTAATAGCAAACCTGCCGAGGACAATAAAGAAAAAGTTGAAACAACCGAGGTAGAAGAAAAGAAAGAAGAAGCTAAGGAAGAAGCAAAAGAGGAAGAAAAAGAAGAAACTAAAGACGAAGAGAAAGCTGAAGAAAAGAAAGTTGTAGCAGGTACAGTAGCTATAGCTAATATTTTAGACAGATTGGAATATGACAATGTAGTTGGTGTTCCAGAAACTAAATACAGCCTTCCTGAAAGATATAAAGATGCTGGTAATATCGGTACTCCGATGAAGCCTGATGCTGAGATAGTTAAATCATTAGAACCAGATTTATTTATTTCATCTAGCTCATTAGAAGAAAGTAATCGTCCAGCTATGGAAAATTTAGGAATTGATTCTGAATTTATAGATTTATCAAATTATGATAATATACTTAAATCAATAGAAGATATATCAAAGCAACTTAATACCGAAGAAAAAGGTCAAGAAGTTATCGCTGAAATTAAGAAAGATGCGGAAGAAGCTATAGCATCTACAGAAGGAAAAACTTCACCAAAAGTTTTATTCATCTTTGGTACTCCAAAATCAGTTATGGTTGGAAATGAAAACAGCTATGTTGGTTCATTAATGAAAATGCTAAATATTAATAATATTGCTTCGGATGCTTCTGAAGAATATACTCCATTATCTTTAGAGAATATCGTCGAGGATAATCCTGATATAGTATTAGTTATGAATCATGTTAATCCTGTTGAATCTCAAAAGATGATGCAAGCAGAATTTGATCGTAATCCGGCTTGGTCAAATCTAAATGCTTATAAGAATGATAAAATAATATATCTAGACAATGATATCTTCTCTGTTACAGGTAATGTAAGAGTTGGAGATGCATTAAAAGATCTAGTAGAAATGGTCTATGAAGACTAAAAGACTAATATTTGCATTTGTGGGAAGCACTATAGTGTTGTTAATAGCTATAGTGCTTGCTATTGCATACGGTAGTGTTAAGGTAGAATTTGTAAAGGTATTTCAATCCATTTTAGATCCGAGCGTTTTAACAGATACTCAATTTGAAATCGTTAGAAATATTAGATTGCCAAGGGTTATACTAGCTGTATTTGTAGGCTCTTCACTTGCTACAGCAGGAGCACTATTACAAGCAGTTATGCAAAACCCATTAGCTGACCCGGGAATTATCGGAGTTTCTTCCGGTGCCTCCCTAGCAATTATGCTAATTCTCTTGGTTTTTCCCGTTTATGCACCATTTTTACCTATAATAGCATTTTTCGGCGGGATATTAGCCACGATATTTATTTATTTGCTTTCATGGAAAGATGGTATCAACACATTGAGTTTACTATTAGCCGGAATCGCTGTTAACGCAATGCTCGGCGGGGCGACAAGTCTTATTTCAGTACTGAATAGCGAGAAAATCCAAAGTGTAATCCTATGGATTAATGGAACATTAGCAGGAAGAACTTGGGCGGATATCAGGATAGTCGTTCCGTATACCTTAATAGGTTTAATCGCTTCTGTATTTTGTATTAGAAGCGCAAATATTTTACTTCTCGGAGATGAGAAAGCTTCAAATTTAGGAATTAATATCCATAGAACAAGGGTTATACTCAGCATGGTAGCTGCATTCCTAGCCGGAATTTCAACTGCTGCTGTCGGTGTAATAGGTTTTATAGGTTTAGTAGTCCCACATATTTCAAGAATGCTTGTGGGTTCTGATTATAAAGTATTACTTCCCTTCTGTATCATCAATGGCGGAAGTTTTTTATTAATGACCGATACAGTCGCTAGGATAATAGCATCTCCGATCGAATTGCCCGTTGGAACAATCATGGCCATTATAGGAGGACCTTTCTTCTTATATCTACTTAGAAAAAAGAGGTTTAGTTAATATGACTGCAATAAGCATTGAAAAATTATCACTCAGTTACGATAATAGACGAATAATAAAAGATTTAGATTGTATAATAAAAAAGAATCTAATAACGACTATAATTGGACCTAATGGCGCAGGTAAGTCGACATTATTAAAATCTATCGCAAGACTCTTAAAAAAAGAAAAAGGCGACATTTTTTTAATGGACAAAGAAATAGCGACGATAAATCAAAAGGAATTGGCAAAACAAGTAGCTGTTTTATTACAGCAAAATACTTGTCCTGTCGATATCACTGTAGAAAAACTAATATATATGGGAAGACTCCCACACAAGAAATGGTATGAAATGAGAAATAGTGACGATGAAGAAATCGTCTATGAATCGATGCTACAAACTGGAATCGTAGAGATGAGAAATAAGAGGATATACGAATTATCCGGCGGTGAAAGACAAAGAGTTTGGCTTGCAATGGCCATTGCTCAAAGAACGGACATACTTTTGTTAGATGAGCCCACTACTTATCTTGACATATCATTTCAAATAGATATACTTGAACTTGTAAAAGATATAAATAGAAATACAAAAATCACGATAATAATGGTGCTCCACGATTTAAATCACGCTTTTCAATATAGTGATGAAATACTTGTAATCAAAGAAGGTAAGATCGTTGAATACGGAAAACCGCAACAGATTGCAAATAAAGAATTGTTAAAAAATGTCTATAATATTGAAACTGAAATATTAGATGTTGATGGTAAGCCATATATTATTGCAAAGAACAAATGGAGGTAAGAAAGATGAAAACATTAGTTGCTTATAGCTCTAAAACCGGAAATACAAAAATGGTTGCAGAAGCAATAAATGAAGTATTAAATGGAGAACTTTTAGATGTAAGAAAGAAAGACTCCGTAAATTTAGATGATTATAATAAAATTGTAATTGGATTTTGGGTTGACAAAGGCGGTCCGGATCCACTGGCTCTAGAATTTATGAAGATTGTAAAGGACAAAGAAGTAGGTCTATTCTTTACACTTGGAGCTTATCCTGATTCAGACCATGCAGAAGATGTCATGAATAAATCGACTGCAATGATGGAAGAAAATGGAAACAAAGTTGTTGCAAAATTCAGATGCATGGGAAAAATAGATCCAGCTTTAACAGCTAGATTTAAAAAACTAGGAGAAGACTCCCCGCATAAAATGGATGAAGCTAGAATGAAGCGTCACGAAGAAGCAGCTAAGCATCCGAATCAAGAAGATTTCGATAATGCAAAAAAAGCTTTTGAATGCATGATATGAGATTTAGTAGAAGAATAAAATCCCATCATATGGGTCCTAAATTAAAAAGATATGTCGATAGACCGGAATCATTAGTTAATATACTAGATACACAAGGAGAAAAAGAACAGGTTATATATATCCATATTCCTTATTGTTCAAATATCTGCTCCTTCTGTAATATGAATAGGTCGCTAAATAAACCTAAGGATAATTATATTGATATAGTTGTCGACCAATTAAAATACTATAGTCAAACTAAGAGATTTAAAACATCAACATTCTCAAGCGTATATTTTGGAGGAGGAACTCCTTCTGTGCTTTCAGAGCCGGATTTGGTTAAGATACTTGATGCCCTTCACAAATACGCAAATCTCGAACCAGATGTCGAGATAACTATGGAAACCAGTCTTTCTGATTTAGGAATAGATAAATTTAAAATAGTAAACTCTCACGGAGTCAATAGACTATCGATAGGAATTCAAACATTTTCGAATCGTGGTAGAAAATTGCTAAACCGTAGAGGCGACAAAGATTTTGCATTCAATAGTTTAAAAGAAATAAGAGAAACCGGATTTGAAAATCTAAATATAGACTTGATCTACAATTATTTTGAAGAAACAAAGGAAGAGCTTTTAGAGGATTTGAGACTTATAGATATGCTAGATATAGCAGGCTTTTCAATATATTCTCTAATCATTATGGATCAATCTAAACTCGGAAGAAAGCTTCATGAATATGAAATCGACGAATCCGATTCAAAAGATAGAGAATTCTTTGATACTCTTATAGAAAATACTCAAAATTACGAATATCTTGAGCTCACTAAGAGAGTTCAAAAAGGTAGAGATGAGTACAAATATATAAGACAGAGATTAAAGGGCAAAGATACTTTCCCATTAGGTGCAGGTGCAGGTGGTGGAATCGGAAATCTTTCCGTTATGAATCCAATAATCATGGATGAATACAAAAATAATGTATATAATCCTGAAACTATCAAAGGAATGTATTTTAAAGATGAGTATTTTGAATTAAAAAGAGCCATCGATACTATACAATTGCTATACTATGATCCAAAGACTTTAAATAACGAAAAAATCAATAATTTTTTAGACGAACTCGAACAGGAAGACTATTTATATAAAGAAGACGGCCTATACAAATTAAATGACAATGGCGTATTCTGGGGAAATAATATAATAAATAGCGTTTGGGATCTTGTCTTAGAAGATTAATTTAAAGGACTCATAAGAGTCCTTTTTTATTGCAATCATTTAATGATTCTATATCATTCAAAAAATAAATATTTCTTCCTCCATTAATTTACATATATTGATTAAAAAATCCTTATAAATTCCTTAAATTTAGATAGTAAACTAAATATAGAAAGGAAGTGTCTTTAGTGGATAAATTAATCTTAGAAACAAAAAATTTATGTAAAAATTTTAAAAAACAAAAAGCTGTCGATAATATCTCAATTAAAGTAAAAGAAAATACCATCTATGGTTTGTTAGGTCCGAATGGAGCTGGCAAATCGACAACTTTAAAGATGATAACAGGCCTTCTCCACAAAAGCTCTGGAGAAATTATATTTGACGGTCATCCTTGGAAAAGAAATGATTTATGGAAAATAGGTTCACTTATTGAAAATCCACCCCTATATAATAATTTAACTGCAAGAGAAAATTTAAAAGTCAGGACAATACTTTTAGATTTGCCCGATAATAGAATCGATGAAGTTTTGGAAATAGTCGCTTTAACTGATACAGGTAAAAAACAGGCAGGACATTTTTCAATGGGGATGAAGCAAAGACTAGGAATCGCCATAGCACTTTTAAATAAACCAAAATTACTCATCCTTGACGAACCGACAAATGGACTCGACCCAATAGGAATACAGGAGCTTAGACAATTGATTAAATCTTTCCCAGAACAAGGAATTACAGTTATACTAGCAAGCCATATCCTACATGAAGTTGAGATAGTAGCTGATCATATCGGGATTATAAATAATGGAATCTTGGGTTATGAAGGAAAGATTGATTCAAGTATAGATTTGGAAACTCTTTTTATGGAAGTTGTTTCAAATACGAGAAAGGAGATATCATGATTAAGTATCTAAAAGCGGAAAATCTAAAATACAAAAGAAGATTTGTAAAATACTTGATATTCCTTGCCCCCTCCTTAGTTTTACTCCATGCCGCTTTGACATATGTATATTATATTCCTAATGGATATAATTGGTGGTATATCATTATATTGCCCAGTTTTATAGCATTGTCTTCTTCATTGATAAATTCATATGAATATAAGGGGCTAAAATATCAGGCTGTATTTTCTCTGCCGGTCTCGATTAAAAAAACTTGGGTATCAAAGATTATACTGCTCTCCGTGTATCTTTCAGTATCTTCATTGTTTCATCTTATAATGCTAATTTTGGGAAAAGCGACTTTTTTTTCCGAGCCGGCAAAAGATATCCTTTATTTAAATATGATTTTTGCCTCATTCACACTGATAATTACACATTTATGGCAGATTCCATTTTGCCTATTTTTATCTAAAAAAATTGGAACAGCTTTTACCGTTTTAATAAATGCATTTGCAGGAATGGCGGTAAATATAATCTTTGTAAATACAAAATTCTGGTGGATATCCCCATATAGTTGGGCTTCAAGACTTATGATTCCAATAATTAAAGTCTTACCGAATGGACTGATAGCAGAAAATATCAATTTCAAAGATTATCGTCTCGACGTATTCATTGGAATTATTCTTCCAATATTATTATTCTTTTTATTGATAAATCTAACTAAAAAATGGTTTCAAAAACAGGAGGTCGAATAAATGAAATACTTTTTTAGAAATCTATATGCTGACTTTTACAAAACTAAAAAAACATATATTCCCTATTTGCATTTATTATTACCTTTGGGATTTGCCATTTTAGCGATAATTTATGCCATATCGACTTCTTTAAATAAAGAAAGTCTTTTATCAGCTTATCTCAGTATTATAGGAGCAGCCTTTCCTTTAATCATAGGAATCGTCTGCGCTAAGATTGGAGAAATCGAAGCTGAAGCAGGTCATTTTCAGGCAATATTTACTATGGGAATATCTAGAAAAACTTCGTATTTAAGCAAATTATCCAGCCTTTTAATAGCCGGATTTTTATCTGTATGCCTCATAATAGTACCTTTCTTAGCTTTTTTAAAAGTGAAAGACAGCGGTTTATATCTATACTCTATAATCCTTTTGATAGCAGGAGGGGTATTTGTTTACATCTTGCATTTATTTGTCAGCTTTAATTATGGTAGTGGAGCATCTATCGGAATAGGAGTTCTAGAAACTCTATTTGCATTACTGGGTCTCACAGGTCTCGGAGATCGAATATGGTATTATCTTCCGGCTATGTGGAGCGCAAGACTTGCCAGCTTATTTGTATTTTGTAAATTCAATCTCGATATCTCATACTTTTATTCAGAAATGACCAAATGGATTCCCCTATTTGCTATTTATATATCTATCGCTTTAATTTTTAGCCTCATTTGGTTTGAAAGATGGGAAGGCAGAAAAAATTTTGAATAAATCAAATTTAGTAATTGATGATATAATCTAAGGGGAGGGATTTTTATGGCATATATCTTAGCTATAGATGACGAACCGGATCTTTTACTATTGATAAAAACTATATTAGAAAAAAATAATCATAAGGTTAAAACTCTCACCAAAGCAGATGATATCGATTATGATAAAATAAATGACTATGATCTGATACTTCTCGATATCATGATGCCAGGAACTGACGGGCTTAATTTTTGCAAAAAAATTCGTCATCTCGTCGATTGCCCCATAATCTTTTTAACCGCAAAAACTCGTGAATCTGATATCGTTGAAGGCTTAATTTCAGGCGGTGACGATTATATTACGAAACCATTCGGCATAAATGAATTGATAGCCAGAGTTAATGCTCATTTAAGAAGAGAACAAAGAGAAAGATTCGCCATTCTAAACACTTCAGGTATGAGATTTAACTTATCTGCAAAAGAAGTGAGCGTAAATGACAATATAGTTAAGCTTACAAAATCAGAATATGAGATATGCGAGTTTTTAGCAAAAAATAAGGGTCAGGTATTCTTAAGAGAGCAGATTTACGACAATATATATGGATATGAAAAAGATAGCGACTATTCGACCATATCCGAACATATAAAAAATATTAGATCCAAATTTTCAGCATATGATATTTCACCTATTCTAACTGTTTGGGGGATTGGATATAAATGGAATTAAATAAAAAAATTTCTTTAAAAGGAATTTTCTTTAGGTATTTCTTTTCAATCGTATCGCTATCCATTATAATTACACTTATGATAATTGGATTATTTATGCTTGGAATTAAAAATGAATTTATACTTCCAGCAAATGCAATTGAATATTCTATTAAAATATCGGAAAATCAGATTGCAAATTCAAAGGATTTTGACTCAAGTCTCATTCCTAAAGGAGCAAAATATATTCTTTTATCGAAAAATAATGAAATAATTGAAAGCAATATGAATGAAACAGAAGTAAAAGATGCAATTTCCTATTTAAAAGGCGATAGAGATATAAATTCATATGACGGATATTATTTCTCTATAAAAAGAGATGACGGATTATGTCTGATACATTATTATCTAAGGGCAAGTTTTAGTATAGATTTTTTTAATAAATATCTTCCCAATATAGACATATTATTTATAGGCATCTATTTGATTGCAATATTTTTAAGCATAATTGCGATTAGCTTTCTTTTTGCAAAAAAATTAAATAATCAACTACTTCCAATATTAAATGCGGCCGAGAAAATAAGCGAACAAGATCTCGATTTTGAAGTAGGCAAATCAAATATAAAAGAATTAAATCATATATTAAAAGCGATATCCGATATGAAGGATGCCTTAAAAGAATCTCTTACAAAACAATGGCGAGAAGAACAATTAAAAAAAGAGCAGATCTCTGCCCTCGCTCATGATATTAAAACACCCCTGACAATTATAAGAATAAATGTCGAGCTTTTAAAGAGCTCAGAATTAAATGAGAAAGATATTGAATACACAGAATCTGCGATAAATAATATAAATCGAATCGAAGATTATCTCAGGCTTTTAATAGAATTAAATTCTAAAAACGAAGCTTACGGTGCAAATATAAAGCAATCAAATACAGATGAATTTTTATCTGAATTAAAAAAACAAGTTGATGAAATCATAAAAACAAAACAAATCAAAATTGATTTTCATATTTCTGAATTACCTAAAAAGATTTATATAGATGAAAAACTAATCTCGAGGGCTATAATCAATATAATCTCAAATGCCGTAGACTTCAGCGATTTCGGTTCATCTATAAAATTCAGTCTAGAAAGCTATGATAATAACCTAATCTTCATAATCCTAGACGAGGGCATTGGCTTCAGTCCCGAAGACTTAAAAAATGCTAAAAATCAATTTTATATCGGAGATAAGAGCAGAAATAAAAAATCAAATTATGGAATGGGATTATATATAGCTGACACAATAGCAAATCTTCATGGTGGCGATTTAATTATCGAAAATTCAGATAAAACAAATGGAGCTAAGGTGACGATTAAAATCCCGATAAAAAAATAAATCTATATCTCAGTAAATAATATAAAAGTCTGCTGCAAATTATATTTGCCGCAGACTTTATATTTTAAGTATCAAATTATTTATCCTTAAAAAATCTTTTCTATAAAATATTATTTATTCCAATTATCTTTCCATCTCTCATCTTAATTTCAAAATCGCAAATCATCGACTTTAATAATTCATCATGAGTTATGACTATTACAATTTTCCCCGAATCGGCAAGCATCTGAAACCATCTCGAAATACTCAATAAGCCTTCGCCGTCCATTCCACTTGTAGGTTCATCGAAAACATAAATCTCGGCATCAGAGCAATAGGCAGCTGTAATTATAACTCTCTGCTTTTCTCCACTCGATAGAGATGCCGGATGAGAATCTATATAATCTTCTAATTTAAACATTTTTAGTGATTCACAGGCCTTTTCTTTTAATTTTTCTGTAATTTTCTTTCCCAATAATAATTCATTGCCAACGCTATCAGAATATAGCTGATAATCTGCGTCCTGCATAACAAAATAGCTAATTTCTCTCCTTTGTCTTGAGGATAATCTTTTTTTGTCAAATGATATTTCTCCATGCCTCTGAGAAATCAAACCGCATAGAATTTTGCATAAAGTAGTCTTTCCAGCACCATTATCTCCCGATATAGCGACAATCGACCCCTTGGGAATATCCACGCTTATTTGATGAACTCCTTTTTTTGTTCTCCTATAAGAATATTCCAAATTTTCAACAGATAAAATTATATCTGAATTCTTTCTCATAGCATTTGACTTTTCTATTCTCATATTAGGATATCGGAATCCGTATTCTTTCATCTTTGAATTTGAAATATTCAAAAACTCTTTTTTAGTCCAAATATGACTTATCATACCCTCAGATATATGAATATATCTATCTACTATAGAAGAAAACTCCTTGATGCGATGCTCGCTAATGACTATAGTCGTACCCATTTCTTTTATATTATTCAAGATCTGAATTACTGCATCGATACCTTCCTTATCTAGATTGGATATGGGCTCATCCAATATAAGAATTTTCGGTTTAAGTGAAATTGCAGCAGCTATTGCCACCCTTTGTTTTTGTCCACTAGAAAGCTCATCTACATTTCTATCCAATAAATCTTCTATCTGAAGTAATTTAGAAATATCCTCTATATTTTTCATGATTATATCAGGATTTAATCCTATATTCTCAGACGCAAACGCAATTTCATCTTTTACTTTTTTCATAAAAAACTGGCTTCTCGGGTCTTGAAATACAACTCCAAATAATTTTACTTTCTCTTCTGATGAAATTCGATAAGGTTCCTTATCGAAAACGAATATATCTCCTTCCAAGTCGCCCTCGTAAAACTCAGGAGCCAAGCCATTCATCAATCTCAATAAAGTGCTTTTGCCGGCACCTGATCTTCCACATAAGAGAACAGATTCACCCTGTTTAATCTGTAGATTTATATTTTTTATATTATTCTTATTTGATTTATTGCCTTCACCATAGCTAAAATATAAGTTCTGAAATCTAATCATAAAAATTCTCCTAAATATATCAATATCATTATTAGAGAATAAATAATTATCGTAATATAATCATATACTGAAAATCCGACTCTATATATCGAAGTCCTCTTTTTATTTGAATCCAAACCCCTTAATTCTGCTGTAGCTCCCAATTCTTCAGATATTTTTATACATCTTATCGTAAGAGGCACAAAGAAACTCTCATAGGCGATTACAGGATGAATGAGATAATCATATGGAGCTGAAAATATTCCCCTCGCCTTTATTCCCGATCTAATCGTAACCATCTCATTTTTTAATACGGGAAAAA
>JAUNVF010000027.1 GCA_030537815.1 Tissierellia bacterium | reverse complement strand
AAGGAAGCTATAATCGACGGATTCGATATTAATTTGCTGGGATGATATTTATTTGGTTGAGAAAAAACAGAAAAATTTTTAATCAAATTGGAGTCTAATTGAAAAATATAAGAGATGAAAAGTGAAAAATTAGAGAAATCAAGGCTTGTAAAATTGTATTAGAAAAATAATCAGTGATGTTAAATTTCAATTTAGAAGGTGAGAATATGAATAAAAGCAATTTAAGTTTAAAGGATTTAGTTAATATTGGAATATTTACGATTATTTATTTTGTATTTGTTGCAATCGTAGGTGCACCTTTTGGGATTTTTGTAGTCAGCTTCTTATTTTATCCATTTTTTGCTGCATTATTGTCGGCCATCATAATATTGTATTTTATGGCAAAGGTTCAAAAGAAATGGTCTGTATTCATTCTCTGCTGGTTTCCGTCAATTCTGATGACATTTATGGGGCATACAATTATAATGTTGATTCACGGTTTGCTCATAGCAATACTGGCGGAATTTATACATAGAAAATATGGATTTGATGATATAAAGGGAAATATCTTGACCCATTCGATAATAGGTTTGTGGACTGTAGGAGGTTTTTGGCAAATTTTCATAGTTTCAGAACAGTATGGAAAGCTTATAACTGAAACTATGGGCGAGTCATATGCAAATCAGTTAATTTCTCTGCCTTGGTGGATTCTAATCTTCTTATATCTAAGTTCTTTTATAGGGGGCTTGATCGGCGGGAATATCGCTTCAAAGATTTTGAGAAGACATTTTTCTACAGAGGGAGATAAGCTTAGAAATTAGATTGAGAGATTTTTCTAAATAATAAAATCAAAAGCTATTGCTTTATTTTTAATGCAATAGCTTTTTTGTATAAATCTGAGAAATCAGGTTAAAGCCATCAAATCAATAAAATATTATTAAAATTAAAAAATTTTATCTTCATTTAACTAATGATTAAAAAAATCATAGATATAAATATATAATTAGTTTTTATGATTTAATGATATCTCAAAACGAGAATAGTATTGGGAATATCATCATTTTTTTATCAAAAATCCATTGCATATAGAGTATATATATGTAAAATTAATTATTATAGGGTATAATAGTAAAGTAAGTTATGTCAAAATGTTTAATATAATTTTTGATTTAGATGAGACATTAGTAGAAAGTTTAAAAGCTTCTGATGAATTATTTGATTTTATATCAAAAAAATACGATTTTGATTTACCCATTATAGAATTTAGATTAGTATTAAGGCAATTATTGGTCGATTTTTATAAAAAATATTCAAATGCCGAATTTATGAAATACGGTATGGGGATTAATGATCTTTTTATGCATCCTAATATCGATAAGTATTTGCCCGGCATTGATATAGAAAAAGCTAAAGTAAATCTTTTAAAGCAGAGTTTCAGATTGCTCGATATGGACTATGGACATGAGGATGCTGTGGATATTTCGAGAGATATGAAAATTAAATGGTTAGATTTTTATGAACCGGTTAAAGGAGCTTCTGAGACCATTGAAAAATTAAAGAATGGAGGTGCTGCATTATTTATATTGACTAATGGTTTTTCCTATATGCAGAGAAAAAAAGCTGAAAGATGTTTAAATACTGAATTATTTGACGGCATTTACATATCTGAAGAATTGGGGATTGGAAAGCCTGATAAGATCGTATTTGAAACTATTATTGAAAGAGAAAAACTCGATAGAAAAAATACTGTAATGATTGGCGACAGATATAATTCTGATTTTATACCTGCACAAAAAGCCGGATTTAAAGCTGTTTTATTTGACAGATATAATCGCAATAGAGAGAAAATCGAAAAGGTTCATTCTTTGACTGAGTTTTGCGAATTAATTGAGAGGGATAATTTATGAAAAAAATATTATTGATCGCAATCATCTTATTTTTAGTCGGCTGTGGCAATTCTGAAAAATATATTGATGAGGCTAAGCTGAACAAGGATCAGAAGGAGATCTTGAAACTGACAAATATAGGAGACGGTAATTACAGAATTTACGATTTTAAAGTTGACGATAAAGCTAAGAAATTTAAATTGAATTTGTACAAACGCGATAAAAATGAATGGGTCAAGTATTCTGGTTTACATGACGTAAATTTTAAAGAGACGAATGGAGGAAGATTTCTTGTTTATTTAAGTAAGGGTGAATTTAATTTTGTTTTCTTAGACGAGGATCAAGGAACTGTATGTTTAAGTAGTCCTTTAGAGATAAATGAAGAGGAAGGAATCGCATATATAAGCTCATATCTTTCACATAGATATGATATAAAATATAATGAGGAGATTCCGATAGGAATTTATATATTTGAAGATTCCAATAAATCTATTGAATCGGTTGATGTAGATGAGTTTTTTAAAACCGATAGAATCGATCAAAATAATTATAGAGAAGTATATGCGGTAACAATCAAATTTGAGGATTAAGCTGATTTATTTTAATAAAAATCTTGCTCGAGAGTTATTAAAAATGTATAATGTAGTTATAATAATTACATGGAGGGCGAGATGACAGAAAAAATTGCAATTTTAACAGATACAGGTGGAGATATATCAGTTGAGCAAGCGAGGGATTTAAATATAAATTTAGTTCCTCTTCATATACATTTTAAAGATAGACAATACCTTGATATGATTGAGATTTCACCACAAGAGGTATATGATAGATTTGAAGAAGAGATACCGACGACGAGTACGCCATCAGTTGGAGAGGTAGAGCAGAAGATAAGTCAACTAAAAGAAGAGGGCTATAATAGATTTATTTTTGTAGCAATTTCTTCAGGTTTGAGTGGAGTTTATAATGTATTTAGGATGGCGATAGAAAATACGGGAGTTATTGGATTCGTATTGGACACTAAGCGTATTGGAATAATAAGCGGTATTCTCGCTGTATATGCTGCAAGACTGAGAGAAAGATCTTTATCATATAAGCAAATAGTTGAAAAACTCAAGGAAAATTTAGATGAGTCGGTAGGTTTCTATACTCTCAAGACTTTGAAATACTTGGTAAAGGGAGGTAGGATTGGCCGAGTAAAGGGGGTTTTATCTGGTATTTTAAATGTTAAACCTATAATTTCCTGCAATGAAGAAGGGATTTACTACACAGTAGATAAAAAAAGAGGAACTAAAAAAGTAATGCTAAGAATGGCTGAGCTTTTGAGAAATCAGATGAGAGAGAATTATGAGCTTTATCTTTGTCATGGAGATGACAGAGAGGCTCTGGAGGAATTTAAGAAATTATTAAAAAAGGAGATCGAAGGGGCTAGAATATACAGGGAAAACCAGATAACGGCTGTGCTGGGTGTACATACGGGGCCGGGAATGGTTGCCGGTATGGTTTTTACCCCAAATGACTGATATGAATAAATTGACTGATGACATCTCTATTATACTCGATTTCAACTTACCTAAATGGGAGGATCTCCCTGATTTTGAGATCTATATTAATCAAGTTATAACAATAGTAGACAATATATTCTCGATGATTCCGGATGACGGAGAAGTAAGACTAACCAAGAGCATGATAAATAATTATGTTAAATGGGGTTTTATTCCAAAACCAATAAAGAGAAAATATGCCAGGGAACATGTGGCAAAACTAATCGTGATTACATTATTAAAGCAAATCTTGACTATAAATCAGATTAAAAAAGGAATTGATTTGCAGGTCGCTTCTTATGGAGTTTCAGGAGCATATGAAGTTTTTAGAGAGAATTTTCAAATTGCAATCAAGCAAGTGTATTCAAACTGGGCTGGTAAAGATTCTATAAAAACTGAAATCCCACTTTCTCCAAAAGAATTGATTGCGATAAGAGCGATAGGAAATGCTCTAGCATTGAGGATTTTAACTGAATTGATACTAAAGGAAGATGGATTGGGGAAATAGGATGAGCCCGGTTGCCTTGGCGACTGGGCCATTGTATTTATTTTATTGATAGGAGGAAAGATGTACGATAATTTATTGATTGATTTAGATGGAACGATTTCTGATAATTCTGAAGGGATTTTAAAAGGAGTTAGAGATGCACTGGAATATTTTAATATAGATTATAAGGAAGAAGAATTATACGAATTTATAGGACCGCCTTTATTAGATTCTTTTATGAATGGATATGGATTGGATGAAGATTCTGCAAACAAAGCTATAGAAATATATAGAGAACATTATAAGACAAAGGGCTTATTCGAAAATAAATTATATAAAGATATAGAAAAAGTGCTAAAGGATATGAAATCAAAAGGGAAAAGACTATTTATCTGCACTGCAAAACCTGAGTTTTTTGCGAGAAAGATTTTAGCTTATTTCGGTATAGATAATTATTTTGACGATATTTACGGTGCGACATTGACGAATGAGAGAATTCATAAGGACGATATAATAGGATATTGTATTTTTCAAAATAATTTAGATAAGTCTATAACCGTTATGATAGGAGATAGATCTCATGATATTTGCGGTGCAAAAAAACATGGAATCTCTTCGATTGGAGTTACTTATGGATTCGGATCCAGAGATGAGCTCCAAGACTCGGGAGCAGATGAGATAGTCGATAGTTTTTCTGAACTGCTAAATCTTATATAGAGGAGAGGATGGATATCAGGAGATATAAGATATATTTTAAGGGAAGGGTTCAAAATGTCGGATTCAGATATAAGTCAAAGATATTGGCTACAAATTTAAATCTGAGCGGATATGTAAGAAATCTCACAAATGGAGATGTTGAAATGGAAATCCAAGGAGAGATGATATATATACAAAATCTCTTAGATAAACTCAATCACGATTGGGTCATCGATATCAGAGAGATAAATAAGGAAGAGATAGAGATTATAGACGATGAGAGGGAATTTAAGATAATATGATTAATTTTAAATCTATCGAGAATTATATTGCCAAACCCTTTGGGAAAAATATTGAATATGCGGTCGGTATAATATTATTTAAATCAGAAGTTGGATATGAGATTATTTTTGAGAAAAGAAGTAGCAAAGTATCTCAGCCGGGCGACATTTCTTTGCCGGGAGGAAGAGTTGAAGATGACGAGTCGAGAATAGACTGCGCATTGAGGGAGATAAAAGAAGAAATAGGAATCGACTCGGAAGATCTTAAGATAATCGGCGAATCTGACTTTGTAGTCGAACCCGTTGGAGTAGTTTATCCATATGTATTTGAATACAGATATGGAGATCTTTCTAGAATAGATATAAATGAAGAAGTCGAAGAAGTTTTATCTATAAGTCTTGATTATTTTATAGAAAATGATCCTTCCGTATTTAAAACTCGATATGACTTGAGACCTCCGGAAGATTTTCCAGTTGAGCTGATATCAAGGGGAGAAGAATATGATTTTTATCCTTTGATTAGGGAATATTTTATATACGAAAAAATGCGACCGGTAATCTGGGGCTTGACAGCAAAAATCATTTCCGGATTTATCAGAGTATTGAGAGAAGAGAAAAATATAAATAAAGAAGAAATTAAAAACTCCGTAGCAAATTTTTATCGGGATATAGCAAAAGATGAAAAAAGAGTAGTTGTGAATCCCGATATTTTAGGAGATAGATTAGGTTATACAAAAGATGAGCTAAATTCTGTTCCAAAAGAGGCCAATCTTGGCTTGGGATGCGGAAATCCACAAGAAAAAGCCTGCCCAAAAGAAGCTGAAAAGGTACTCGATTTAGGCTGTGGAAAGGGTATGGATGTATTCATAGCATCTAAAAAAGTCGGAGCTGACGGATATGTCATCGGAGTCGATATGACATATGAAATGATAAAGAAAGCTCGTGAAATAGCCGACAAAAGAGATTTTAAAAATGTCGAATTCAGACTTTCGGAAATTGAGAATTTAGCTGTTTCAGATAATTCGATGGATTTAGTTATAAGCAATTGCGTTATAAATCTCTCGACAGATAAGCAGAGAGTCTATTCTGAAATATACAGAGTTTTAAAAGAGGGAGGAAGGATAGGTATATCAGATATAATTTTAGCTGAAGAATTGCCGAGAGAAATCTTAAATGATCCGAAGATGTACGGGACATGAGTTGCAGGAGCATTAACCTTGAATAGGTTAAAAAAAATACTTAAAAAAGCCGGATTTATAAATATAGATATAGAAATCAGTCCGGTTTCAGATGAATACGCTTCTAAATGGGGGCTGGAAATAGATTTAAAAAGATATATAAGGAAGTCTGTGATTACTGCATATAAGTAATTTTAGAATTTATATGATCAGAATTTTAATCTTCCTATAAGTCCAAAATAAATTTTAAAAAATATATTTTAGAGGATATTAAATGCATAAAATAAATAATAATATAATAAATAATCAATATAATTGATAATGATTATTCATATTCTGCTTTTTTAGATAATGCTGATTAATCCTATATTAAGACCTAGTTTAGTGCAATTTAATATGGGTATAAATTATTTGGGTAAGTTTATATTATCATTAATAAAAATTAAAATTTGATTGAAATTTAAATTTGGATTAAGGAAAGAGAGGAGTAATTATGGACGATATGAAAGACAAAAAAGATATGGACCCTATGGCTAAAAATGAAGCCGGAGAGTCCCAAGGAAGTAGAAATGATACTGTCAATGATCCTGAGTTAAGACGTGCAGGTGGACAACTTGTTGACAATAATGAAGATTCTATGACAGCAGGTGAGCGAGGACATATTTCAATTCAGGATGTTTGGCTATTCGAAAAGCAAGCGCATTTCAATAGAGAGGTAATACCTGAAAGGCGTATGCATGCCAAAGGATGGGGTGCTTTTGGAGAATTTACAGTAACTGACGATATAACCAAATACTCTAAAGCAAAGATATTTTCAAAAGTAGGAAACAAATGTGAAGTATTTGCAAGATTTTCAACCGTTGCGGGAGAAAGAGGAGCAGCTGATGCCGAAAGAGATATAAGGGGATTCGCTGTAAGATTCTACACTGAAGATGGTAACTGGGATGTAGTAGGAAATAATACACCTGTATTCTTCTTTAGAGACCCGATGAAATTTATCGACCTAAATCATGCAGTAAAGAGAGATCCACGCACTAATCTACGTAGTCCAAATACAAATTGGGATTATTGGAGCTCACTTCCTGAGAGTTTATTACAGACGACAATTACCATGTCTGACAGGGGTATTCCTTCATCATTCCGCTATATGCATGGATTTGGATCTCATACTTATTCCATGATGAATGCAGAAGGCGAGAGAGTATGGGTTAAATTCCATTTTAGAAGTCAACAGGGTATCCAGAATTTGACTGATCAGGAATCTGAAATGGTCGTAGCTAAAGACAGAGAGAGCCATGGTAGAGATTTATATGATGCAATCGAAAACGGAAAATTTCCTAAATGGAAATTATATATTCAGGTCATGACAGAAGAACAGGCTGAAAAACATCCTACAAATCCATTTGACTTGACAAAAATGTGGCTCAAAAAAGATTATCCGCTAATTCCTGTGGGCGAATTTGAATTAAATAGAAATGCAGATAATTATTTCCAAGATGTAGAGCAAGCGGCATTCAGCCCTGCAAATATAGTACCGGGTATTGCATTTTCACCGGACAGAATGCTTCAAGCGAGAGTATTCTTCTACAGTGACGCTCATCGCTACAGATTGGGAGTCAACCACCATCAAATTCCTGTAAACTCACCAAAGGGTGTCGCTCATCCACATGATTTCCACAGAGATGGAATGATGCGTGTAGACGGAAATAAGGGAAGCGAACTTCATTATGCGCCAAATAGCTATGGCGGATGGCAAGATCATCCTGATCTAGAGCAGCATCCGGATAAGGGCGGTACTGTGAAGCGTCACGATTACCGTAAAGATGACCACGACTACTATACTCAGCCGGGAATGCTTTACAGAGCGATGACTCCTGAACAGAGATTAGTTCTTTGCGAAAATACTGCTAGGAATATGGGAGACAGCACATTGCAAATAAAACATCGTTATATCAGAAACTGCTATGCAGCAGATAAGGAATACGGTGAAGGAGTTGCAAAAGCATTGGGTATCGATATAAATGATGTCGATTTAAGGCCAAATCGCTCAAGCTCAAGAGAAGAGTGGGAAGAAGATAATGCAAGAGATAAGGATTTAAATAAACCGACTAAACCGGCTGATCCAGAATCTGCAAAAGATTTACCACCGGAGGGAAGAGATACCAATGCCAAAGATCCGAAAGATCTCGTATCTTGGGAAGATGACCCTCATATGTTATAAGAATTGAATCTATGATTTAAATAGTTTTGAAAGATAAATTACCAAAAATTCAGGCAGCCTTTGTTGCCTGAATTTTTTATTAATCAGCTTTCTTTTTAAAATGACAATATATAAAATGAAAAACTAATTGTAAACAAAGCAGTCTACTTTAAATGATTAGAATAGAAAAACAATAAAAGAAAATTGAATAATATATAAAATGCTAATTAACTTATTAGCTTTTATGTCTTTCTATTATTTTTTAATAATAATTAAAATAGAATTACATTAGAGCAATCCCCAAAAAATTAACTAACTTGAGAGGGTGTAGTATTTCTAAAAGAATATAATATTGTAAGGAATTAAATTAAAAATGGTAAACGAGAACTTTGAAAGTTAAAGTAATTACAAGTATTTATTAAAAGTATATAAATTTCAAATAAGCCCTTAATCCTAAGATGCTTTAATAATTATATATTCTCGGTGAAGAAACTTTATTTATGACTCTCACAAGCAGAGTACATACTTTTCAGTTAAAGCTAGAAACACTAGGTTACCTAGCGCAATGAAATGTGTATGAGAGAAATTGCCAATATTCTGAGAATTAAAAATGATTCTCTAATTTCTGTTTGAAGATATCTTATTAAAAGGAAGATGCATTTAGAATTTAAGGGACTTGAGGTTGAACTAGATTGAAAGATTAAAAATATTTGTCTAAAAACAACACGAAACTATCTAGAGCCTAAGTATAGACAAAAATACAATATAGCACCTTAAATAATGATCCGACGAACTTTAGTCCGTCGGATTCAAGTCTTCTTAGGGGATTAGTCCATTTGGCTTGTTCCTCTTTATTCGACATAAATTATTTAAGAAGGTTTTTATTATTTAGCATGCGACACATAAAGTTATGCTACCGTCAGGATGTCTTTTTATATAATGGTCCTGTTCCAATTGTTCTAATGCTCGATATAATGATGCGTGACTAATTGCTAATTGATTAAGTAGTTGTGATTTATTAATTTTAATTAATCCGCCATGTATTTTTGCTTGTTGGCATAAATAGAAAAGAACTTTCTCTTTAGTATTTGAAATTGCTAATAATTCAACCTTATTAATTAAATAATGAAGTCGCTTATCTACATAATTCATAAAATTATTAAAAATTTGTGAATTTAACTCAAAAAGTTTTATAAGAGATTCTTGCGGTAAAAATAGAATTTTACACTTCGACTTTGCTTCAACATATGCAGGAAATAAATCATAATTCCCCCATACACAACTAAGACCAATAAGATTACCGGCATCTAGTCTATTAATGGTGAATTCATTTCCGCAACAAAGGCTCTTATAAACTATGACATCACCTTCTAAAACTATACCTAGCTGTGAATTAAATCGGAAAGGAGTCCAAATATATTCACCCTCGGCATATTCTTTTATAGACGATGGAACAAGACTTAAAAAGTTTTCAATGTGTTTATAATCAAGCCCTTTAAAAAGTTCACAGTGTGCTAACAATATATCACTCCTTACTTATTTTCAAATTGTATCAAATGATACTCATATTCAGTTAGGACTATATTATAATAATTCTAACAGTAAATCAAGGGGTGGTAAAAATACAGGTAGTTATTATAGGAGGACCGACGGCAAGTGGAAAAACGTCTATTGCCTTAAGATTAATTGAAACCTTACAAAAAAATAAAGTGAAAATAAGCGTAGTTAAAATTGATTGCCTAAATACAGACGATCATGAAACCTATAAAAAATTAGGAGTAAATGCTATTTTCGGTTTGAGCCAAGATATTTGTCCCGATCATTTTTTAGCTACTAATTTTATTGAAATTTATCAATATGGGAAGGATAATAATTCAAATGTTTTAATTATTGAAACCGCTGGGCTTTGTAATAGATGCGCCCCTTTTTTAAATGAGACATTAAATATATGTTTGATAGATGCTTTTTCAAGTTTTAAAACTCCAAAAAAGATGGGACCCATGTTGACTACAGCAGATATTATGGTCATTACGAAATGGGATATGATTTCAAGATGTGAAAAGGATGTTTTAAAGTATAATATAAAAGAATTAAACCCGACAGCTAAGATAATCGAAATGAATGGTGTTAGTGGTTATGGGAAACAAGCCCTAAGTAAGGAAGTATTAGCTTCTAGATCATTGGAAAGTCTTGAAGGGAGTATTTTAAAACATCAAATGCCATGTGCGACCTGCTCTTATTGTGCGGGTGAAACACGTATTGGTAAAGAATTTGAACAGGGTATTGTATCTAAGATTTTTTATTAGGTGAATCAATGAAGAATTTTATTAAAATAAAAAATGGTGTTGATAAAGATAAACAAGTTGAACTTCCTATGAGGTTAGAATTTGGTGAGATATATACGATAGTTGGTAATACAGGTTCAGGTAAGAGTCAATTGATAGAGGATATTGCCTCATATAGTCAGGGAGACTCTATTACTCGGAGAGTTATTGGTATAGGAGAAAGTATAGACTTTGAAAGTGCTATTGCTCATTTAAGTCAGCATATGACTTTTGTTGCTGATTGTACTGTTAAAGAGTTTTTCGAAACTCGTTTTACCTGTCAAAATAAAAATTCCCAAAAGTATCGAGATGTAATAAAGGTTGCAAACATGTTAACTGGGGAAGATATTCATGATTATGATATATTGACAAAATTAAGTGGCTGACAAACAAGAGCTCTTATGATTGGAGATATCATCTTAAATAAAGAAGCTTCTATTATTTTAATTGATGAAATTGAAAATGCGGGGATAAATAAATCGAAAGCAATTCAGTTGTTACAGGCAGTTGATAAATTAGTTATTATTATCACCCATAATCCTGGATTAGCCCTTTTGGGTAAATATCGTATCGTGATGAAAAATGGAGGAATAAGTCAGTGTATAGAAAGAACAGAAGAAGAGTTAAAATTATTGAGATGGCTTCAAGATGTAGAGTTAAAACTTGAGAGATTTACAGAAGTCATTAGAAAAGGGGCAAGAATTCATGAGGGTTTATTGGAATAATATATGTTTAATATCGAGATTTGAGAAGCAATACCTTGAAGAAAAGCTAAGGCAACATCAATTAGAAGAAATATATAAGTTTGAGTTTTTCGGATTAGGTAAGGAAACGGAATTAATAACAAAAATCCAACAAGATTTAAGAATAAAGAATATACCAGATGTCATTATTTCAACAAATTTTGACTTATTATTTGGTCAAGAAGCTTTCTTGAATAAAGAAGATTTACTTGATAACTATGAACCATGGGAATTTAAAAATGATATAAGACAAGTGTCTCCGATAGAAAAGTTTAGGCCGATATTATATATTCCTTTGGTAATGATTGCCAATAAGGAAAAAGTATCTGACATACCAAATTCTATTATGGAGATTTTAAATGATGATAATTACAAAGATGAAATTACCTTTGGAGGATTTACTAATTCGGCAGGAAAAACGCTCCTTGCTACAGTTGAAGATTTATATGGATATGAAAAGCGTAAACGACTTGTGGAGTGGTCAAATATTACTAATATGCCAGTAGGGGCTTTTAAGAATGTAGTAGATGGGAAAAGTAAAATAGGATTTGTGCCAACAATTTTTGCTATGAGGGAATCTATAAGTGAAATAAAAATGATTTGGCCAGAAGAAGGTGCTATTGTAATACCCTCGTATCTTTTAATAAAAAGAGGGGCTAATAAGAATGAACTAAAACAACTATTTGAGAAGGTTATTGATTTAGAACTCTTAGATAGAATAAGTAAGCAAACTGGCATCATTCCATGTGTTAAAGGAGTTGAAACCATTGAGAATTTTAGACAAAATGAAAATAATATCATTTATCCTTCAAGGGAATTCTTTAAAAATAGACAAGAGAAGGTAATGAATTGATATGATAAAAATAGCTATTTATGGGAAGGGTGGAATAGGCAAATCCACAACGACATCAAATTTAACAGCAGCACTAATTGATAGAGGGTACAAAGTAATGCAAATAGGATGTGACCCGAAAGCGGACTCCACGAAAAATTTATTAGAAGGAAAGAAAATAAAAACTGTATTGGATACTATTAAAGAAAAAGGAGAGCGAGCTCAATTAGATGAATTGGTTGTTGAAGGATTTAATGGAGCATTATGTGTAGAGGCGGGAGGTCCAACGCCGGGCATAGGTTGTGCAGGTAGAGGGATTATTACGGCTTTCGAAAGGTTGGAAAAACTTAAAGCATATGAAGTTTATCAGCCAGATATTGTCATTTATGATGTATTGGGCGATGTTGTCTGTGGAGGGTTTGCTATGCCTCTCAGAGGTGGTTATGCGGATTATGTTTTAATAGTATCCTCTGGAGAAATGATGGCTTTATATGCAGCAGATAATATTTCTACAGCTATAAAAAATTTTAGCAACCGAGGTTATGCTAAACTTGCAGGAATTATCTTAAATGCAAGAAATGTCGAAAATGAGGACGAGATTGTTAATAAAGCAGCATCGGAAATGAATACTTCTGTAATAAAAAAAATCCCTAGGGACGGGACAGTTCAAAAAGCGGAGGTTCAAGGGAAAACAGTTATCCAAGCTTTTCCTGATTCAGAAATGGCTGCCCATTATCAAGATCTTGCAAGGGAGGTATTGGAGGTTGTAAATCATGAATTATAATTTTAGTAATGAAAATATTCATTATTGCTCTCCCGCACATGGGGGATGGGGGATTGTCAGAGTAGGAATGTTAGTACCAGAAAGTTATCAGCTTTTTGTGTGTCCTTTCGCTTGTGGTCGACATGGAGCTATTGGTGCGCTTCATCAGGGAACCAAAAATCGAATTTCTTATCTATTTATAGATGAAGCTGATATTGTTTCAGGTAGCTATGAAGAATTAATTGAGGAGAGTATAGAGCACTTGCTAGAGGCTTTAAGAGAAAAGCCTAAAGTCATTTTTATCGGTGTAAGTTGTTTAGATGACTTGTTGGGAACAGATCATGAAGCGCTGTTACATCGTTTAGAAGAACGATATGAATTAACATTTCAGGTTTTGCATATGAATCCAATTACCCTTAATTCTGAAAACCCTCCCCCAGTTCACATTCAACGAAACATCTATCGATTAACGGAAGGCAAGGCCTCTGAGAACTCAATATTAAATTTTATAGGGAATCACGTATCTGTCAATCGTACAAGTGAGCTGTTTGAGATTTTGAAACAAATTGGTATAAAAGAAACAAAACATATTAGTCAATTTGAAAAGTTTGAAGATTTTAAAAACATGGGAAAAAGTCAATATAACTTGGTACTTAGACCAGAAGGACTCCAAGCAGCTCGAGACATGAAGAAACGAAATAAAATAGAGTTTTGTTACACTCCAGTAAGTTATGACTTACAAACAATTAAAGAACAGTATTTGTTACTCAAAAATATGATTAATCCTAAAGGAGTATTGGATCTTAATGATTATGAAAAAAATGCTTTAAAGAAAATCAATCAAGTAAAAAAAATTGTTGGTAATGCTAGAATTTCAATTGATTCATCATCAGTTTGTCGACCATATAATTTGGCTAAAGCATTAATTACCTATGGTTTTCGAGTATCTACAATTTATGCAGACTTAGTGCCTGAATATGAAAAGGAATCACACAAATGGTTAATAGAAAATGCTCCGAAAATAAACATTTATCCAGCACAACATCATCGGATGATTGAACGAGAGAAATTTAAAGATTCCAGCGAACTAGCGATAGGATATAATGCCGGATATATGTCAGGAGTGAATAAAACTGTTAACTTAGTTTGCGATGAAACTATGTTTGGATTTGATGGAGTCATTAGACTTATGGATAAAATCGCAGAGGCATATCTAAATCCAAAAGACTTAAAAGAGATGATAGATGAATATGGATTGGTGGTGTAAAGATGAATAAACTATGTATTAATTTACCACCTTTATCACCAGACTATTCAGGAGTTTGTTCAGCTTTATATGAATTAGGAGGTATGAGCATCATCCATGATGCTTCAGGTTGTACAGGCAACTATACAGGCTATGATGAGCCAAGGTGGTACGGCAATCAGAAATTAGTTTTTTGTTCAGGGTTAAGAGAAATTGATGCGGTTTTAGGTGATGATAAAAAATTTATTCGAAAAGTAAAGCAGGCAGAAGAAGATTTAAAGCCAGAGTTTATAGCTATACTTGGAAGCCCAGTACCTATGGTTATAGGGAGCGATTTGATTGGAATAGCTAAAGAAATAGAAAGTGAAACGGCTATACCAACGATGGGTTTTAATACGACTGGACTAGAGTATTATGATATAGGTATTCAAATGGCTTATAGGGAAATTGCACGAACTTTTTTGACGGAAAAAATGAATACTGTTTCTAAAAGCATCAATCTTTTGGGTGCCACACCTTTGGACTTTTACATCAATGGAAACATAAAAGATATAATAAGATTTTTTATAGAGGAAGGTTATAATATCAATAGCTGTTGGAGTATGAATTCTAATTTAAAGCAAATTAAATTGGCAACTAGGGCAGAGTTAAATGTTGTTCTAGCTATAAGCGGATTAGAATTGGCTAGATATTTAAAAAAAGAATTTGATATACCGTATATTGTTGGTTTACCAATAGGACAAAGTGGAGAAACAAGAGTTTTAAATTTATTAAGAGGTTTGAATGATAATGAAAAAATACAAAGGAAAACGGGAAATGAAAAGATCTTAATTATAGGAGAACAAGTGTTTAGTAATAGCTTAAGGTATATGTTAAACGAAGAATATGATAAAAATGATATAGACGTTGCTACTTTTTTCATTATGGATCAAGAATTGTCACAAGGTGAGGATTTTAGAATTGATAGTGAGTTCCATTTGACTAAATTATTAAAAGATGAGAAATATAATACTATTATTGGTGATCCCTTAATTAAAGCCTTATTACCACAAAGTAATTCGATTAATTATATTTCTATACCACATGTAGCTGTATCAAGTAAAATTCATTGGAATGAAAGTATAGAATTTATAGGAAAAAAAGTTTATCAAATATTAGAAAAGAGAGGTTTATGTTATGAAAAAATTTAGGAAAAGTATTTCATTAATGTTGGTGTTATGCTTAAGCATGATTATTCTTGCGGGTTGCAATAATCATTCGACTAAAGCACCAAAGGAAGAAAACGTGAGCGAAGCTGATAAAACGGAACAAGAAAATAGTGAGGTTATGAATACTGATGAAAATGAAGGAGAAAAAATTATCATTGATCAAGTAGGTCATGAGATTAAAATTCCTAGAAAGATTAATAGAGTTGTAATTAGTTCTTTATGGCCTTTGCCTTCAGTATATTGTTTATTCCAAGGATCATCTGAAGGATTAGTAGGTATGCACCCAGCATCAAAAAGTGCAGCAATTTATTCATTACTACCCGAGATTGCACCTGAAGTAAAGGATGTAGAGACGAATTTTGTTCAAAATGGAGAGATGAATGTTGAAGAATTAATGAAGTTAAAGCCAGATGTTGTCTTTGGATCAAAGGAGACAGAATATGAGATGGTCACAAAGGCAGGAATTCCATATGTTCAATTTGTTGCTAATCCTACAGGAGATGGTAATGCAATAGAATCTGTGGGATCATGGCTTAAGTTACTAGGTGAAATATTTGATAAAGAAGATCGTGCAGACGAAATTATGAACGAAGGTTACCAAGTACTTGAAGAAATTGAAAAGGTTGTTAATAATGTTGCTGAAAAGGATAAAGTTAGAGCATTAATCATTTTCAAGTATGATGATGGGCAACTTGCCGTAGCAGGAAAAGGACATTTTGGCGATTTCTGGTTAAATTCAGCAGGAGCTATTAATGTGGCTGGAGAAGTCCAAGGTCCTAAAGATGTAAATATGGAACAAATATATACATGGAATCCGGATAAAATATTTTTAACTAATTTTACTAGCCATATGCCGGAAGACTTTTACGAGAATACTATTGACAATCATGATTGGAGCAATATAAAGGCTGTTCAAAATAAAGAAGTTTATAAAATACCTCTAGGTATGTATAGATGGTATCCGCCATCATCTGATACACCATTAATGCTTAAATGGATGGCGCTTAAAAATTATCCTGAATTATTTAAGGACTTGGATATAAATCAAGAGGTAAGAGAATATTATGAAAAATTCTATGAAAAAGATTTGACAGATGAACAAATAGAGAATATTTTTAATCCTAGTAGAGAGGCTGCTGGAGGAGTTTAAAATGAGTGGTATAAAAAGAAAATGGCACTTAAAGGTTTTAATGATTTTATTACCAATAATTGTAGGAGTAATTGCTTTATGTATAGGTAGGTATATTGTTGCACCTAAAGAGGTAATTAGTGTATTGGGAAATAAACTTCTAGGGAATTCCGATGCAATAGAAGATGTTAATTTATCAGTTGTTTGGAATATCAGATTACCTAGAATTATTTTGGGCATGTTAGTAGGTATGGGTTTATCCGTTTCAGGTACTGCTTTTCAAGGGTTGTTTAGCAACCCTTTAGCAACACCTGATACTTTAGGAGTTGCAGCAGGTTCTGCTTTTGGTGCTGCTTTAGGAATGCTTGTTACTACAAATATGTTTCTTGTACAAATTATTGCTCTTATTTTTGGAATTATTGCGGTAGGTATTACGTATATGATAAGTAAATTAAAGGGGAAAAGTACCATTCTTATGATTGTTTTGGCGGGTATGGTTACATCTTCTTTCTTTCAAGCACTTATTTCTTTAATAAAATATGTTGCAGACCCGGAAACTAAATTACCTGCTATAACCTATTGGTTAATGGGAAGTATGGCAAGTGTATCTTTTGAATCATTATTAGCCGGTGCTCCTTTTATTTTACTTGGCGTAATTATTTTATATAGTTTGAGATGGCGTTTGAATGTCTTATCTCTTAGTGAAGATGAAGCTAAAACTATGGGTATAAATGTACTTTATCTTAGATGGCTTGTTATTATTGCTTCTACTCTTGTTACGGCAGCAGCAGTGTCTATGTGTGGTCAAGTGGGTTGGGTAGGTTTGCTTATTCCTCATATTTCTAGAATGATTGTAGGAAGTAATCATCAGAAAGTCATTCCCTTAAGTATTAGTTTGGGAGCAATATATATGATTTTGATTGATACTTTAGCGAGGAGTATGACCGCTGCTGAAATTCCATTATCCATTTTAACAGCATTAATAGGAGCGCCTTTTTTTGCTTATCTATTACGTAAAACTGGGGGTGTATGGAGTTGATTTTCAAAGTAGAGCAAGGATACTACGGTTACCCAAAACAACAGAGTATTTTAAATGATATTAATTTTATAGTAAATGAAGGTGAAGTTTTAGCAATATTAGGTTCAAACGGAATAGGTAAAACAACATTATTGAAATGTATGATGGGTTTATTGCCTTGGAAAAGTGGACTCTCATTAATTGATGGTAAAGCTATAAATCACTTATCAAGTAAAGAAATATGGAAAAATATTGGTTATGTTCCTCAGGCAAAAGCAGCTGCACTTTCATATACTGCAAAGGAAATGATTCTACTGGGAAGATCGGCTCATCTTAATTTATGGGAACAGCCTAAAAAGAAAGATATGGAGATTGTAGATGAAGTAATTGAAATGATAGGTATTGCCGATTTAAAAAACAAAAGTTGTAATCAAATGAGTGGTGGAGAGTTACAAATGGTTCTTATAGCAAGAGCTTTGGCAACAAAACCTAAAATGTTAGTTTTAGATGAACCCGAATCAAATTTAGATTTTAAAAATCAACTTATTATTTTAGAAATCATAGATAAACTTTCTAAGATACACAAGATTTCGTGTGTTATAAATACACATTATCCTGAACATGCCCTTCGGGTATCGGATAAATCACTCATCTTATGTAAAAACAAACAGACTATGTACGGCCAAACGACAAAAATAATTAATAAAGAGAATATGCAAAAAGCATTTGACGTCGATGTAGTTATTGAAGAAATTAAGATTAAAGACAATTCTTTTACTTATGTATTTCCAATTAAGTTTAATAAGGAAGTAATTTAGATTTTAAATTTATAACCTAAAAGACATTTTTAATAAGGAATGAATAAAAATAGATAAGACACTCTCTGTTATGAAAGCATCTTATCTATTTTCTATAATAAAACTGCTAAATTAACAAATTATAATTAAATTATAAATTGGCTTTGTCTGCTTTTTATAGCAGTACATAGTAAAAGAATTCTAGAATCTAAAATCTCCGTCTAAATAATACCTTTCTCTATTATATCTGTAAATATAATAGAGAAAATTGATAATCGAAATTAATAATGATAAAATTAAATTAGCGAAGGTGAATTATTTATAAAACTTGAATATTCTGATTGGAGGAAATTTAATGGATTCAAAAGAAGGGAATAATTTAGAAATCGCTAATAATAATTGTTGTACTCATTTTATTTTAAATTCTAAAAATGGAGACATTTTGCATTTTAAAGGCAATAGACATAATATCATTGGAGATTCTGTCCTATATAGAATCATGGATGGCATTTATATGTTTAAAACAAAAGCCATTTATAAAGATACAGATTTAAAAGGTGTATATTCTTATCCTGATGATGCATTAGTAATATATAAAGTTAAGAAAGGAAAAATATCGGCAATAACAGAAGATAATAAAGAAGTAAAACTTAATTGTGGAGATATTTTAAATGCTTCAAGCAATTTTAAGATGTCAAAATTTCATAGTTTTAATAAAGAGGTAGAATATATTGGTGTGATATATTTTTATAAAGCTATGATGGAAGCTGTAAGAAATCAATCATTAAATGAATTTTTTTTAGAAGAATTTTATCATAGCCCGGTTCTCCATAATATATTTATTCATAAAGGTAATTATAGGATAAATAAATTATTTGATGAAATAGATAATTTTATAAATCTCGACAATAAGATTTTAATGAAAGCCAAGTCATTGGAGCTTTTATCAGAATCTGCAATATTCCACGGAGATTTTATAGATACATATTGCAAGGATTTGAGTGAAGAAAAGATAAAATTATTAAAAGAAATTAAAGGATTTTTAGATAATAATTTAGATAAATATTATTCAATGGAATTTATTTCAAATAAATTTTCAATAAGTTTAAGTGGATTGAAAAATTTGTTTACCGAGGCATATGGTATCTCGCCATATATTTATCATTTAAATAGACGATTAGACAAGGCGGCATTATTACTTGAAGAAAGTGACTACAAAATAAATTATATATATAAGGCGGTAGGATTTAATTATCATAGCAATTTTTCAAATGCCTTCCAAAAAAAGTATAAATGTACTCCTTCAGAGTATAGAGAAAGAGAAAATAAAATTTAAAAATCTATTTTTATAAGCTAATTAACCGATTAGCTTATTTTTTTGCCTTTATATCACTTTTTTAAAATAATAATAATTAATAGAATAGAATTATATCAAGTTTTCTTTAATTTTTTTAATTTAGTATGCAATATAGGAGGATGAAATGGACAAAAATAAAGTCAAAAAAGAGTCGATTTTTAAAAAGATTTCCCCTTATATGGGAGGTAAAAAGATATTATTACCTATTTCTATGATATTTTCAGCTATAGCGACAATACTGCAGGTCATGCCATATTATTTTATTTGGAAGATTAGCAATGAGCTATTTGCAAATAGCATTGGAATTTCTATAGATAATGTCAAGCATGATGTCTTTTTAGCTTTTGTGACGACTATTGCCGGAATATTTGTTTATTTTGCAGGGATTATGATTGCACATTTTGCTGCTTTGGAAGTTGAAAAGAATATTAAAAAGAAGGGCTTTGAAAGAGTTATGAATATGCCACTGGGATTTTTCAATATTCAAAGCAGTGGCAAGATAAGAAAGATTATAAATGACGGTGCAGCTGAAACACATTCATTTTTAGCGCATCAACTTTTTGATATGGTAAGTTGTATTTTAACTCCTATACTCGTTCTGATTATATTTTTCTATTTTGATTGGCGACTTGGTCTAGCAGCCATTATTCCAATTTTGCTCGCATTTTTTATGATGTCGAGGATTATGAATAAGGAAGGGATGGAATTTGCTAAAAAGTATATGGATGCACTTGAAGATATGAATAGTGAAGCTGTTGAATATGTTCGCGCGATTCCAGTTGTAAAGACATTCGGTCAGAGCGTAAAATCATTTACCCGATTTTATAATTCCATAATAAATTATAAAGAATTGGTTATGGCTCAAACTAAATTAGGTGAAAAACCATCCTCCTGGTATATAGTTTTTATTGAATCTACAGCTCTATTTTTAATCCCAATATCGATTTTTATAATAAATAATGAAGGAAATATAGGAATAATTATCAGCAATTTTATACTTTATATTTTAGTTGCTCCACAAATCTCTCTAGTCATGTTAAAAAGTGCTTCATTTACATATCAAAAAATGGTTGCAAATCAATCAATGGACAGATTTAATAATCTGCTCGATTATAAGGAAATGAATTATACTGAAAATATTTCAAAACTTGAAGGACAGGAGATAGAATTTAAAGATGTCGTATTTTCCTATGATGGAGAAAATAATGTCTTAGATAATATCAGTTTTAAAGTAGAAAAAGGCGAAACTCTTGCCTTGGTTGGGGCATCCGGCTCGGGTAAGACGACGGTCGCCCGTCTCGCTGCAAGATTTTGGGATACAGATTCTGGTGAGATTTTAATCGGTGGCAAAAATATTAAAGACTACGATAAAGAGACGATTATGAATAATATTTCTTTTGTATTTCAAAATACAGAGCTTTTTAAGGATACTTTGAGGAATAATATTTGCTTTGGAAGAGAAGTGAGCGATGAAATACTTCAAAATGCGCTTAAAAGGTCGAGAGCAAAAGAAATCATTGAAAATTTAGATGAAGGTCTCGATACCATGATAGGGATAAAGGGGACATATTTATCCGGTGGTGAAAAGCAAAGAATTTCCCTCGCAAGGGCATTTATCAAAGATGCGCCAATTGTACTTTTAGATGAAGCCACCGCCTTTGCCGATCCTGAAAATGAAAATTTAATTAAGAATGCATTAAAAGAATTGAGCAAAGGCAAAACTACGATTATGATAGCACATCGTATGACGACGGTAAAAGATGCTGACAATATAGCTGTTTTAGACAGGGGAAAGATTATTGAATATGGAAATCATGAGAGCCTTATAAATAAAAATGGCTTATATAAGAAGATGTGGGATGAATATCAAAATGCCATTGATTGGAATATAAAGGAGGCATAAAAATGAAGAAAAGACTACAGAGAAAATATGCACTAAGCGATGAGGGCGTCAATGATTTAATTCAAGGCATAATTAGCAGCTTCCTTTTTAATCTTTCAGTTATGCTTACGATGATGATTTCATTTATTTTTTTAAAGCAGTATGTGGATAGATTTTTAGAAAATGTATCGGAATTCAATTTTTTACTGATACATTATTTGGGAATCATTGTCGCCATTATCATTTTAATGTATATCGCAGCCAGAAATGATTTTAGAAAATGTAGTTTGAAAGTTTATGACGAGAGTGCAAGATCTAGGATATTTTTAGCAGAGAAATTAAAAACTTTGCCATTGTCTTATTTTGGCAAAAAGGACATTGCAGATTTAAGCGCGACAATGTTAAGTGATGCGACTACATATGAGCAGATGTTTGCAAGCTCCGTTCCCAAATTATATGGGGGACTTATAAGCATATTCATGATGTTCATATTATTACTTGCATTTGATTACAGATTGACTCTCTCCCTTTTTTGGGCATTACCTTTGTCTTTTATAATATTTATATTATCTAAAAAGAATATGAAAAAATTTAATAAAGATAATTTTGAAATGAAAAGGAGTATTATCGAAGATCTTCAAGAATCGCTGAATTTAGTTCAAGAAATTAAGGCATATAATCGAGAAAAGTACTTTATCGATAATTTAAATAAAAAATTTGATGAGGATATGAAACTCAAGATGAAATCAGAACTCATACCGGGAAGCATTTTTAATATTTCTTTTTCTATATTAAGACTAGGCATGATTACTATGATTGTCTATGGAGCAAATCTCATAATAAATAATGAAATAGATTTATTTACCTATCTTGCATTTATAATTGTATCGAGTATGGCCTTTAATCCGATTATGTATGCATTTACTGATATGGCTTCCATTATGTATTTGGAAAGCACAGTTGAAAGAGTAAAAGAGATTAGGGAAATGCCCAGTCAAGGGGGAAGTACAGAATTTAATCCGAAAAATTATGATATTATTTTTGAAAATGTAAATTTCTCCTATGAAGAAGATGTAAATGTATTAAAAGATATTTCGTTTACAGCTAAGCAAGGGGAGATAACAGCTCTTGTCGGACCGTCAGGAGGTGGCAAGACGACAGCAGCTAAATTATCGGCGAGATTTTGGGATATACAGAGTGGAAAAATCACTATCGGTGGCGTGGATATATCGAAAATAGAGCCGGAAAGCCTATTAAAAGAATTTGCGATTGTATTTCAAGATGTAATGCTTTTTAATTCATCGGTAATGGAGAATATTCGCCTAGGTAGAGAAGGGGCGAGTGATGAAGAAGTGATAAGAGCCGCAAAACTTGCGAATTGTGATGAATTTATAGAAAATCTTCCGGAAGGATATGATACATTGATCGGAGAAAATGGAGCTAAATTATCCGGTGGAGAACGTCAGAGAATATCGATTGCGAGAGCACTACTTAAAGATGCCCCCATAATACTTTTAGATGAATCGACGGCATCCCTCGATGCGGAAAATGAAAGCGAGATACAGTCCAGCATATCTAAACTCATAAAAGATAAAACAGTATTAATCATAGCTCATAGAATGCGTACGGTAGTGGGTGCAGATAATATTGTAGTAATAAAAGAAGGTAAGGTCGTAGAAAGCGGAAAATCCAAAGACTTAATTGAATATGATGGGATTTTTGCAAATATGTATAAAATGCAAATTGAAAATTAAAACAGAGGAGGGATAAAATGAAAGAAAAAATGCAGATTAAGGACTATATCACAATAGGATTGATTTTAGCCATATACTTTATAGGATATAATTTTATGGTGGGTACCTTAGTTGTCATGTCAACCAAATTATTATTTTTTAGTCAAGGGATAGCAAGTCTAATACTAGCACCATTATATATGCTATTTGTAGCAAAGGTTCAGAAAAAGTGGGCGATACTGACATTTGGAGCAGTCATGGTCACTATACTACTCGTTACGACGGGAGGATTATGGCCTGTGATTTTTGGTTATATAGGTGTGATTATCGCTGAATTCATATCTAGGTCTGGAAATTATAAGAGTTTTATCAAAAATAATATAGGATATATATTTTTCTCCTATTGGTTTATAGGTGTTGCATTATTGTACTATTTCATAGGGGAGAAAGTATTAATTAATGCTGGATTGTCTGATGAACATATCAGGAAGTTCATGGCTTATATAACTATTCCCAATCTAATAATTGGGATTATTGTCATAGCTTTATGTGCATTTATCGGTGGATTTATCGGCAGAGCCATGCTGAAAAAACATTTTGAAAGAGCGGGCATAGTCTAGTATGAATCGCTTCAAACTAGATCCGAGAACAAAGTTATTACTATTTTTTATTATAGGCATCTCAATCTTTTCATATTTGCCTAATTATATAGTAGATATATATATTTTTATAACTTTGATTTTGATTTTGCTGTGCAAAAAATATAAAAGCGTCGTGATATACCTGATTGCTTACTGTATTGTCGATATCATTATATTCAAGGGGACATTTATTTTATTTCCCATTTTTATTTATGGCAGATATATGGTCTTAACGACTACAATGCCTGAATTTTCTTTAGCACTTGAGAAGATGAAAGTACCATTGGGAATACAGATAATCCTACTTGTAATGATTAGGTATTTCCCGACAATAAGGGTTGAATTTAAAAGCATTTTAAATGCTATGAAATTGAGGGGTGTAAACTTTAGCCCCGTCGGCTTTATAAAGCATCCGGTTAAAACGGTAGAATATATCTATGTTCCATTAGTCTATTCGCTAATAAAAACAGGTGATGAACTCACTATTGCAGCACTCACAAGAGGTTTGGGATTATATGACAGTCGAACATATTTAGCGGAAATAGGATTTTCTTATAGAGATATTCTGATTGTCCTTATCTATCTTGTAGTCATTCTATTCGGCATACTAACAAAAAGAGGACTCATATGATCAGCTTACAGAATCTTTCATTCAAATATAGCGGGAAAAATGAATACGCTTTAAAAAATATAAATTTAGATATTAAAAAAGGCGAAACGATTTTATTTTTAGGAAAATCAGGAATGGGAAAATCCAGTATTTTAAATCTGATAAATGGCATAATACCAAATTATTTGGAGGGAGAAGTATCCGGAGAATTGCTAATCAGTGGAGAAAAACTATCTTCTAAAAGCATTCAAGAACTTTCAAAAAAGGTGGGATCTGTATTTCAAAATCCTAAATCGCAATTTTTTAATTTAAATACAACTGACGAACTTTTATTTGGTTTATCCAATCATAAAGCTAGTAAAGAGAGAATGGAGCAAAGATTAGAAGTTACAATAAATAATCTCAAGATAGAGAATCTGATAAACAGAAATATTTTTAAACTCTCGGGCGGAGAAAAACAAAAGATTGCCTATTCCAGCGTCTATATGACAAATCCAGATATTTTCATATTCGACGAGCCGAGTAGCAATTTAGATTCCGATGCAATTGAGGATTTAAGGGAAATAATTAAGCAGCTAAAAAAAGAGCAAAAGACCATTCTCATTGCCGAGCATAGAATATATTATTTAATGGACTTAGTCGATAGGATTGTCTATATTGAAAATGGAGAGATCATCGACATCATGACCACAAAGGAGTTAATCGATATGCCCGACGAAAAGAGAGAGACAATGGGCATAAGAAGTCCTTTTGCTCCGGTATTGCACGAGAGATTTAAAAATTTTAATCTTATTGATAGTCAACGGAAATGGGATTTAAATCTTAAAGATTTTTCTTATTCCTATACTCGTGGACAAGAACTTTGGCATATACCTGAATTATATTGTAAAAAAGGGGAGATAATCGGTGTTTTGGGGAAAAATGGCATAGGAAAAACCACCTTAGCATATAATTTATCTGGCATTTTAAAAGGCAAGGGCGAGATGAGAATCTCTTCTTTTGACAAACCGATAAAAGCGAGGCAAAGAAGAAAACTCTGCTCGATGATTATGCAAGATATCAATCATCAACTCTTTTTAGAAACAGTACTAAAAGAATTATTATTTCTTTCCAAAAAAGATGAGAACTTGGATAAAGCGAGAAAAATCGCTGAAAAACTCGATTTATTAGAATACTTAGAAGCACATCCTCTATCCCTGTCCGGCGGGCAAAAGCAAAGAGTAGTTATAGCTTCTGCAATTATGGATAATAAAGGGATAATCATATTTGACGAACCGACTTCAGGACTCGATTTTGACAGCATGAATAATGTTTCCAAATTAATTAAAAGCATAGCGCAAGATAAAATTATCTTTGTTATTTCACATGATATTGAGTTTATAAATAAAATATGTACGAGGATATTTTTTCTGCAATGAAGATAAAATTTATAAAAGGATAATTAAAACTCTTGAATATGAAAACAATTTTTGAAATTGGGAATTATAAATTATTTAATATCATTGAATATCTAAGTATTTAGAGGATTAGAATCGTAAAAGGGCAGATAATCATATAATATGGTGTTCACTGACTTATCAATTTCATGCATTTTATGAAAATTTTCATTAATGCTTTCATTATACCCATTTATAAAAATCGCATTGATTATGGAGCAATGATATTTGGCTTTGCAGTATACGACCCCATGGTTCGACCGAGAAATTATCGACTATGGGGTCTTTTTATGACCATATCAGAAGAATTAAGTTAAAAGCGATAAGAAAAATAAAAGAGATAGAATCATTTTTTATAATCTTAAACTTCCTAATTGATTTTTGCTATTCTAAATCTTTCAAAGTAATTATTTGCTCATATAATATTTTATAATAAAGAATAAAACTTGATACTTTAATCGAATATGGAATTTATATCATTTAAAATCCTTATACAGGAAGAACCCGCAAATACTTTCTTTATTATTCTCCCGATCATGCCTTGAAATTTAATAATCAAATACCATTTTATATTTATAATTTGAAAGAAAAGATTTACTTTTTTGAATAATCTAGTGAAAACTTATGCTATTCTCCAATAAAATCTTATAATCTTTTCTAAAAAAAAGAGATTATAGAAGAGATATTAATCGTTTTCTGTATTTGACAATTAAATGTAGAAACCAATTTCTTCATTTAAATATATTTTTTACGATTTTGTAATCTATTATTGCAAATTATTTTCCATTATCTATATGACTATAGAATAATAAAATTGATAATCAAAATTAATAATGATAAAATAAAATTAGAGAAAGTAAATTATTTATAAGATCTGAATATTATGAACGGAGGGAATTTAATGGATTCAAAAGGGCATAATAATTATTGGTCTGCTCTTTATACTAAAGATAATTATTATAAGCATTTTATTTTAAATTCCAAAAATGGGGATATATTTCACTTAAAAGGCAATGGATATAGCGTTACCGGAGATACTTTATTATATATAGTTGCTAAAGGCATTCATTTGTTTAAAACAAATGCAATATATAGAGATATCGATTTAAAAGGTACGGATTCTTATCCTGATGATACTTTGATGATACACAAAGTTACAAAAGGAAATATATTGCTCGCTATGGAAGACGGTAGAGAAAGGAGACTTAATACTGGTGATATTTTAAATGCGGCGAGTAATTTTAAAATGTCGAGATATCATAGCTTTAATAAAGAAGTAGAACTGGTAGGTGTAACCTTCTATTATAAATACATTATGGATGCTATCAAGAATCAAGCTTTAAATCAATCATTTTTAGAAGAATTTTATAATAACAAGCTCCTCCATGATGTATTCATTCATCAAGGTAATCATAAGATAAATAAATTATTTGATGAAATTGAAAATGCTATAAATAATGATAATAGAATTTTAATGAAAGCAAAATCATTAGAGCTTTTATCTGAATCTGCTTTATTTTATAAAGATTTTATCGGTCTGGGCTATGAAAATTTAAGTGAAAAAAAGAAAAGACTTTTTGATAATATAAAAGAATTTCTAGATAATAATCTCGATCAATACTATTCTATGGAGTATATCGGAGATAAATTTTCCATAAGCGTGAGCGGACTAAAGAAACTCTTTAATGAGGCTTGCGGAATTTCTCCTTATATTTATCATCTAAATAGACGCTTAGAAAAAGCTGCAAAACTACTTGAAGAAAGCGACTATAAAATAAATTATATTTATAAATCAGTCGGCTTTAACTTCCATAGCAATTTTTCAAATGCTTTTCAAAAAAAATACAAATGTACTCCTTCGCAGTATAGAGAAAGAGAAAATAAAATCTAAAAAAACTATTATTATAAGCTAATTTAACCGATTAGCTTATTTTTTGTCTTTCTATCACTTTTTTTAAATGACAATAATTATTAAAATAGAGTAAAGCTGGTCAGTTTTATTTATCATTTTAAATTTAATTGCAATTAAAAGGAGGATGGAATGAATAGCCAAAATAAAGTTAAAAAGGAGTCGATCTTTAAAAAGATTGCTCCCTATATGGGAAATAAAAAGCTATTACTACCCATTTCTATGATTATTTCTGCTATTGCGGCATTCTTGCAAATTTTACCACTCTATTTTTTATGGAATATTAGTAATGAGTTGTTCGCAAGCAGAAGTGGTATTTCCATAGAAAATATTAAGCATAATGCCTTAATGGTTTTCGTAACAATTATAGCCGGACTATTTCTTTATTTTGGAGGGAATATGATTTTGCATATTTTAGCCTTTGAAGTAGAGAATAAAATTAAGAAGAAAGGCTTTGAAAAAGTAATGAATATGCCTCTAGGATTTTTTAATATGCATAGTAGTGGAAAGATAAGAAAGATTATAAATGAGGGTGCAGGCGAACCCCATGTTTTCATAGCTCATCAACTTTTTGATATTGTAAGTTCCATCGTGTCCCCATTGATTATATTAATAATATTATTTTATTTTGATTGGAGGCTTGGAATAGCGGCGATTATTCCGATTATTCTATCTTTCTACATGATGAGTAGGATTATGAATAAAGATGGAGTTGAGTTCTTTAAAAAAGCCATGAATGCACTTGAAGATATGAATAGCGAAGCAGTTGAATATGTTAGAGCAATGCCTGTTGTAAAAACTTTTGGTCAAAGTGTAAAGTCCTTTACTAGATTTTATAATTCGATAATCAACTATAAGTCATTAGTTATGGCACAGAGTCGATTAGTAGAAAACCCCAATACCTGGTATTTGATTTTTTCTCAATCTACAGCTCTTTTCCTAATACCAGCAGCGATACTTATTATAAATAATGACGGAAATATAGGAATCACAATCAGCAATTTTATACTTTATATTATAGTTGCACCACAATTAGCTTTTGTAATGGTAAAAAGTGGATATTTTACTTATCAATATATGGTTGCTAATCAGGCTATAGATAGATTTAATAATTTATTAGATTATAAAGT
>JAUNVF010000059.1 GCA_030537815.1 Tissierellia bacterium | reverse complement strand
TAGAGAAATCTTTGTTTATCTTAGACAATTAATTCATAACCTTGCCTATCTAATATACAATAAGCTATAATTTATGTCAAGTATTATATTATTTTGGAGGTAAAATTGAATCCATTTTGTATAGATAGGGATTGTAATGCTATTATTATAAGTAATAGAGCTGATCGGAAAATTTTTTCTCTATTTGAATCTATGGGTATAATGACAATCGAGACTATTGATAATCCTTCCTTACCTAAGCCTGTAGCAGACCATCCGGATATGAGTATTCATCCAGTCCGTAAGGATTTGTTTGTAATTGATCCTATGGTTTATGATTATTATTATGAAAAACTTAGCCCATATAGAATTGAAATTATCAAAGCTTCAAAGAATCTTGGAGAAAGGTATCCGCATGATTGTCGTCTAAATATATCTAGAATTAAAAATTATTATATACATAATTCATATTCAGATCCTTTATTGTCTAATTTATTTGAACTTGAGTCTTTTAAAAAAATAGAAGTTAAACAAGGTTATTGCAAATGCTCTACATTAATTATCAATTGTGATACAATAGTTACATCTGACAAGGGCATTTACAAGTCCTTATTAAAAAACAATATCAATTCATTCTTAATACCCCCGGGATTTATAAAGCTTGAGGGATATGAATATGGATTTATAGGAGGAGTAGGGGGTCTAATCGGTTCCAAAAGATTATTTCTTTCAGGCGATCCAAATGAATTTTTGTATGGGAATGATTTGATAAATATATTAAATAAATATAGTATTGAGCCGATTTATGTCAAAGGTCTACCTTTTGTTGATATCGGCAGCATTATATGCATTTTATAAAGAGGAGAGATTTATGAATATTATTAAGCCATCGGTATTGCCAGGATTTATGGATTTATTACCAAAAGACCAATTGGTATTTAACAAGATGAAAGAGATAATAGAAGATAATTTTAAGAAATTTGCATATCTTCCTCTCGACACTCCAGCTATAGAAAAGACGGAAATCTTACTAGCTAAGGGTGGGGGAGAGACTTCTAAGCAAGTATATAATATCGAGAGCAGCTCTAGAAATATGTCTATGAGATTCGATTTAACTGTCCCACTAGCGAGATTTGTAGCTGAGCATTATCATGAACTAGAATTTCCTTTCAGAAGATATCATATAGGTAAGGTTTATCGTGGAGAGAGAAATCAAAGAGGAAGATTTAAAGAATTTTACCAATGCGATATCGATATAATTGGAGACGAGTTTTTGGATATTAGAAATGATGCTGAGATTCCTCTGGTAATATACAATATTTTTAAAGAACTTAATTTTACAGAGATGACTTTTCATTTAAATAATAGAAAACTCCTTAATGGATTTTTAGATTATCATGGAATAGATAATTTTACAGAAGTTCTTAGAATTATCGACAAGATCGCAAAAGTGAGCGAGCAAGATATAAAAGAAATGCTATCTGATATTATTCCGGAAGTTGATAAAGTTGAGCTTATTCTTCAATTCATAAGTTATAAAGGGGAGAATACAGATGTTTTAAATTATCTGGAAGAGCTTAAAATAGATAATGATAAATATTCTGAAGGATTAAAGGAATTATCTGAAGTATATAAATACATGAGGCTTTTTGAGATTCCAGATGAGAATATCTGTTTGGATATGAGCATAACAAGAGGATTGGACTACTATACAGGAACAGTATACGAGACATTCCTTGATAATTATAAAAGTATCGGATCTGTATGTTCCGGGGGAAGATATGATGATTTGGCTTCAAATTACACAAAAAAATCCTTGCCGGGAATTGGAATTAGTATTGGACTGACTAGATTGTTTTACCAGCTTAATGAAGCTGATCTTATCGATATCCCTACTAGATCGGTTGCGGATGTCGTTATCTATCCAATGGCAGACTGCTATGAATATGGGGTAAAAGTTGTCGATAAATTGAGAGACGAGGGTATAATTGCTCAGATTTACTTTGAACCAGGTAAATTTAAAAAGAAATTAAATTATGCAAATAAATTAAATATTCCATATATTATTATCCTCGGGGATGATGAATTGAGTAAAGACGAAGTTGCATTAAAGGATATGGACACAGGAGAACAGATTTCTGTTTGCATCGATGAGGCAATAAAAATAATACATTCGAATAAACTATGATTTTACTTGAGTATTTGAACTGTAATTGATATAATAAGCTAGATAATAGTACTTAAATTGGGAGGAATTTATGATTTCAGCTAATGATTTTAGAAAAGGTATGACATTTGAAATGGACGGAGATGTATATCAGGTTATTGATTTTCAACATGTTAAACCTGGAAAAGGAGCAGCTTTTGTTCGTGCTAAGATAAGATCCGTCATGAGTGGAGGAACCAGGGATACGACATTTAATCCCAGTGATAGATACCCTCTTGCTAGAATTGAAACTAAAGATATGCAATATCTATATAATGATGGTGAGTTGTATTATTTTATGGATAATGAGACTTACGAACAACTACCTCTTGAAAAAGATTTGGTTGAAGATGCTATAATATATATTAGAGAAAACGACAGTGCAAGTATTAGATTTTATCAAGGTAAACCCTTTGACGTTCAAGCTCCAAATTTTGTGGAATTGGAAGTCACTGAAACTGAACCAGGAGTCAAAGGCGATACAGCAACGGGTGCTACTAAACCTGCTACTGTAGAGTCAGGAGCAGTTCTACAAGTTCCGCTTTTCGTAAATATAGGAGACAAAATAAAAATAGATACTCGTACGAATGAATATCTTTCGAGGGTATAATCAAATAGGAGGCTACACATGGATTATTTATATCAACAAATATCATATCTAAAAGGATTGGCTGAGGGAATGGAACTTGAAACATTGTCAAAAGAAGGCAGAGTACTCGTTCAAATATTGGATACTATGGATGAGATGGTAAAGGCGATCGACGATTTATATGATGCTCATTCTGATTTAGAGGAATATGTCACATTTGTAGATGAAGATTTAGCTGATATAGAAGATGAGATTTTTGGAATTGAAGATGACTATGATGGATTTGAATTAGAAGATGAATTCTTTGCTTTCGAAGACTGTGATTGCTGTGATGATGAAGAATTAGAAGATGAAGAAGATAGTGAATAAATAAAGAGACGTTTATTCGTCTCTTATTTTTAATTCCTTTACTTACAATAGATTGAAAATTTATACAGAAAATGGTACAATATTTATAGATTATTAATTATTATAACGATTTAATTAGTTATGATAGATATATATTTAATAATGCATGAGCAATTCTTTTACCGAATTTTAGGAGGTTTAAATGATTAGCAAGGGAACTATAAAAATTTCAAATGATATAATAACCAATATAGCCGGGCTATCTGCACTGGAAATAGAAGGTGTTAAAAAAGTAGTTGGATTTAATCCTGAAACTTTAATGGATAGCAAAATAGCACCGGAAAATAAGGGAATAAAAATGGAAATAATCGACGGTTATGTAAATATAGATATGTCTTTAATCGTTGAAAACGGGGCTAAAATACCCGAAGTTGCAAGTTTAGTTCAAAATTCTATTATAGATCAAATTACTATTATGACAGGTCTTAATGTGGGAAATGTGAATCTAAATATATGCGGTATAGAATAGAACTAAAGGGAATTTATAATGAGTAGAAAAGAAGCTAGAGAAGTTATTATGAAGTATTTGTATCAAATGGAAATCAATGAAGATTATTCACTAGATAGATTACAATATCTTTATAATGATAGGATTGATGAAGATGATATCAACTTTATAGACAGATCATTAAAATCTATCGTTTTAAATTTAAACGATTTAGATCAAAAAATTGATAAATTTTTAAAGGGTTGGAAGTCAAATAGAATTCCAAAAATTGATCTCGCTATTTTAAGGCTCGCTATTAATGAGATAGATAATCTCGA
>JAUNVF010000058.1 GCA_030537815.1 Tissierellia bacterium | reverse complement strand
AAGACATTGGACGATAATATTATCCTAGTAATAATATCCGAATCCGGAAAACTCTACAAGGGTTCTTTCTATAAAGCCATCTCGGAGAGTTCGATAATAATCGAAATGAAGACTTTAAATCATAGAGAATTATCTGGATTTATATCAAAGATATTTAATTCAGAGAATGTTAAATGCGATAGGGCAATAATCGATTATATAATTGATCGATCAGGTTATTTAAATAAAGAATTAAATAAAAATCTATATAATATAGAAAATGAAGTTAAAAAACTGATCTCCTCTTTGGGAAGGGCGAAGAAGATAAAGAGAGAAGATGTAGATCATTTGCTCATAACTGATAGGGAAAAAAATATTTTTAAATTGACTGACAGCATATGTACAGGCGATTTAAAAACTGCGATAGATTCATTTATGAGTTTAAATGAAGGTAAGGAAGATAATTATCTGGCATTTTATATGATTATAAGATTGATTAGAAATCTTTTAAATATAAAGATTTTAAAGCATTTAGGAAAAGACAATATGTCGATTATCAAGACTACTAAACTAAGTAAATTCGAATTCGGAAAGCTAAGTAATTTTGAAAGGCATTTTAGTTTAGAGGATCTGAAGAGAATGCATACGGAATTATACAAAACTGAAGTGAAATTAAAATCATCTGTTGGCAGTTTTGAAGAAAATATGATTTATCTTATATCCGAACTTTGCTTAATCAGAAAATGATAAAAGAAAAAAACTTCCTTGCCCGGAAGTTTTTAGACGGCTTCATTTGCTTTTTTGTTGATTTTTTTAGACAATCTACTGATTTGTCTAGCTGCTGAATTTTTGTGAATGATATTCTTATCAGCTGCTTTTTTTAATTTTTTATCAACTGATTTGAGAAGTTCTCTAGCTTCATCGATTTTGTTTTCGTCGATAGCTTCATTTAGTCTTCTGATATAAGTCTTTAGTTCAGATCTTTTACTTTTATTTAAATTGTTCTTTGTCTGGTTTACTTTGATTCTCTTAATAGCAGATTTGATATTAGCCATTATTTCACCTCCTCAAGTTTAGCATTAGTATTTTATCATGAAAGGCATGAAATAGCAAGTATATCTATTTTTGATTTGATATTTTATATGATATAATTCACTTATATTGCATTTGCAATCATTGAAAACAGGATAGAGGAAAATTATAATGGGCAATAAGCTAAGCAATAATCTAAAAATAAATGATCCTTTTATAAAGAGATTAATTATATATATCATAATCGCTGTATTGATTAGGGTATTTATATTCAATATTACATCGGTAAAGGGTAGCTCTATGATGCCGACGCTAGAGGACGGAGATAAGATTCTTACGCAGAAACTATCTCTTTATTTTAGTAGCCCAAAAAGAGGAGATATAGTTGTAATTCACGCCCCTGATAAGAAATATTATAATTATATCAAGAGGGTAATAGGATTGCCGGGAGATAGGATTGAAATTATAGGCGGAAAATTATTTGTAAATGACTTGTTACAGATAGAAGATTATATCAGCGAGGATTCAACTCTGCCTTATACGATTGAGAATTCCTGGATAGTTCCAGAGAACCAAATATTCGTAATGGGCGATAATAGAGGTCATAGCAAGGATAGTCGTATTTTTGGCACAGTTAATATGAAAGATATAATCGGGATTTCTTTTTTTAGAATATATCCTATATTTAAAATTGGAAGTCTTAAATAAGCTCAAAAATTACGATAGATTGATGACTTTGAATATGGTATAATTCTAATGGTAGTTTTTAAAGACTTAAAATATTGGGGGCATTATGAAAGAATACGGTAGCAATGGCGAAGATTCTATTATATACTGGATAAAATCTTTGGCATTGTATATAGGAATTGCTTTATTGGTTAGATTTTTTATTTTTAATATAACACTTGTCGATGGAATTTCAATGAATCCTACACTTGCAGATGGAGACAGATTGATAACGGAAAAGATTTCATTGTATTTTAATGAGCCTAAGAAGGGCGATATTGTGGTTATAAATGCGCCCGATAATTCTAAAGATCATTATATCAAGAGATTGATAGGGCTTCCAGGAGACAAGATAGATTTGATTGAAGGAAAATTATATATAAATGATATAGTTCAGGAAGAAGATTATATTAATTCATCTGAAACCTTGCCATATACTTATGATACATCTTGGATTGTTCCCGAGGGCGAGATATTTGTAATGGGAGATAATAGAAATCATAGCAATGACAGTAGGACATTCGGGACTATTGCGATGGATCAGGTAATAGGTATATCAATTTTTAGAGTATATCCATTTAATAGAATGGGAAAACTTAATTAGGGGGATTTAATTGAAAGTTAATAGAGAGAATATCAGAAATTTCTCGATTATTGCACATATAGATCATGGCAAATCGACGCTGGCCGACAGGCTTATTGAATATACGGGAATGTTGTCAAAAAGGGAAATGGAATCTCAAGTTCTTGACAGTATGGACCTAGAAAGAGAACGTGGAATCACTATAAAACTAAAGGCTATTAAATTATTTTATGAAGCTAAAGATGGAATTAGATATATGCTCAATTTAATCGATACTCCAGGACATGTGGACTTTACATACGAAGTTTCGAGGAGCTTAGCGGCATGTGAAGGAGCGATACTTGTAGTAGATGCAACTCAGGGCGTTGAAGCTCAGACTCTCGCCAATATCTACCTTGCAATGGATCAGGATCTTGAAATACTTCCTGTTATAAATAAAATCGACCTTCCCTCAGCAAGAATAGATGAAGTAAAAGAAGAGATAGAGACTATTACGGGATATGATACAGAAGGCATACCTTTAATTTCTGCAAAGGAAGGCCTCAATATAGTAGATGTGCTCGAAGATATAGTAGCCAATGTTCCGGCTCCCGAGGGCGATGTCAATCAACCTTTAAAAGCCCTCATATTTGATTCTTATTACGATAGCTATAGAGGCGTAGTTGCATTTATAAGAGTCATGGAAGGATATGTAAAACCGGGAATGGAGATTCTCATGATGTCTACAGGAAAGTCATTTGAAGTTACAGAGGTAGGTTATAATGCCTCCGGTAGGGTAGACCTCGACATACTCGAAGCGGGAGATGTAGGATATCTTGTGGCTAGCATAAAAAATGTTCAGGACGCAAGAGTTGGTGATACCATAACCGATAAAAATAATCCGACAAAGGAAATGCTGCCTGGATATAAAAAGGTAACTCCAATGGTTTATTGTGGGATCTATCCTGCTGAAGGTGAGGAATTTTCTTCAGTTAGAGAGGCTCTAGAGAAATTGCAAGTAAATGACGCATCCATTGTTTTTGAACCGGAGACATCTGTAGCATTGGGATTTGGATTTAGATGCGGATTTTTAGGCCTTCTCCATATGGAGATAATTCAGGAAAGACTTGATAGGGAATTTGACTTGAATATAATCGCTACCGCTCCATCTGTAATTTACAATGTATATAAAAAAGACGGAACTTTTATGACGATACAAAACCCGAGCAATTTACCTAATGAGACGGAAATAGAGTATATGGAAGAACCCATGGTCGATGCTCATATAATGAGCCCTAAGGACTATGTAGGTCCGATAATGGAATTATGCCAGAACAAGAGGGGGAATTTCATCAATATGGAATATCTAGATGAAAATAGGGTGACTTTAAATTATACTCTTCCATTAAATGAGGTAATTTATGATTTCTTTGACTCCTTAAAGTCAAAAACTCAGGGATATGCATCATTGGATTATGAATTAAAGGGATATCAGCAGGCTGAACTAGTCAAGCTCGACATATTGATAAATGGAGAATTGGTAGATGCATTTTCATTGATAGTACATGAAGATAAAGTGCATGAACGAGCGAGATCCATTGTAGAGAGATTAAAAGATGAAATACCTAGACATCAATTTGCCGTTCCAATACAAGCGGCAATTGGTTCAAAGATAATCGCCA
>JAUNVF010000026.1 GCA_030537815.1 Tissierellia bacterium | reverse complement strand
AATAAAGTATTTAGGATATAAAAAAATAGGATTAGAATATAAAGAAATTATTAATTCTATTTATAATCTTGATATAGCATTATAATAATGATGAGATTTAATTTGAGAAAGCCATACTTGTCAAACAAAGAGGTGTGTAATGAAAACAGTATTAATAGTTGAAGATGATTATCAAATCGCCGCGCCTGTAAAAGAATACCTTGAATCAAATGGATATAGAGCTATATGGTCGTCGACGGGTTATGAAGCATTAGAAGATGTAGAAATACATGATATAGATATTATTTTACTAGATATTATGATGCCCGATTTAGATGGATACGGATTTTTGGAAAAGCTCAGGATGAGCTCGGATATTCCCGTAATCATAATAAGCGCTAAGATAGCAGTTGCAGATAAGGTCAAGGGATTTGATCTAGGAGCAGATGATTATATTACGAAACCATTCAGTCTTACCGAATTAAAAGCGAGGATAGAATACCATCTCAAAAAGAAAAAGAAGGTATATGAAACAGAAAAAATGAAATTTATTGGAGGCTTGGAGTACAATACTGCCAATAATGAATTTAAAATAAATGGAGAAAAAATCGTATTAACTTCAAAAGAATCAGATATACTATCTTTATTGATAAAAAATGAAGGAAAAGTTATATCAAAAAAAGATATATACGAGATAGTATGGGCGGAAGAGAACACAGAAGGAAATAATACGATAACTGTTCATATAAAGTCTATAAGAGAAAAATTAAAGGAAGATTTAAAATCGCCGATTTATATTGAAACTGTATGGGGTAAGGGATATAAATTTATCGGAGCAAGGGAATGAATATAAAGCGAAGCATAATGGGCTCTTATATAGTAGTGGTACTGATACCCATAATTATAGCTGCCATTTCAGGTACCATGATAATAAATGTAAATAAGGAGGCCAAAGTTAAGGAATACTCATCAAATACTATTTTGATAGAAAAATATTCAGATAAATTATCTAATCCCGACCTGTATAAAGATAAAGAATCATTTGACGATTTGATTGAAGTAGAAGATAGGGAATTGGTCGATATATTAATTTATAATTATCAAGGCGAGATAATTTATTCATCTGATGACAATAATATTGCCGAATGGAGTTCGATTCCTAAAAGTAAATTATTACAGGGTCTCTATGAGAGAAATTACCGAATGAGTGATGACAGCATGAAGGAAGCTGTATTTGACGGAGATAGGATTGTAGGGATTTATGAGATTATAATTCACAGGGTTCATTTTGTAAACGAAATCAATAATATAATAATGATTGGATTGGCGTTTTTTATAGCTTCGATAATATTAATATTGCTATTTGCAAATAAATTTACTGAGAAGTGGATAAATAAACCAATACAGCAAATTGTTTATGCGATGAATGAATTTGCAAATGAGAGATATGTCAAAATAAATAGTCGGGGCGACGATGAGATAGGAGAGATTATAGATAATTTTAATTCTATGAGAGATGAGATTATGGAAAAAAATTATCAATTGATAAAAGACCATGCAGAGAGAGATTATATGGTAATGGCAATATCTCATGACTTAAAAACTCCGCTCACAGCTATAAGAACTAATGTTGAGCTGATGAGGACGACGGGTAAATGCGATATAGGAAGACTCGACGGAGTTTTAGAAAAATGCGATCATATGAAAAATATGCTAAATGACTTAATGAATTATAATATGTTGCAATCAGGTGCAGAGCTTAATCTTGCCGTGGTCGATGGCGTTGAAGCTATGGATACAATACTATTCGGATATAAGGATTTGATTGAGGCAGAAAATCTAAAACCAAATATAGATATTCATATCGAAGGATTTTACGAAATGGATGTCGAACAGATAGATAGAGTTATGGGAAATCTTGTTACTAATGCAGTTAAATATTGCAAAAAAGGAGGAACTGTAACTATTGGAGTTTATTCGGAAGAATATGAATTGCCGGATTATTTAAGTGAAGATATTAAAAGTCATTATGCAGATAGAAAAGGAAAGTTGCTGATTTTTATAAGAAATAATGCAGAAAAAATGAGCGATAATATAATTAAGAAAATTGCTTATCCTTTTTATAAATCTGATAAATCCAGAGGTAAAGAGCAAGGTAGTATGGGACTGGGACTATCAATTGTAGTTTTGATTATAGACAAGCATGGAGGTGATGTTGATTTTTATTCAGAGGAAGACAATTTGACAATTATTATAAGTTTGGACAGGAAAATATAAATAATCATATGAAGATTTAAATATGCTTGACAATTTTTTTTCATAGTAAAGTATTGATTATATTTTAAATAATGATTAAATAATTATGGTAAAAGGAGTTGAAATGAGATTAGATATAGTAAATATTAATAAGAGTTTTTCCGAAAAGCAGATACTTCATGATGTATCTTTTTCTGTGCAGAGTGGAAAAGCTATGGGTTTTTTAGGTAGAAATGGTGCCGGAAAGACTACTACGATAAGGGCTTTGATGGGAGTTTTCAAACAGGATAGCGGACAATTTCTATTAGATGGGAAGCCATTTGACCCAAATAAAAATAGAGTGGGATATCTACCTGAAGAAAGAGGTATGTATGCGAAGGAACCGATATTGGAACAGCTTATCTACTTTGGTAAATTAAGAGGTGCGTCCAGAGCGGAAGCTCTAAAATCAGCTGAATATTGGATAGAGAGATTTGAATTATCTGAACACAAGAAGAAGAAACTTGAAACATTGTCCAAAGGAAATCAACAGAAGATACAAATCAGTCAGGCATTTTTAACTAATCCTGATATTTTGATATTAGACGAGCCATTCAGTGGCCTTGACCCGGTTAATTCACAGACTCTAAAAGATATAATTTTAGAATTTATATCAGATAAAAAATTAGTCATATTTTCAAGTCATCAGATGGCTTATGTTGAAGATTTTTGCGATGAAATAACTCTAATCAATAAAGGAAAAGTTGTATTGTCAGGAGATTTAAAGGATATAAAAAGAGAGATGAGATCAAATAAGATTAGAATTTCCGCTCAGAATTTCACTAATGAAGAGTTTATAAATTATTTGAGAGAAAATATCAAAGATATCAATATAGGAAGCGATAGACATTCTGCAGTTGTTGAGCTCTTGGAAGGTAAAAGCTCTAATGAATTATTAGGAGAACTCATATCCAAGCAAGTAGAGATTGAAATGTTTAGTATGTATGAACCGAGTCTTCAGGATATCTTTATAAGAGAAGTGGGTGATGAAAGATGAAAAATCTAGGAAATGTATTGTCTTTTGAGATTAAGTCTTTTTTCAGGAAGAAACCTTATATCATCACTACAGTAATATTAATAATAATAGCATTTTTAATAACATCGATACCGACGATTTCAAATTTGATTTCTTCAGGAAAAAACAAAGATGAGTCAGACAATGTAAAGGCTGATAGATATGGATACTATACTGAAAATCAGGAGATACAAAAATATATTTCAAATTCTGAGATATCATCGGAGATTCAAATCTTTGACAGTAAAGATAATTTAATAAAAGCTGTTAAAGAGGAGAAAATAAAAAAGGGATTTATCATCATATCTGATACTCAATTGGAATCATATGTCATTGATAGAGGATTTGACAATCATATTGACGAGGCAATGTCTGATATCATTACAAAATACAATAGGGATAAAATTTTAGTTTCAGAAGGGATAGATCCATCATTAGTCGACAAAGCAAATGATAGTCAAATATCTATAAATACTGAAGTAATCGGCAAAGATTCAAAATCGAGCCTAGGAATGGTTTATATTGCCATGATGGGATTTTATTTTCTAATAATCATGTACGGCACAATAGTTGCCACTTCTGTAGCTAGAGAAAAAAGCGATAGAACTATGGAATTGCTGATAACTTCGACATCTCCAAAATCTTTGATAGTAGGGAAGGTATTGGCGGCTTCAATTGTTGGAATTTTACAATTAATTCTCATATCCTTATCTACATTAATTGGAATTTATTTAAATCGAGCCTCCTATCCCGAAGGTATATTTGATTTGATAGGATTTAAACTTACTGCTGACGGAGTCGCAGTATTAATAGTGTTTTCGCTTCTAGGATTATTAATGTATCTCTTCCTATTCGCAGCTCTTGGAGCATTGGTATCGAAGGTTGAAGATGTCAATACATCTGTTAGTCCTGTAATGTTTATATTTGTAGCTGTGTACCTTATTACAAATTTTACGATAACAATGCCGGATAAATCGATAGCCAAAATCGCTTCAATTGTACCTCTTAGTTCGCCAATGACAATGGTTGCAAGGTATTCGCTTGTATCTGTTTCTATTCCTGAGCTGGCGCTGTCTTTAGCTTTGCTATTAGTTACGACGATAATAATAGCTATGATAGCTATTAAAATATATAGATTGGGAACATTAAATTACGGAAATAGACTTAGTTTTTTTAAAGCTATAAAAATGTCTTTAAAAAGAAAATAAATAAAACCCCGCGTATTGTATGCGGGGTTTTATTTATTTCTAAAGAGGGCTCATTATATAAAAATATGAATTAAGGAGCAGAATTAACACGATATTTAACATATAATTATGCTTAAATAGCAAAAATAATAGACAAAACTCATATTTCATGATATTATAATATAATATTACTGCAAAGAATTAAAGCGTAAAGAATAAAGCGAGGTGTGTTATGAATTTTATTTTTATTTCACCGCATTTCCCTCCGAATTTTGAAAATTTCGTAATTAAGTTAAATCGAAGAGGAATAAGGGTTTTAGGGATTGCAGATGTAAATTATTATGAGCTTAGTGATGCTCTTAGGGAGAATCTAACTGAATACTACAAGGTAGATTCATTAGAAAATTATAGTGAAGTTGTAAGGGCCTGTGGCTATTTTACACATAAATACGGTAAAATCGATAGGATTGAGTCATTTAACGAGCATTGGCTCGAGTTGGATGCCGCTTTGAGGACTGATTTCAATGTCTTTGGTTTAAATAATGAGGATATTAAGTCGGTTAAGAGAAAGTCGAAGATGAAGGAAGTATTTAAAAAAGCCGGCATGAATGTAGCGAGAGGCAAAGTATTTAAAGATGAAAAAGAAGCGAAAAAACTAGTAAAGGAATACGGATACCCTGTTTGCATCAAACCTGATATCGGCGTTGGAGCTGGGAATACCTATAAGATTTCGTCAGATGATGATTTAAAAGACTTTTTTAATAAAAATCATGACGATGAATTTATAATGGAAGAATTTATAGATGGCGATATTGTGACTTATGACGGGCTTATTGACAAAGACGGCAATACTGTTTTTAATTCTACTTTGATATACAATATGGCGGTGCTTGATCTTTTAAGAAATAATGAAAATATATATTACTATATTCCGAGAGAGATACCTGAAGATATAGTCGAAGCAGGGGAAAAGATCGTAAAAGCATTTAATTTAAGGGAAATATTCTTCCATATAGAATTTTTCAGGGAAAAGAAAACAGATAAATTAATAGCTTTAGAGATAAATTGTAGGGTTCCTGGTGGCAGGACTACAGATATGTTTAATTATGCCAATGATATCGACATATACGATCTCTATGCAAATCTTATCTCAGAGGACTGTATTGAGACTGAGATTACTAGACCTTATTATTGCTGCTATGTCGGAAGAAAATCAATCAGAGATTTTACTTATTCCATAGATGAGATAAAGGAAAAGTATAAAGAGGAGATTATGCTGGTAGACTCAATTCCTGGTATATTTGCAGCCGTTATGGGTGATATAGGTATAATTTTTAGAACAAAAGAACAAGAGGATTTAGAGAAGATCATCTCAAATATGCTTGAAGAAAGAGGTGTATGATGAATATAGAGCAACATAGTTTTTATTCTTCGTATCTAGATAGAGATATGCATTTCAGAAGATACGGTCATTATGGCAAGCCGATAATAGTTTTTCCTTCATCGGGTGGTAGTTATTATGAATATGAAGATTTTGGAATGATAGATGCGATTAAATGGTTTATTGATAATGGAATCGTGCAGGTCTTTACCCCCGATTCAGTTGACAAAGAAGCCTTTTTGTGCGATTGGAAATCACCTTATGATAGGGCAGATATGCATAATAGATATGATGGTTATATTGTCCATGAGTTGACAGGATTTATAAAAGAACATTTAAAATATTATGGGGGCTTTATAGCTACAGGATGTAGTATGGGTGCTTATCATGCTTTGAATTTCTTTTTAAGACATCCCGATCTATTCGACACGACCATAGCACTTAGTGGAGTATATGATGCGAGATTTTTCGTTGGCGAATATAATGATAAAAATGTTTACGAAAATTCACCGACAGATTATATATGGCATCAGAATGACCCTTGGTTTATTCAAAAGTATAGAGAGGGAACAATCATAGTCTGCACAGGTCAAGGAAAATGGGAAGAAGATTCGATAAGAGATACAAGAAAGATGGATGAAGCATTTAAATTTAAGCAAATTCCAGCTTGGATTGACTACTGGGGACATGATGTAGATCACGACTGGCCTTGGTGGAGAGTGCAAATGCCGTATTTCCTTGGCGCACTTAGAGATTTAAAACTATTATAGCAGCAGTTTTCTGTTGCTATTTTTTTGGTCTATTTTATCTGCGATAAATCATCGCTTTTATCAAATTGTCAAATATGTTAAAATTATTATGAAATTAGAATGAGGGTGATTTAAATAAGCCGAATATTAGAAAGCAGAATGCAGGCTGAACATTTCATGAAGATTGCGATGAAGACAGGAGAGCAATTGCTGGTGAATGGTGCCGAGATATACCGAGTTGAGGATACTGTTTATAGGATTTTAGAATCTGTAATCAATGTCACAGAGATAGAAGTAATTTCGACTTATTCATCGATTATGATCTCCTTTTATTATGATGTTCATATTACTTGTATTAAAAAGATAAAGGACAGGACTATTAATTTATATAAGATAAAGAAAGTCAACGATTTTTCGAGAAGATTTGTTAGGGGGGATATATCTTTTGATGAAGCCGAGACCATTCTCGAGGATATAGAAGGCATAGAGCCGTATTCAGGCAAATATCGAGTTGCCATGGCGGCATTTGGTTCTTCAATGTTTACGCTTGGACTAAAAGGAACAGCTCTGGACGCGATTATGACATTTATAGCAGTATTGATAAGTCAATTTGTACTTAGTCGGACAAGGCATACAGGTAGGAAATATTTTATGGAGACTCTTTACGGTGCTGTAATCGTGAGCTTTGTAGCCATATTAGCCGATTCTTTAAATATAATATCAAATTTGGATTTGGTAATCATCGGTTCTATCATGATACTTTTTCCTGGAGTTGCTATAACGAATGCTGTTAGGGATATCATGAATGGAGATATGGTATCGGGTCTTATAGGCATGATTCAAGCGACTTTCGTCTCCATAGCATTGGCTATAGGAGTGGGACTTATAATCAAATCTTATATATTCTTGGGAGGTCTATTATGATGGAATTATTTTTCGAATTTATTTTAGGATTTTTTGCAGTTATCGGCTATGCTTATTATTATAATATTCCATACAAAACCCTTCATGTATCAGGATTTATAGGAGCTGTCGGCTGGACTATGTATAATTTAGGCGTCTACTTTGATGTCGCCAATCTCGGAGTTTTTATAGGATCGATCTGCATTGGTTTCTTGGGTGAATTTTTTTCGAGAAAATACAAACTCCCTGCAACCATTTACTTAATCCCTGGGATAATACCATTGGTACCGGGCATGAGTATGTACTTTATGATGTATAATATAGTTATGAAGAATTATTATGAGGCATTTAACCAAGGATTAAATGCAGCCGTAGTTGCCGGAGCAATTTCCATAGGTTTGTTTATTGCGTCGAGTACTTGGGTAAAAATTACTAGAGTAAAAAATATCGTGAGGTAAAGATGAAGTCAAAATATATTATAATAATAGCTATAATTGTTATAGCCACAGTAGTATTTGTAAAATTAAACAAAAAGGATGTGATTGAGATAAAGCCTGAAGTTAAGAAATTAGATTTAAAAGATTTTAAAAATGCAGATGAGATATATCTTGCTGGTGGATGTTTTTGGGGAGTTGAAGCATATTTTGAAAAGATAGAGGGAATACTCGAGACTCAAGTAGGATATGCAAATGGGAAAACTGAAATTACAGATTATCATTCTTTAAAAGATACGGATCATTCTGAAGCGGTTCATATCATTTATGATCCTAATAAGATAGCTCTAAAAGATATCTTAGATTATTATTTTGAAATAATCGATCCGATCTCCGTAGATAAGCAGGGAAATGATAGGGGAAGACAGTATAGAACTGGAATTTACTACTCCGATGATAAGGACAGAGAAGTTATCGATTCATTTATCGAAGAAAAACAATCGGAATATCCCGGTCAGAAAATTGCTGTCGAGGTGGAAAAGATAAATAATTATATGCCGGCAGAAGAATACCATCAGGATTATCTTCAAAAAAATCCGGGAGGATATTGTCATATTGATTTATCAGATATACCCGATAGACATTTATATGAAGATGAACCGATATCTAAAGATGATTTAAAGAGCAGATTGACAGATGAACAATATCATGTAACTCAAGAAAATGGTACTGAAATGCCATATCAAAATGAGTATTTCGATAATTTTGAAAAGGGCCTATATGTCGATATCGTATCTGGAAAACCTCTATTCGTCTCTAGTGACAAATACGAATCGGGATGCGGCTGGCCGAGTTTTACAAAGCCAATCGATGAAAATGCGGTAATTTACAATGAAGACAAGTCGCATGGGATGTTGAGAACAGAGGTCAGGAGTTCAGAGGCAGACAGCCATTTAGGTCATGTATTTAATGACGGACCTAAGGAAGCAGGCGGATTGAGATATTGTATCAATAGTGCTTCATTGAGATTTATTCCATATGACAAGCTCGATGAAGAGGGATATGGTGAATATAAAGAAATTATAAAATGAGAGGTGTATTATGAATCGTAAGACGATCTTAAATATACTCAGAAAGACTACATTTTTGATTGAAATGGTACTGACATTATTGTTGGCAGTAGGTGTTGTATTTTCGATAAAGGATTTAATATGGTATTTTCCTACTATTTGGAATACTCCTTCAGTAGCATCATATGCTTTGTTAAAGGATTTTTTAGGTCATGTATTATTGCTCGTCGTTGGGGTGGAACTTATGCTCATGCTTATCAACCACTCCATGGTGGCGATTTTGGAATTGGTTTTATTTGTAATAGCTAGAAAGATGCTGATATATGCAGATTCGATGTTGGATCTGCTACTCGGCACAGCATCTATATTAATAATATTTATAATGTTTAAATATTTTATGCCCAAGGTTACAGTAGCAGCCGAGAGAGAAGAGTATGAATATGATGCGGATACGCCATTAGAACAGATAAAAAATGAAACGGGATATCCCGTTAGCTCCGGACAGGGAAGGACGATTAAAGAGGCTTTGGAAAAGCTTGCAGAAGACAAGAGGATATGCATTGTCGAAGGATCAACAGTGTATTCAGGCGAGCTTGAGATTACGGTTACAGAGATGGTAGATGAGCAGATATCAAAAGTATTGATAGCCAAAAAGAATCTTAGATAATTCCAATTGGAGGGAGCAATGAAAAAATTACTTGTGGTGGTCGACTTTCAAAATGACTTTGTTAAAGGAAGTTTGGGTTTCGATGGAGCCGATAAATTGGACTCCATAATCGTACAGAAAATAAGAGATTATGATGGTTTTGATATCGTCTGCACACTTGACACGCATTATGAGAATTATCTGGAAACGAATGAAGGTAGGAATCTGCCTATCGAGCATTGCATAAAGGGATGCGAAGGATGGGAGATTTACGGCAAGACAGGAGAATTATTAAAAGAAGCTAAAAAATTTGAAAAAACTACATTTGGAAGTCTCGAGTTGGCGGATTATGTAAAGGAAAACAAATACGATGAAATTGAATTCGTAGGATTAGTGACAAATATATGTATAATTTCAAATGCGGTAATTGCAAAAGCGGCAAGTCCAGAGTCGAAAATAATAATAGATGCTGATGCGGTAGGCAGCTATGATGAAGAGATGGCAAAAAAGGCAATCGATATTATGAAAAATTTGCATATGACAATTTTAAATGAGGGATAAATGAAAATAGGAATTTTTGGAGGGACTTTTGATCCAATTCATCAAGGACATCTAATAATGGCCAGCATCATATATGATGAAATGGGATTTGACAAGATAGTATTCATTCCTTCGGGAAATCCTCCGCATAAGACAAATAAAAAAATCACCGATGAAAAAATAAGATCTGAGATGGTCAGGAAGGCTATAGAATCTGACGATAGATTTGAGTTGTCGATGATTGAACAAGGCAAAGAGAATTTAAAATATACATATCATACTATGACTGAAATCATGGAGAATAAACCCGAGAATGAGTATTATTTTATAATAGGTGGGGATTCTCTTAGGAATATTGAAACATGGTATGAGTATAAGAGATTATTAAAAGAGGTAAAATTTGTCGTCGTAGATAGAGTTTCAAAAGAAAGAGATGATATATTAGATTTAGTTAAGCGATATCAAAAAATCTCTAAGGAGATAAAATATATCGATATGCCGCTCATTGAGATTTCCTCAACTGATATAAGAAATAGGGTTAAAAGCAAAAAGAGCATTGATTATATGCTCCCTGATGAGGTAATCGAAATAATATACGATAAGGGACTATACGATGAATCTAATTAGCGAGATTAAATTGTATTTAAAAGAGAGATTGAGTGACAAGCGATACCATCATTGTTTGAGGGTTATGAAGCTAAGCGGTCAACTAGCAGAAAGATATGGAGCGGATATTTCAAAGGCAGAGCTTGCTGGAATCTTGCATGATGCAGCTAAAGAGAATGAAGAAGAATTATTGAAGGCATATGATATTTCTGATATAATTCCATTAGAGGATATCGATAAATACAAGAGCATATTGCATGGGCCTCTCAGCAGAGAAGTCGCAAGAAATGTATTTGGGATAGAGGATGATGATATTTTGTCTGCAATTGCATATCATGTAACTGGCAGAGAAAATATGTCATTGATTGAAAAAATCGTTTTTATAGCGGATGCGGCGGAACCGGGAAGAAAATACGGAAATGCAGCAGAAATTAATAAATTGGCTTTTGTTGATTTGGATAATGCTTTGATTGAGGTATTTAATTCGAAAATTGAATATTGTATAAAGAAGAATAGCATAATTCATCCATTGTCGGTTGACAGTAGAAATTTTTATATTTTAGAAAAGGAGATTAGAGCTTGACAAGACTTGAAGCAGTATTAAAGGCATGTGAAGATAAGATTGCAAAAGAAGTTGTCACTATACCCATTGACGAAAAATTGGCGATAGCGGACTATTTTGTAATCGCGACGGGGAATTCTAGAAATCAAACTCAGGCCATAGCAGATGAGATAGAAAAGGTAATGGCTGAAATGGGATCTGAACCATCTGGCAAGGAAGGATATAGAGAGGGAAGTTGGATATTGCTGGATTTTGGAGATATTATAGTACATATCTTCACAGCTGAAGATAGGAAGTATTACGATCTTGAGAGGTTGTGGAGTAATAATAAATAGGAGGGATTTTATGGCATTGGAATTTTTAAAGACTGATAAGGCACCGGAAGCGATCGGACCTTATTCACAGGGAACAAAGGGAAATAATACTATTTTCGTATCAGGTCAACTGCCAATCGATATGGAATGTGGAGAACTAGTAACTGATAGTGTAGAAAAAGCTACAAAAGCTAGCCTTTCAAATGTCCTTGCGATAGTTGAAGCGGGCGGAGGAAAATTAGAAGATATAGCAAAAGTTGGCGTATTTGTAAAAGATATAAATGACTTTGCAGCAATAAATGACGTATATACAGAGTTTTTTGGTGACCACAAGCCTGCGAGAGCTTTGGTACAAGTTGCTAAATTACCTAAGGATGCTTTAATCGAGATAGAAGCGATAGCTGTACTATAAAATCATAAAAACGGCTCTACATAATTGAGTAGAGCCGTTTTTATGATTTTGGGTATTAGATTTAAATACGGATTTTGTTTTGGCAATTAGATTAATTAATTATCCCCCATAAATTGGCTTTCGTCACAATAAGCTGCATCATCGACTATAGGAACTAATTCTCTTCTATAAAACTCGGATTTCAAAATTCCAATTTTAATCGGATAATAAAATGTAATTACTATTCCAGCCAATATGAGTAAAAGAACATATATTAATAGCTCTTGCTGGCTTATCAATTTATAAATGATAATTCCTGATGGTATCGCTAAAACTAAAAATACTATTAAATAAACGGGGAGTAGCAAGGTGAATAATTTCATTTTGCGACCTTTCATCAAGCGAAAAGACTCTCTAAAGGTCTCGCCGAGAGAAAGTTCCGGCTTATCTTTTAATAGAAAATCTACCGGCATTAAAGCCATGCTGAGTACTATTCCCGGGATTATAAACAGGAAATAGGCTATTCCGACAATCATTTTGATGATAATAGATAGAAAATTCTTTATAAAATTAGCATTGAATGGTGAAATTAGAGTTTCAAAACTTAAAGATTTAAAATCACCAGTAATGGAATTATTTACGATTCCCAATAAACCCCAGCTAATACCTAAAACAAAAACTTTAGTCAATGCGGTTATAAGGAGTGAAATTAAGCCTTCAATTGATAAATATGTCGATTTTACGGAAGCTGTGATTATATTTGGAATATCATCATCGCCTAATTGGCTTACTTGTATACTTTGAAGCAGGCTTTTATTAGTTAATTTAGAACCTAGTTGTGATAGAGTTGCTGAAATTATCATTAAAATTAAAATTAAAAGTATAGCTTTTCCCCAAAATCCCTTCATATCTTTCTTTGCATTTTTTCTTAATAATTGATTATCCATATCTTACCTCCTTTGGATATTATTATATCATTTATATTAATAAATTCATGAACTTTATAATCTAATATAAAAAATTAATAAATTGACGCATCTTGCAGGAATATTAAAAATCCGTTACAATAATATGGTAGTTATTAAAAGATACATGAAAATTTGAGCAAATGTTATTTTTTCGTAATAATTGGGTATTTTATATTACAATACCGGAGGTATGATATGAGATTTGAAAGACATACTGAAAAATTGTTACTGATAGCTATTATTGCTATTATTGGATTGCTCACGATATTCAAGAATTCAAAACCAAATGATATCGAGGTGAATAGATTAACTCAAAATATGCCCGATGAAGTTTTGGAGAGCGACAAATTTGATAATCAAATTGTCGTACATATCACCGGGGAAGTTAATGAGCCTGGAATTTATGAATTTGAAGATGGTAGCAGATTAAATGACGCTATTGAAAAGGCGGGCGGGTTTACTGAAGAGGCAGATTCAAATTCGGTAAATTTGGCCAAAAAGCTATCTGATGAAATGAAGATAGTAATTCCTTCGGTAAATGATATTGATGAAGCAGGTATTCATGAATTTTTAATTTCAGAAGATTCAGGAAAAATAAATATAAATACTGCGGAGGTAAATGAATTAGTAGAATTGCCGGGGATAGGACCTAAGACGGCAGATAAGATAATAGAATATAGAGAAAATAATAAATTTGAAAATATTGAAGATATAAAAAATGTCGCCGGAATTGGCGACAAGATATTTGAGAGCATAAAAGATTTAATTAAAGTGAGGTAGTTGCTTATGAATACAGAAAATGTAAAATTGACTCAATATACAAAAACATCGGGTTGAGCAGCTAAAGTCGGTCCGGATATCTTGGCTCAGGTTTTAGGGGCGCTTCCGGTTGCAAAAGACGAAAGACTCTTGGTAGGAGTTGAAAACTCAGATGATGCTGCTGTATATAAAATTAATGAGAATCAGGCCTTGATTCAAACTCTAGATTTCTTTACGCCGATAGTTGATGACCCATATACATTTGGTATGATTGCAGCTGCGAATTCGCTTTCAGATATATACGCAATGGGTGCAGATCCCCTGCTTGCTATGAATATAGTATGTTTTCCGAATTGCCTAAGTCCGGCTGTCTTAGAGCAAATTTTAAAAGGTGGGGCAGATAAATGTCAGGAATCTGGTACATTGATAGTAGGCGGTCATACTGTTCAAGACGATGAACCTAAGTACGGACTTTCAGTTAGTGCGATTATAGATCCCGACAAAGTACTGAAAAATTGTTCAGCAAAACCTGGGGACTTGCTTATATTGACAAAGCCATTGGGAGTTGGAATCATAAATACTGCATTAAAGGGCGGTTTAATTACAGAGAAAGATGAGGAATACAAAATAGCAGTCAGGTCAATGACTACATTAAATAGATTTGGAAAAGATGCCATGGAAGATTTAGATGTCAATGCCTGCACGGATATCACAGGTTTTGGATTGGTAGGTCATTGCTTGGAAATGGCAGAAGGAAGCGAAGTCAGTATAGAGATAGATTCCAAAAGCATACCGATGATAAAGAGGGCATTGGAATTTGCCGGTATGGGTTTAGTTCCTGCCGGATCTTATGACAATAGAAAATTCGTCGGCGACAAGGTCTCTATAAATATCGAAGATCAAGCTATGATAGATATTCTATTCGATCCGCAGACTTCAGGCGGACTTTTGATTAGCATTCCAGAAGGAGAATCCCAAGAGCTAATGAGCAGATTAAGGGATAATCCCGTAGACTTTTCTGTAATTGGAAGGGTTTTAGATAAGAGAGACAAATATATATTTATAGAATAGAGGGTGTTATGGTGCAATCTTTTTATAAAATGCTTCCGAAGGTCGATGAGCTTCTTGAGAGAGATGCGATTAAGACATTGATAGAAGAGAATTCGAGAAAGATAGTAGTCGATTCTATAAGAAATAGCCTCGACGAGATCAGAAATTTTATTAAATCTGGAATAGAAGAGGATATTTTAAAAGACAAAATAAATAGTATCGAGAATATTATATCGGAAGATGTATATAAGACTAAAAGACATAATTTAATAAAGGTTATAAATGCCACCGGCGTTGTTATCCATACAAATCTGGGAAGATCTCCGATAACCGCTGAGATAATCGAGGAGATGGGAAAGGTAGCAGGTGGATATTCAAATCTTGAATACGATTTAAAAGCCGGTAAAAGAGGAGAGAGGTATTCTCATCTCGAAGAAATAATAAGGGATATTACCGGTGCTGAATCTGCAATGGTAGTAAATAATAATGCCAGTGCTGTCATGTTGATTTTATCAACTTTGGCAAAGAATAAAGAAGTTATAACAAGTCGCGGCGAGCTTATTGAAATAGGAGGGGCATTCAGAGTTCCGGATGTCTGCGAGCAGAGTGGTGCAAGCCTTGTTGAAGTGGGAACAACTAATAAGACTCATTTAAGGGACTACGAAAATGCAATAAATGAAGAGACAGCTGCCATACTAAAAGTTCATACAAGTAATTATAGGATACTGGGATTCACAAAGAGTGTTGAAGCGAGTGAGCTCCTAGAATTAAAAGAGAAAAATAATATATATATAATAGAAGATCTTGGATCTGGAGTCTTAATTGACTTATCAAAATACGGTCTGGAATACGAACCCACAGTACAGGATTCGATAGCTGCCGGAGTAGATATAGTATCATTCAGTGGCGATAAACTCTTAGGAGGACCTCAAGCCGGTATAATAGTGGGTAGAAAGGATATAATAGAGGCATTAAAGCGAAATCCGCTCACTAGAGCTCTCAGGGTAGATAAATTTACAATAACGGCTCTAGAGGCTATTTTGAGGCTCTACCTCGATGAAGAAATTGCTGTCAAAAAAATACCGACTCTTAGGATGTTGACATATAAGGAAGAAGAATTAAAGGCAAAGGCTGAAAAGCTAAAGGACAAGATAATTCAAATCAGCGACTCCGATTTCGACATCGAAATAATTTCGGTAGATTCGGAAGTAGGTGGAGGGAGTCTTCCGCTTGAAAAGTTACCTTCATATGCGGTAGCTTTGAAATCAGATAAATTCAGTGCGTCTCAATTGGAGAAATATTTAAGGAATCACGATACTCCAATTATTATAAGAATAATCAGGGACATGGCAGTTTTGGATATAAGAACTGTATTTGAATCAGAATTTTCTGAAATAGCAAATGCTATCAAAGGTCTGGTGAATGGAATATGAAAAATATTATCGTAGGTACTGCAGGTCATATAGATCATGGGAAAACAACATTGATTAAGGCTCTTACAGGTAGAAATACCGATCGACTAAAAGAAGAACAAAATAGAGGTATTTCTATTGAATTAGGATTTACTTATTTTGACTTACCTAGTGGGTTGAGGGCTGGTATCATAGATGTTCCCGGGCATGAAAAATTTATAAAGAATATGCTTGCGGGCGTAATTGGAATGGATGTAGTTATCCTTGTAGTTGCGGCAGATGAGGGTATGATGCCTCAATCTGTGGAGCATCTTGCGATTATGAATCTATTGGGCATAAAAAATGGATTTATAGTACTCACCAAGACCGACAAGGTTGATCCTGAGTGGCTTGAATTGGTAGAAGAAGAAACCAAGGAAGATGTTGTGGGTACTTTTTTAGAGGGAAAACCTATAATCAGAGTTTCATCTATTACAGGAGAGGGTATAGATTTAGTTAAAGAAGAAATAGAAAAAATCGCACTCGGTATCGATGACGAAAAAGCAGGCGATCTTCCGAGACTTCCTGTAGATAGATCATTTACCATATCCGGATTTGGTACTGTGGTTACCGGGACTCTTCTATCCGGCGAGATTAAAACGGGCGATGAGGTGCAGGTTTTTCCGGGAAATCAGGTAACGAGAATCAGGTCTATTCAAGTGCATGATAATGATGTAGAAAAGGCATTCAAGGGTCAGAGAGTTGCATTGAATCTCGCAGGTGTAAAGAAAGAAGATGTCCATAGGGGATCTATGATTGCTCCAAAGGGTAGTATGATGCCTTCGAAATTGATAGATGTCGAAGTAAAGACGATAGATCTTCCATATCATATATCGAATCGTACGAGATTGAGACTTTATATAGGGACTCAGGAGGTCTTTTGCAGGATAATTTTACTCGATAAGGATGAAGCAGGGCCAAATGAGTTGTCTATAGCGCAACTTGTTTTAGAAGAACCGATTGTCGCAAGAAAGGGAGATAGATTCATACTTAGATTATTCTCGCCCATGATAACAATTGGCGGTGGGATCATTATAGATTCAAATCCTAGCAGGAAAAAGAGGTTCAATGAAGATGATATAAAATTGATTGAACTTATGGGTAGTGGAGATTCTAAAGATGTTACGGAGGCCGTCATTAATGAACATAGCAATGAATTTCCAGGCATAGGAGAAATCGCAGCTCTCAGATCAAAATCATTGGAAGATATTGATAGAGAGGTTGAATCCCTAGAAGAAGAGGGTAAAGTTTCTGTAGTAAAGATGACTAAGGAAACTTTTGTTATACATTCAGATTATTTGAAAATATTGATATCAAATATCGAGAAAGATATAGAAAGATATCACCAAAAATATCCTTTAAGAACCGGCATAAGTAAAGAAGAAGTCCGCAGTAAATATTTGAAGAATACAAATAAGAAATTAGGCGAACTTTTTCTAAATATAATTGTAGATAATTCCGATATCGAAGACAAAAATGAATTTTTAAAATTAGAAGAGTTTAATATAGAATACGATTCTAAACAAAGGGATATAAAATCTAGAATCGAGAATTCATATTCGGATTATCTTGCGAACCCAAGGATGGATGAAGTCTTTAAAAATGATAAAATTTCAAAAGCCGAGATCACTGAAGTTTTAAATTCAATGATATCATCGGGAGACTTTATTAGGCTGGAAGAGGATATTATATTAAAAGTCGACGACTTTAACAATGCCATTCAGAAGATTAAAAATCAGCTTTCAGTAAATGAAGAAATCAGTATATCAGAAGCGAGAGATATGTTGGATACAAATAGAAAAATCGCCTTAGCCATACTTGAGTATATGGATAAAATAGGCGTGACTGAAAGGACTGAAGAAGGTCGTAGGCTAGTTTAGGAGGAATTATGAGTCTCAATATAATATTAGTTAATCAGGATGAAAGCTATACAGAGGAACTTATTTATAGCTTTGAAACAGAGAATTATAAGATAATGAAAGCTCATACCGTAAAGGATGCTATAGAAAAGATAAAAAATAATGATTTTGACTTAGCTTTAATCGACATGGTCTTTTCTGATGGGACAGGTCTTGATTTAAAAAAACAGATGAATGAGATATGCGATATCCCAACAATTGTAGTGACTAAGGTTTCAGAAGATATCCAAAAAGTGCTGGCACTTGAATACGGAGCTGATGACTATATTGTAAGACCTTTCAATATATTGGAATTAAAAGCCAGAATAAGGGCTGTTTTACGAAGGGTGGGAGAGTCTCGTAAAAAAGAAGAAGAAGCAAAGGAAAAATCTCAGATTATAGAGAGTGGAGATTTTGAATTTAATATAGTCGGAAGAAAAGTTAGGCTTAAAGGTCAGGACATCGACCTTACTGGAAAAGAATTTGATCTTCTCTTCATATTGGCATTAAATCCCGGAGAAATATTTTCTAGAGAAAAATTAGCTGAAAAAATTTGGGGCGAAAACTACGAGGGTCATCTGAGAACGGTCGATGTTCATATCAGAAGACTAAGGGAAAAAATCGAGTCTGAAGATAATAGTGAACAGTATATTCAAACCAAATGGGGAGAAGGATATTATTTTGGAGAAGAAATTCCAGAATAAGCTTGATTTAAGTTTTAAATTAATGTATACTCAATAAGTGGGTTAATTAAAGAACTATTGAGTATTCATGGGGGTAGATGAGTCCTGGTGGGCTCTCTGGTCTTCAAAACCAGCGCGAGGGGTTCAGAGCTTCTTGGGTGAGTTCGATTCTCACGTACTCCCGCCATAACGGATTCTATTTGAATCCGTTTTTTATTTTTCATAAATTTGTGGAGAACCGAATCTTTAATTAGAATAAAAAAGAGTTCCGATTTCGGAACTCTAAGTATTAGTGGCTTTGATTCCACAGTCTCTCAGCTGTTTTAGCCCATTTTTCAGATTTTTCCTTGCATTTTTCGGTTAAATCTCTGATGTCTTCAGGTTGCTGAAGATCCGTAGAATGAGCATGTGACCTTTCGACCATTCCCTGTAATTTTTTGTGATTGTCAAGCAATGGACATGGTCTTAGATGATTCTCATTAAATGGTTGACCTTTTCTGTATTCCATAAATAATGGTGATCTTAGGCCATCGAGTAGACTGTCTTGATGTATATTTGAATTTGAGTAGTGAATGAATGCACATGGTTCAATATCGCCATTTGCATTTATGTGTAGATAATTTCTTCCACCGGCGATACAACCATTTACATATTGGCCGTCATTCCAGAAATCTATCGTGAAAAGTGGCTTTGTCTTACGGAATTCCCTAATCCTATGATACATCTCTTCTCTTTGTTCCGCAGTCACCATAAGATCGGTAGGCGATGTCGTACCAATTGGCATATATGTGAAAAACCAGCAGAATTTAGCGCTTTTTTCTATCATCCAATCAAAATACTCTTCGCTTCCTATTATATCTATATTTTGACTGGTATAGCAACATGAAATGCCGAAGGGGAGTCTATGTTTCTTTAATAGATTCATCGCATTATCTACTCTTTTAAAAGTTCCTTCTCCTCTTCTGAAATCGGTTGCCTGTTCGAAACCTTCAACGCTTATCGCCGGAATAAAATTCTTAACTCTCAACATATCCAAGCAAAACTGTTCATCTATTAGGGTTCCATTAGTAAATGCTAGGAACTGGCAGTCGTCGTGTTCTTCGCAAAGTCTGATTATATCTTTCTTGCGAACTAGGGGCTCTCCTCCGGAAAATAGATACATATATATTCCCAAATCTTTTCCCTGCATGATTATGGAATTTAGCGTCTCATAGCTTAGATTTAATTTATTACCATATTCTGCAGCCCAACATCCTATGCATTTAAGATTGCAAGCGCTTGTAGGATCTATCAATATAGTCCAGGGGATATTGCAGTCGTATTTCGCTATTTTCTCTTCTCTTTTTTTGCCCCATTCAAGATTTGCTTTGATGATGAAGTTTTCAAATATTGTCCTACGTACGTCTTCGTCTAAATCCCAAAAACTGAGAATTAGTTCTTGCCAATTACTTTCTTGGTTGGAAATAATTTCTCTGAATCCGTCGATTTGTCTTTTATAACCGGAATGTCTACCGTAAAAATCAATTAAGTCGAGAAATCGAGGCAGATTATTTTCAGGATCTTTGTTGACATAATTATACGCTTTTCTGATATATCTTTTTTTAATATAGTCAAACATATAAATCCCTCCTATTATATATATTGTACCCCTTTATGATAATTATTATCTGATAAATAGAAAAAAATTATTATTTTTTTGTAGATAAAATATATTAGCTGAATTCCAACATTTAACCAATAAAAAACCCCTGTAATAAAAGATTATACAATCTTATTACAGAGGTATAAATTATTTTCTTATTTGTCCATTTCCCATTATGACAAATTTTGTCGAAGTTAGTTGCTCTAAGCCTATAGGTCCTCTAGCATGAAGCTTTTGTGTAGATATGCCCATCTCGGCACCCATTCCAAATTCAAATCCATCTGTGAATCTACTCGATGCATTTACATATACACATGCACTGTCGACTCTCTCCATAAATTTCATAGCGGCTTCGTAATTTTCAGTTACGATTACTTCGGAATGTCCCGTGCTGTACTGGCGGATATTTTCAATCGCTTCATCCACGTCATCGACTATTTTAAGTGAGAATTCAAAATCTAAATATTCCGCATAATAGTCTTCTTCTGTAGCCTCAACCGATCCTTTTATAAATTCTAATGCTTCCTTTTGGCTATGGACCTTTATATTGAATTCGTCGACTATCTTTTGAAGTCCTTTATAGAATTCATCAGATATTCCTTTATCAACAAGTAGAGATTCCATGGCATTACATACGCCTGTTCTCTGAGCTTTCGCATTTTTAACTATATCCAATGCCATATCTATATCAGCAGATTTTTCTACATATACATGGCAGTTTCCAGACCCGGTTTCAAGGACGGGAACAGTTGAATTTTCAACAACTGATCTTATAAGATTGGCACTTCCTCTAGGGATTAGAAGATCGAGATATCCGTTCAGCTTCATGAGAGCAATCGAAGAATCCCTGCTTATGTCTTCTATAAGTTGGACAAAATCAGGATTATGACCGAGATCTTCTATACTTTTCCTTATGATTCCTGCTATAGCGATATTAGTATTTATCGCTTCTTTTCCACCTCTTAGTATAAGTGCATTGGAGGATTTTAGGCATAGTATCGATGTATCCAATGTGACATTTGGCCTAGCTTCGTATATTATACCGATTACTCCCATAGGCACTGATTTCTTTCCTATTAAAAGGCCATTCGGCAATTTATTCATCTCTGAAATATTACCGATAGGATCTTTTAAATCGAGTACTACATCTATCGAGTCTTTCATCGAATCGATTCTGCTATCATCGATAAAAAGTCTGTCCAGTAGTGCATCCGTGAGGCCCGATTCCCTGCCTGAATCCATATCTTTTTTATTTGCATTTTTAATCTCATCTCTAAAATTATCGAGATTTTCTTTTATTTTTAAAAGTATTTCATTTTTAGCATTTGTACTTAAATCGGCTAAAGCATATGAAGCTGCTTTAGCGCGCTTTCCAATATCTATTAACATTTATCTGCTCCTTTAAATAATGTTCCGCAATCTTCACCTTCAAATATCCTTCTTATTATTCCCATATCGCTTCCATTTGCAATGATAACATCTATGCCTCTTTCCATGCAAAGCATGGCAGCATTTAATTTTGTGACCATTCCACCGGTGCCTCTATTGGAAGTTGAACCAGAAGCCATATCAAATAAATCCTCGTCAATTTTATCAACTTGTCTTATTAGTTTTGCATCGGGATTTTTGTTGGGATCTGAATCGTATAATCCATCTATATCTGAGAGCATAATCAGTAAGTCGCTGTCGATTAGCCTTGCTACAACTGCAGACAATGTATCATTGTCGCCGAATTCTATTTCAAAAGTACAGATTGCGTCATTCTCATTTACGATGGGAATACAGTTTAATTTTAACAGTTCATTAAATGAATTAACAGCATTTTCTCTCATGACTACATCTGTCTCTATCTGCTTTGTCAAGAGTATTTGCGCAACCTGATAATTAAATTCTTTTAGCTCTTTATTATAAGTATTCATCAATGCTACTTGCCCGACAGCTGATGCCGCCTGCTTTTCGCTAGTGTCCTTGGGACGCTCTTTAAGATTCATACATTTAGCACCGGCAGCGATGGCTCCCGATGTAACCAATACGACTTCAACGCCATGGTTTTTTAAATTGCTTAAATTCCACGCCAGATCTGCGATTTTAGCGATATTTATAGTTCCGTTTTCATGTGTTATTGAAGACGAACCTACTTTTATTACTACTCTTTTAATATTTTTTAAATCTTTTTTCATAATCAACCACCTTTATCAGTTCACAGTATTTGCTATATTATATCATAAAGCTATAAAGTAATAAAATAAATAATAATAATTTTATTATGTAATTATATATACATTTCGTTTTTTTATGGTATAATAAAGGATAAGTTATTTTTGGAGGTTGTTTATTATGAAAAAAGAATGGGCTTTGAGTAAAAATAAAGTGTTAATTAATTTCTCTCAAAGGTATTGCGATACTGAGGAGAAAGTTTTAAATAGCGAAGGATTTAGATCAGTGCTGGATCATTATTTGAGATATGCTGAGAAGAGGGAGAGCAGATCTTATAGATTTATAGTCGATTTGATGGAAGAAAAAGACTGTGATAGATTGATAGCTAGAATTACGCAATTATGTAAATTATTAATAGTTATGGACGTCAAGGAGCTTTCTAGTGGATTTGAGGAATACAAAAATGTATATAAAAATAGAGAGCCTTTGAGGAAATTTGTCGAAGAGGTATATACTTATTGGAGAAATTTAGAGAGATATGCTATAATTCACGATACTAAAATTACTGAAGGATTTTTAAATACTTCTTTTATGGAAGCTAAAGACAAATTTGACAAATTGATGATTACGGTTTACAGAAAGATAACTAATAATATCTCGATGTCAGAGCCGACTGTCTACAGACAGGTTCCTGCCGGATCCAATGTGGGCATGATAGTTTATGATGCCATATGGCCAATACCGATGGGTTATGAGATACTCGACGGCATCCCTTTTATAAAGGAGATAATTCTTCAATCACCATATATAACATATCCTAAGAAGAATAAGAGAGATGGTTATTTTGAAGAGCTCGAATTGAATCCCTTGAGGAGATGCGGAATCAATGCAGATAGATTTTTCTGCTATCCCGCTAAAGTGGGAAATCTTTTAGCATATATTTTTGTCGAGAGAGATTTTTTAACTCATGGGGTCTCATTGGCGAATTTATTTGAACTTCCCAGCGATTTGGAAATTTCAGGAAGAAAACCGGATCTTTTAGTTATATTTGGAGCTGAAGACCATAGGGGAGAAGAAGTCAGCGGTTTTTATGAAGATGACGAAAATGAGATGATTGTAGGATATGTAAGTGCCGATGAAAAGCATGATTATTTTGGTTATATGAAGAAGATGGTTCTTACATTAAATAATCTTTATAATATCAGAAAAGGATATTTACCTATCCATGGTGCAATGGTTCATATCGAGTTAAAAGATGGATCAAAGGCTAATGTTGTAATTGTAGGCGATAGTGGAGCTGGAAAGAGCGAGAGTATAGAAGCATTTAGAGCTCTTGCAAATGAATATATCTCGGATATGACTATAGTATTTGACGATATGGGTACTTTTAAATTGGAAAATAATTTAGTTAAGGGATATGGTACTGAGATTGGCGCATTTGTAAGACTTGACGATTTGGAGGCAGGATATGCCTTCAAAGAACTAGACAGATCTATATTTATGAATCCGGATAGAATTAATGCCAGACTTATCACTCCGGTTGCGACATATGATGAGATTTCAAAAGGTCTACCCATAGATCTTCTCTTATACGCAAATAATTATGATGAATTGAAAGATGGTGAGCATGCTGTCGAAATATACGAGAATTCTACAGATGCTAAAGATTTATTTGTAGCTGGAATGAGAATGGCAAAGGGTACGACTACTGAAAATGGATTGTCGACTTCGTTTTTTGCCAATCCATTCGGACCTCATCAGAGAAAAGAAGAAACTCTAGAGCTTATAGATGAGTATTTTGATAAATTATATGAAATAGATGTCCCCGTTGGAGTGCTAAAAACTCAATTGGGAATAGAGGGAATGGAAAAAGAAGGACCTAGAAAAGCGGCAATTGATTTATTTCAATTGATAAAAAAATTAAAAAGCAGTGGTGATGAAAATGAAAATATCGAATAGAGTACAGAGCATGGAGTATTCTGCAATAAGGAAGCTCGTTCCTTATGCGGAAAAGGCTAAGGCAGATGGAAAAGTGGTATATCATTTGAATATTGGAGCGCCTGATACCGAGACTCCACATGAATTTTTAGAGAGTATTAAAAAAGTGGAAATGAAAACTATAAGTTATCCACCGGCTAAAGGATTGGACGAGTTAAGGGAAGCGATAGCAAATTATTATGCTAAAGATGGATTGGCTTTAAATAAAGAAAATATCGCCGTGACATATGGTGCAAGCGAGGCATTGCTCATTTCATTACTCATGACTACAGATTATGGCGACTATATACTGACCTCAGATCCATATTATACGAATTACGATTCATTTATGGTTGAGACGGGTCTTAAACTATCTACATTTCCAACAAATTTTGAGGATGGATTTAGAATCCCCGATTACGATATTCTAAAGTCATCTGTCAAAGAGGGAACCAAGGCGATCCTGATTTGCAATCCAGCAAATCCGACAGGTGCTTTATACAGCAGGGAAGAACTTGAAAGAATTGCTAAATTAGCAGTAGAATTTGACTTATATATAATAGCGGATGAGATTTATAGGGAATTCATTTATGACGGCAACAAATTCACTAGCATAATGGAAATCGAAGGGGTAGAAGATAGAGTTATACTCTTAGATAGTATTTCTAAGAGATTCAGCGCCTGTGGAGCGAGAATTGGTGCAATAATGTCCAAAAATGAAGAGATTATGGCGGCTGCATTTAAATTATGTACGGCTAGACTGGCAGTTCCTACAATCGAACAGATTGGAGCCACAGCCCTTTATGAAATGAAATCAGATTATTTGAAAAATGTGAATGAAGAATATACAAAGAGAAGAGATTTAATATATGATGAGATTTTGAAAATAGAAGGAGCTAAGACTTATAAATCACAAGGTGCCTTTTATTCGATTGTAGAATTACCCATTGACGATACCGATGACTTTGCAAGATGGTTGCTGACAGATTTTGAAGATGATAATGAAACTGTTATGGTTGCCCCATTGAGTGGTTTTTATTCAGAAAGTGAAAGGGGAAAGTCTCAGATTAGATTGGCATTTGCCGTGAGTCAAGAAAAGATAAAAAGAGGCATAGAATTAATTAAATTAGGCCTTGAAGAATATAAAAAGATCAACAAATAAAGAAATCGGAAAAGTTTGATTAAATTTAAAATCAACTTTTCCGATTTTACTTATTTTACAATTGACGAAAATCAAGATTCTTTATTGTCGTCCTCTGTCTCAAGCTCTAATTGCTCGTCTATTGGAGGATTTTCTATAAAATGCGATAAATTCTCCCTTAGATATTTGTCGAAAGCGTCCAAGAATCTATCGAGATACTGAGACAATATCTTACCCTGATAATTTCCATCTATATAATTAAGCTCGAAAGGATATATTTCCTCAACTTTTTTAAACACATCCGATAAATCGTATTCTTCAATCTTATTGATCGTGCAGAAAGATGAAAATTCACCATCATTTTTAGCTACTATGCAAATATCGGCAGGTATCAGTGATGCAAATTCATTGAGATTGCTTATATTTAAGTCGTCGATTCGATGATTTACAATATCATAATCCGATATTTGATAGTCTGGAAATTTCACTTTATTGATATAATTCTTATATACATATGATTTTAATTCCAAGATTTCAGATTCAAGTGAATTATTGTCTTTTATCAAATTCTCGACTGCATTAATCGTAGAAATGTCATCGACATCCAATACACTCCTTATCTTTCTCAATATATTGTATCTTTCGCTCAAAAAGTCTAAGCATCTCTTTCCAGCTAATAAATTAATTTGAAGTGAATTGTCTGATAATTTATAAGAAGTGATGACTGTACTTGTAAGCTCTGATGTATTTGTAGGTACAGGGTATTTTATTTCGGCCTCTCCCAATGATTCAATTTTGATAGTATAATTACTTTTGTTTCTAATTAATTTAATTTCTAAACCATTTTCTATAAATCCATTTACTATATTCATTGTAGAAGTCAATAATTTAGTTATATCTACGGTTTTATCTATCAACTCAATTTCTATTGAAGTATATTCTTCCTGAATATCTATAGAACTGGTGGATAGTGAGAATAATTTTTTAAATACCATTTTATATAGTATAGCTGCTGAATACTGCTGCATTATATCGACTCTATGACGTAAATTCAATTTCTGTGTGAATCTGTCTTTTTTAGTTTTACTTTCAAGTATATGAAATATCTTTCCATTTTCAGAATAGACCTCATTTACTCTAATTCCATCAAAAAACCCGATATCACAAGGATTTGAATTTAAATTATTTGGACTAAAAAGCGTTTTATCTGTCTCTATATGAATTTTATTTTTAATAGTCTTTCTATTTCTAACTTTTACTTCAAGTTTTTCGAGATATGGGAAATCTAAATATAAATACATTATTTTCACCTCTTTTTTTCTTAATGATATTGTATCATATAATGGCATAAAGTATAAAGAATGATATAATTTATTATGATCTAATCTACAAAATTATAAAAAGAATGAGAGATGTTTTATGCGTAAGGGAATGCTCTACGGATCGGCAGCATTATATTTAGGTGCCTATCTAGGCTATAGATTACAAGTAAAATTTGAGTATTTGATAATACTGACTCTGCTTATAAGCATTTCTTTTGTACTGACAAAGGCAGAGCTTAAATTATTTGTCTTACTTTCTTTTTGCATTGGCTTTTCGATTATAAATTATTGTGAAGAATCGTCGATGCTTTCACAATTAATAGGTAGAGCAAATGTAAAGGGGTATATAGAAGAAGTTTATAGCAAATCTGATTTTGGAAACACTTACACCGCCTTCATATATGATATCGATAATAATAAAATCGAAGAAAGATGCTTGTATTTTATAAAGGGAAAAGAGAAAATAGAACCTGGATCTCATTTTAAATCAAATGTAAAGATCGAACAGATCAGAGATGCCGGTAATCCTGGACTATTCAGTTATAAAGACTATCTCAGGATAAGGGGTATATATGCTAAATTAAGCTCTAATGAGAGAGAAATTAAAATAAATAAAGTTGATTTACCTTTGGGCTTAAAATTCAGAAATAAAGTATTGAATTATATAAATAACGAAATGAATAGGGGACTGAATAAAGAGAATTCTTCTTTTATGAATTCTGTGATGACAGGAAAATCAGATTTGTCACAAGTTGATAGGGATTCTATAAGGCAGCTGGGACTATCTCATATTATGGCGATTAGTGGCCTTCATATGGGAATAATATCTTTATTTCTCATATATTTTCTGCGATTTTTTAAAATCGATTTAAATATAATTTATATAATAATTATATTTTTACTTGGCCTTTATATTTATATAATAGATTTTAGAGCCTCGGCTTTTAGGGCTTATATAATGATCAGCTTATTTATGATAGCTGCAGTATTGCATAAGGGCTACTCTGCTAAAAAAGCTCTATCGCTTTCAGTATATATAATATTGCTGACAAATCCGTACAGGGTAAACGATATCGGTTTCATATTATCTGTCTTAGCAATTATCGCAATAATTTCATATGATGAATTTTCTTTATATGATACAGAAAATCTACAATTGATGACTGGATTGAAATTCTGCATCATCATAAATTTAGTATTATTTCCTTTTTTAATTTATTATTTCAATAGATTTAATTTATTGACCTTTATAGCAAATTTAATTGTAATACCTCTATTTTCAATTGCTGTTTCAACTGCTGTATTGAAATTAATGATTTCTCTTATAGCACCTAGGATATCATTTTATTTGGGAAGTTTTATAGATAGTATAATTATGATTATAAGAGAGATCATGGATCTTTTAAACCAAATTGATTTTCTTAGCATTAAACTGCCTTCATCGACATTTTATATAATCATATACTATTTAATTTTGCTTTCTTTTCTAAAAAGGTATGATTTGAAAAAATCATCATATGCAATTAAAAAGAAGGTATTTAAAATATCATCTTTATTTGTATCTATATATATTCTGACTAATTTTTTACTCGATCCTGCCATAATAGATTTTATTGATATAGGGCAGGGAGATGCGGCATTGATAAGGTCGGGTAAATATTCTGCAATGATAGATACTGGAGGCTCATATGATGATGAAGAAAGGCTGTACAAATATACATTGAGACCGTATTTGGAAAAGCAATTATCAAATAAGGTCGATATGGTAATTATCTCTCATGATGATTTGGATCATAGTGGAAATCTTGAATATATGTATAGAGATGGGCTTGTCGACTTGGTAGTATCTTCAGACTATGAATTGAACAAAAGATATTTAAATTCATTTGATCTATATACTGATGATGTATTCAGATTAAATAATATGAGTTTAAAAACCGTTACTGATGGGAGAAAAGGCGACAGTACTAATGACAGATCAAATATTATCAAATTGAGCCATCATAAGCTGGAGATTTTATTTACCGGCGACATAGAGAGCGAAGCTGAGAGGAGAGTACTGAATCATGATATTAAAGCTGAGGTTTTAAAAGTGCCTCATCATGGTTCACAGAGTTCTTCAACTCCTGATTTTTTGGATTCAGTTTCACCTAAATATGCTATAATATCTGTTGGGAAAAACAATTATTCACATCCGAATGAAGATGTCATAAGGCGTCTAGAGGATAGGGGCGCAACTGTATATAGGACTGATACGGACGGTAGGATAAGGATTATTTCTCATAGACTCGGGTACTATTTAAAGAAGAATTTGCCAAAAAGGCGGAATAGAATAAATTATTTAGAAATATTTGAATTTGTAATTATTTTGATTTCTTCTCATATAATATATAAATTCATGACCAGTGGAGATGATAATGAAGATATTAAATTATATTGAAGCTATAAATTATTTAAATAAAGATAAGATAAATGGACTTGTGCTGATATACGGCGAAGAGAATTATTTAATAGATTATTTTATGGATGTATTGAAATCTGAATATTTAGAAATCGGATTTGAGGATTTTAATTACGAGAAGATCGATTCAAAAGTATCTTTTAAGCATTTAAAAGAATCTTGTGAGACGATTCCTTTTGGATCTGGTAAAAGGATAGTTGAAGTGAGAGGAATAGACTTATCACGTGATTCAATGACTAAAAATAAGGAATTATTGGCTGAATTGAAGGACTATT
>JAUNVF010000025.1:32581-33404 GCA_030537815.1 Tissierellia bacterium | reverse complement strand
ATAATCATACCTCAGATTTAGTTTTTCTAATGAATTAATAAAACAATTGTCAGGTTTAGCATTTAATTTTAGTGTCTGTCCTGTCATGGGATGAATGAATTCAAGATAATGAGAATGTAATAATTGATGCTCTACATTGATCTTTTCTTTTTTTCTCCCATAAACTGAATCGCCAACTATGGGATTACCAATATGGCTTAAATGAACCCTGATCTGATGAGTACGTCCCGTATGTAAATCTATTTCAAGCAAGGAATATTGTCCATTGGAGTTTAAAGTTCTATACTCCGTTACGGCATCTTTAGAATTAAATTCTGTAACCGCCATCCTAGTTCTATTGTATTTATCCCTACCTATTGCTTTATCTATTATGCCTACTTCTTCTCTTGGACATCCGTGAACTATGGCGAGATATCTCTTTATTATCCGTCTATTTTTAAAAATATCCACCATTTTTTCATGTGTAAAGTCGTCTTTTGCAATTATTAAAAGTCCGGTAGTGTCCTTATCCAGCCTATGAACAATTCCCCTCCTGTACTCACCACCTATTGAAGATAGATTTTCAGTATAATTCAATAACGCATTTACTAATGTACCGGATCTCGTTGAAACGCATGGATGAACCACCATATCATATGCTTTATTGACTGCTATAATATATTGATCTTCATACACGATATCGATTTTTATATCCTCCGGTTCTGCAAGAATTTTATCTTCTTCTATAAAACCGCTTATTTCATCTCCAATATTTAATTTATAACTATTTTTTACTTTCTGTCCATTTACTTTGATATTTGCGTCTGCTATATTTTTAGAAATC
>JAUNVF010000025.1:0-32571 GCA_030537815.1 Tissierellia bacterium | reverse complement strand
ATTTATCAGACAGAAATTTATCTATCCTGATATCTTTAATATCAGCTATCTCAAATACTTTCATTTTGAAATTCCAAATTTTCAATTTGCCAGTCGATAGGGTCGAGTCCATTTTGAGTTAAAAATTCATTCGTCTTAGAGAAAGGAGCAGAGCCAAAAAAACCTCTTCTAGCTGAAAGAGGAGAAGGATGTGCGGATGTCAAAATCAGATGAGCTTCATTGTCTAAAAACTCTTTTTTTGCATAGGCATTTCTCCCCCATAATATAAAAACCATTGGCTTCTCTCTATTATTTAATTCTCTTATTATCCTGTCCGTTAAAATAGTCCAACCGATGCGAGAGTGCGAATTAGCTTGTCCTCTCCTCACAGTTAGCACTGTATTCAATAATAGTACCCCTTGATTAGCCCATTTTATGAGATGCCCATTATCAGGAATATAACAACCCAAATCGCTCTCGAGCTCTTTGTAGATATTCAACAATGAGGGTGGCGTCTTTATACCAGGTTTTACTGAAAAGCTAAATCCATGTGCTTGACCCGGACCATGATAAGGGTCTTGTCCCAATATCACGACTTTTACATCATCATAGTCGACATATTTAATTGCATTAAATATGTCGTACATATCCGGATATATTTCATGATTTTGATACTCTAGATAAAGCAGTTTTCTCAATTCCTTATAATAAGGCTTAGACCATTCACCTTCAAGGACCTTATCCCATTTGTTTCCTATTTCAATCATAAGCTATTCTCCCAATTCATTTGTATAGATTATAACTATAACTAGTAAAATCGAACCTACAACTACGCAGATATCTGCAATATTGAATACAGGAAAATCGTAATAGCCCCAGAATCTTACAAAAATAAAATCTACTACAAATCCCCTCATTATTCTATCGATTAAATTACCAATAGCTCCTGCAGCCATCAAGACCAAGGAAAGCTTTAAAACTACTCCGGTGGTGTGATAGTTTTTAATAAAAAATGAAAATATAAAAAAGCAAACCACCAGTGTTATTATTATAAATAATATAGACTTGCCCTGTAGAATGCCAAAAGCAGCGCCCCTATTTTCTACATATGCTAGTTCAAGAAATTTGTCTATCAAGACTTTGTTGCTGTTCATTCTTAGATTTTCATAAGCTAAAAATTTTGTATATTGATCTAATCCGATCAAGGCTATCAAAATTATAATATATATCATTTACTATCCCTTTTTTATAAATTCTATGAAGACCCTACCTTTTTTGCTGAGTCCTCCAATTTCTGTTAGTTGAAATCTGCCTTTCCCCGATACGGATATTATATCCAATTCATCGACTTTGGCATCAACCGCATTTTCAATTATATGATTTAATTTTACTCTGCCTGATTTGATAAGCAACTGCGCTTTAGATCTGGAAGTATTTATAAAGGCAGCTACAATTGAGTCTAAACGAAGAGAAGATATGGAAGCTCTCATCTCAATATCTTCAATTCCCGACTTCTGCAAGATTGTACTTTCTTTAATCTTTGGTTCGACAGGCATTTTGTTAATTCTATTTAGATTATATACTATATTTGAAGACGAGTTTTTAATAATAGCGATTTCGATTCTATCGGCATTAAATACGATATCTCCAATATCGCTTCTATCTATTCCCAAATTGATTATAGCACCGAGTACATCTCTATGACCTATATCTTGATCTATGCCTTCGATATACACGATATCAAAAATATCTTCCTCATCTAAATAGCCGACAGAGATTATCTTCCTCTCAACATCATCTCTGCCGCCGTATGTATTGTAATCAAATTGGTATTTGTCGACAATATCAACGGCATATTTAAATTCAGCAGGATTTAAAAAATTACTGTGGAAATCTCGTCCATCTTTTTCATAAATATTGCATTTGTAAATAAAATCTTTTACCGTATTTTTTGTTTCAGTATCTCTTATGTGATTGAGGCTATTTTTAAAATTTTTCAACACTAACTCCATTTCTAAAAAAATAAAGAGGATTCAAAAGATTCCTCTCTATTTCTACAATTGATAAAATCCCTTAGCCTGAATTTGTTCTTTTAATTTGCCATCTATTTCTACATCTTTAGGTGCAATTACAAATATATCTTTAGTAACTTTCTGAACTTTACCATTTAATGCGTATATACCACCACTTACAAAATCAAATATCTGTCTTTTTTTATCAGCTTCAAGCATTTCGAGATTTAAAACCACTACCTTGCGAGCGACTATATCGTCTACAATATTCGGACCATCATCATAAGTTATAGGTTCATGTATATTTATCTTTGTTCTATCTATAGAATTAGATTGTAAGCTCACTATATTACTCCTTTTTGTCGTTGGTTTTTCATAATTGTACGAATCGTTCTTTTCGTAATCTGACTTGGACTTAATTGCAGGAATATCTTGTTTTTCAGATATCCTATCACTCTCGTACTCGTAATCATCATCATAATACTCCTCTTCTAAACCAATAACACCTTTCAATTTATCAAAAAAACCTGACATATTTATTCCTCCCTAATTATATACCCTCTCGCCAAATATATAAGACCCTACTCGGATCATATTAGCGCCATTTTCTAAGGCTATTTTATAATCATGGCTCATACCCATTGATAGGTACTCCATCTCTATATTATTATAATTCATAGTCTTAATATCTTCAAATATTTCTTTTAATTTTGCAAATACCCATGCCGCATCATCAGGATTATCATAATAGGGAGCCATCGTCATCAATCCTCTGACTTTAATATGCTCTTTGGTTTCTATAAAGTCGAGTAATTCTTTTAAATCCTCAACATAAACCCCTGATTTAGTATCTTCTTTTGAAATATTGACTTGAACTAATACATCCTGAACTATTCCTTCTCTTTTACATCTCTTCTCTATTTCCTTTACTAGAGATTTTCTATCGACAGAGTGAATTAATTTAACTCTGCCAACTATATCTTTAACCTTATTGCTCTGTAGATTACCTATCATATGATAATTTAGATTATCACCTATTTCATCCATTTTCTGACATAATTCCTGAACCTTGTTTTCTCCAATATCAGTTATTCCGGCTTCCATTGCTTCTCTGATATCGTCAACTGTTTTATTTTTAGATACAGCTATCAGTGTAACCCCCGAGTCCTCAAAAGCTTGACCTTTGATTTCCGATATTACTTCTCTGATATCGTCAATTCTATCTTTTATCATTTAAACTCCCTTCTTTCAGATATTAAATCAAATTATCACTCTAAAACTTCACGCTTTTTATCTCTTTCCATAAGATTTTCAACTGCATTAGAAACATCTGAATCTTTAAATAGTATTTTATATATTTCTTGAGTAATTGGCATTTCAATATTCAAATCATTTGATAAATGGTAAACTGCTTCACATGTTTTAATTCCCTCGACGACCATCTTAACTTCTTTAGCTGTCTGATCCATACTATAACCCTTACCGATGCAAATTCCCGCTTTTCTGTTTCGACTATGCATACTGGTACTTGTAACTATTAAATCCCCCATGCCTGTCAACCCGTAAAATGTCGCGGCTGATCCTCCTAGCTTCGTTCCGAGTCTCACTATTTCGTGCATACCTCTTGTCATTATGGCTGCTTTGGTATTATCTCCATAACCTAATCCGTCGGCTATGCCTAAACCTAAAGCAAGTATATTTTTTGTAGCTCCACCCAACTCAACTCCAATGAGGTCTTCATTTGTATAAACTCTAAAATATTTATTCATAAAGAGATCCTGAACTATATTCATGCTCCTTTCTGAAACTGAAGAAGCGACTATAGCACTGGGCATTCTGATTGAAACTTCCTCTGCATGAGTTGGACCTGATAGCGCCACAAATCTATCCTCATCAATATATTTATTAAATATCTGCGATATTCTCTTATATGTCTTTATCTCTATGCCCTTTGCAACATTTACAAAGATAGCATTATCGTCAAAAATATTGTGGATCTTTGAAATTACCGAATCGACTGACTGTGTGGGTATTGCAAATATAAGAATTTCGGAATCTGATAATTCATTTATATCAGAACTCGCCCTTATTATTCTATCGAATACTATGCCGGGTAAGTATTTTTCATTTGTTCCTTTTAAATTAAATTCATCGACTGATGATTTGTCTCGCATATAAATTTTTACTTTATGGCCATTATCAGCTAGGACTTGTGCGAGTGCCGATCCCCAGCTCCCTCCGCCGATAATCCCTATATTTTTCATTTATTTTTCTCCTTAAAAGTCAATCTGTTCTCATTTTTGTTTATTATCCTTTTTATATTCTCTCTATGTTTATATACCGCAATAATAGCTAGGATCAATGTTAAATAAAACAATTCAGGCTCAGTATTATAATCAAAATAATAAGCTGCAAATGGAGCCAATACAGAAGCCATAACTGATCCAAGAGAAACATATCTCGATATAATAACAAAAATCAAAAATACAATAAATAGTACTATTACTATCCTATAATCCAAATAAAGAAGAACTCCACAAGAAGTGGCCATTCCCTTTCCGCCTCTAAATCCAAAGAATGCCGGCCAATTATGCCCTAATACGACTCCTAAACCAGCTAGGTATATTGAACCCGGCGCTCCGAATCTATCTGCTATATATACGGCTAGGGCTCCCTTTAGAAGGTCTAAAATTAAAGTTAAGACACCTATTTTAGGTCCAAAATTTCTAAGGGCATTTGTCGCACCTGCATTTCCACTTCCCTTAGTCCTAATATCAGTCTTGTAAAGCAATTTGCCCAGAATATATGCTGATGAGAAATTCCCCATCAAATAGGCTATTATAAAAAATAAAAACATCTACTCGCTCCTGCTTTTTAAATCAAATAATATAGGCGTACCGATAAATCCATATTTTTGTCTTATCACATTTTCTAGATATCTTAGATAAGAAAAGTGCATCAATTCAGGTTTATTTACAAATAATAAAAATCTAGGAGGTTTGACAGATCCCTGCGTACTGTAAAAGATCTTAATCCTCTGGCTTTTAACAGTAGGAGGAGGATTTAAAAGTATGGCCTCGCTCATAATATCATTGAGTACACCCGTACTTATTCTAAAATTATAATTTTCATTTACTATATTTATCAATCTATAAATATCATCGACTCTCTTTCCTGTCAATACGGACATAAAGTGAATGGGCGCATATCCTATGAATGAAAGTTTATTTCTAACAACTTCTTCGTATTTTTTCATAGTATTCGTACTCTTTTCCACCAAATCCCATTTATTAATTAATATAATAATTGCCTTGCCGTTTTCATGTGCATATCCAGCAATTTTAGTATCCTGTTCTGTAACTCCCTCTTTTGCATCAATAATCAGAAGGCAAATATCCGATCTATCAACTGCACTTAGGGTCCTTACAACAGAATATCTTTCAACGGCCTCTTTGACAGACCTTTTACGCCTTAGTCCTGCCGTATCAATAAATAAATATTTTACACCTTCATGCTCGATATAAGAATCTATTGCATCTCGAGTAGTCCCAGCGATATCGGTAACTATCATTCTCTCTTCATTAAGTAGTCTATTTATCAATGAGCTCTTTCCCACATTCGGCTTTCCGACAATCGCTACAGAAATCAAATCCTCTTCGTCCTTTGAATCTGCTTGTGGAAGTGTTTCTATAATCTCATCGAGTAGATCTCCTAAGCCAAATGATTGTTCTGCTGAAATTACCATCAATCTATCAAAACCCAATTCGTAAAATTCATAAACCTCATTTGGCGTCTTTCCACTATCGATTTTATTGACTACGACTATTACATCTCTTTTGGACTTCCTCAAAAAATTTGCTATCTCCCTATCTTCAGGTAATAATCCGGCTTTACCATCTACGATGAACAAAATTAAATCCGATGTATCTATCGCAAATTCAACTTGAGTTTTGATATTTTTAGAGATGATATCTTCATCTTTTGGAACATAACCACCGGTGTCGACAAGCATAAAATGCCTGCCTTGCCACTCTGCTTCTCTATACAATCTATCTCTGGTTACTCCAGGAGTATCTTCTGTAATCGCTTCTCTTTTTCTTATTAATTTATTAAATAAAGTTGATTTTCCAACATTTGGCCTACCAACAACACTTACCACTGCTTCTTTCAAAATTTCACCTCATTATATTTTTCATCTTAATAAATTTGTCTCTTATTTATTATACTAGATTTTCAATTAAATAGAAACAAGCAGCCATATGGCTGCTTGTTGAAATCCATTTATAGATTATTTATATAATGGGAAAGATTCGAGCATATCTAGTACTCTTTGCTTTAATTGGTCTTTTGGAGTATCATCCTTTAATGCAGATACGATAATCTTCGCTATCTCCTTAAATTCTGGCTCTTTAAGACCTCTTGTCGTCATCGCAGGAGTACCTAATCTTATTCCTGATGTCACGAATGGACTATTCTTCTCATTTGGAATTGTGTTTTTATTAGTTGCAATATTAACAGACTCTAAAATCGCTTCTGCTTCTTTTCCTGTATGTCCTAGAGTTGTTACATCAACAAGTAATAAATGATTGTCAGTTCCTCCTGATACTAGTCTCAATCCACCTTCAAGTAATCCCTCAGCTAAAGCCTGTGCATTATTTAATATCTGCTGCTGATAAGTTTTAAATTCAGGTTTTAATGCTTCTTCAAAACAAACAGCTTTTCCGGCGATAATATGCTCTAAAGGACCTCCTTGAAGACCTGGGAAAATAGCCTTGTCGATTTTCTTAGCATGTTCTTCTTTGCAAAGTATAGCTCCGCCTCTCGGCCCTCTAAGTGTCTTATGAGTAGTAGTCGTTACAAAGTCGGCATATGGTACTGGATCTGGATGTAGGCCAACTGCGATAAGCCCAGCAATATGAGCCATATCAACCATAAAATAAGCACCTACTTCATCTGCTATCTCCTTGAACTTTTTGAAATCTATGATTCTTGGATATGCACTTGCACCTGCAACTATTAGTTTTGGTTGCTCTTTTTTAGCTACTTCTCTAACAACATCATAATCTATGACTTCAGTCTCTGAATTTACTCCATAATCGACAAAATTAAAATAAAGTCCTGATATATTTACTGGTGATCCATGAGTTAAATGTCCGCCTTCAGACAATTTCATTCCTAATACTTTATCTCCAGGCTCAAGTATTGATAGATAAACTCCCAGATTCGCATTTGCTCCAGAATGTGGCTGAACATTGGCATGATCTGCACCAAATAGTTCGCACATCTTATCTCTGGCTAAATTTTCCACCACATCGATAAACTCACAGCCACCATAATATCTCTTAGATGGGTATCCTTCTGCATATTTGTTGTTAAAAGGCGACCCGAGAGCTTCTAATACAGCTTCGGTTACGAAGTTTTCAGATGCTATCAATTCGACATGCTCGTTTTGTCTTTTGATCTCCTTCATAATATTTTCATAAACAATTGGTGACTCTTGTTGTAACTTTTTAAATTTCATACAATTCCTCCTTTATTTTTGCATTATAATGCATATCTTTAAGATAGTCTATTGACTATCCTATTGACTTTCATCATATGTGAGTCTTGATTACCCACTTTTTTGTCAATGAGTTTGAGTACCAGTAGAGACAGTAAAAAGCCAAATATCCCAGTTATAAAACTGTATAATTCGTATTTAGCGATTCCTGCATTACGATAAAAAGAATATGAAATACCCAAGCTCAATACAAACATAATTAAAGGTACTAAATAAAGTACAATTGTAAATTTAACTACTCTGCTATTATTTGCAGATAATTCCACAGTATCTCCCGGTTTGGCATTAACATCATTTGGCAGATAAACTACCATAACCGGAGTATCGCAGCCTCCACAAGTCTTACAGCCACCACCACATCCGGAAGTTCTGTTGACAGCAATTTTTGCCATTCCATTTTTTTCAGAAATAACAATTCCTAATTTATCCATTTTAAATCACTTCCAATAAGTCACTCACAACTTCAGATGCTATTATAAGTCCGGCAACAGATGGTACAAAAGCTGAGCTGCCCGGACTTCTTTCAGCAGAATTATTAGATTTAGTCGGGATTTCTTCTGACCAAACAACTTTTATGTCCTCAAGGCCTAGTTCTCTAACCGCCTTCCTGACGATTCTGGCTAGAGGACATATCTTAGTCTTGCTGATATCGGTAATTTTAAATGCTGTCGGGTCCTTTTTATTTCCGGCTCCCATAGAGCTTATAATAGGCGAACCCTCTTTTTTTGCCTTTTCAATCAAGAGTATCTTTGATTTAACAGAGTCAATTGCATCAATTATATAATCGTATTCTGAAAAGTCAAATTCCTCTGATATCTCTTCATCAAAAAAGACATCTCTTGCTATTATATTGGCATCGGGATTTATCGTAATCAGTCTCTCTTTCATAGCCTCGACTTTTAAGCTTCCTATGGTCAAATGAGTAGCCTGTAATTGCCTATTTAAATTGCTTATCTCGACAAGATCCGGATCGACCATTGTCAAATGCCCAATCCCCGATCTTATAAGTGCTTCAGCTGCAAAAGAACCTACTCCACCAACTCCAAATATTATAATCTTCTTGGAATTTAAAATATCTGAACTGCCAATGCCATATAATTTATCAAATCTCTCATATTGTTTTTTACCCATTATTTCTAAGTTCAATATGAAGTTCCTCTAATTGTTCTTTTCCTACAGGAGATGGCGCACCGGTTAAAAGACATGTCGCTGATTGAGTTTTTGGAAATGCGATAACATCTTTTATATTATCTGTTCCGGCGAGTAACATTATAAGTCTATCAAATCCATATGCTATACCACCATGAGGTGGAGTTCCATAACTCAAAGCCTCGATAAAGTATCCGAATTTTTTCTCTATCTCGTCATCAGTCAATTTCAATGCTTCAAAAACTTTATTTTGAAGCTCTGAATTATTTATCCTTATCGAGCCACCGCCAATTTCATCTCCATTAATAACTAAGTCATATGCCATAGCTTTACATCTTTCAGGTTCAGTGGACATGAATTCTATATCTTCTTGTACCGGCTTTGTAAATGGATGATGCTTTGCTGTATATCTTTTCTCTTCTTCACTGTATTCAAACATCGGAAAATCTGTTATCCATAATATATTATAATTCTCATTATCGATTAAGTCCATATCCTTTGCAATTTTAACTCTTAAATTCCCTAGAGAAGCATTGGCTATGTCGGCTTCATCTGCCACTATGAATACTAGTCCATTTTTGTCTATACCAAATATTTTCTTTACTTCTTCAACTTCATTCTCATTTAAAAACTTGGAAATAGATGACGACATCTCGCCATCATGAAATTTGATCCAAATAAGACCCTTTGCACCATAATCTTTTACGAAATCCGTAAGCTTATCAATTTTTTTCCTACTGTATTCAGATTCATATTCACCAATATTGATAGCTTTTATGACTTTACCTTCATCTATGGCCGACTTAAATACACCAAAAGATGTTTCTCTAAAAGCATATGCTATATCTTTAAGCTCGAATCCAAATCTTAGATCAGGTTTGTCTACACCGTATAAATCCATAGCTTCTTCATAGCTCATTCTCTTGAATGGTATCTCGAGGTCTATTCCCTTAATCTCCTTAAAAACCCTTTGTACAAGTTTTTCATTGACTTCTATTACATCTTCCATATCGACAAAAGACATCTCAATATCTACCTGAGTGAATTCAGGCTGTCTATTAGCTCTCAAATCTTCGTCTCTAAAGCATTTTACGATTTGATAATATCTATCTACTCCCCCTACCATAAGCATCTGTTTTAGCTGTTGAGGTGATTGGGGTAATGCGTAAAATTTCTGCTCATTTACCCTTGACGGCACTAGGTAGTCTCTAGCTCCTTCGGGAGTCGGATTTGTAAGAAATGGCGTTTCCACCTCTACAAAATCATTTTCATAAAGAAAATCTCTGATTACCTTAGCCGTTTTAGCTCTAAGTCTGAGATTTTTTTGCATACTCTGTTTTCTTAAGTCTAGATATCTGTATTTTAGCCTCATCGTCTCTGATACATTATCGTCATCTTTAACGTATATCGGAGTTGTCTTTGCCTTGTCGAGAACTTTTATCTCAGTAGCTAATATCTCAATATCTCCTGTGTCCATATTGGGATTCTTAGACTCTCTTTCTGATACAATTCCCCTAACAGCAATTACAAATTCTCCCCTTATATCTTCTGCAAGTTCATATAAATCAGGAGTTTCCTCTTTTCTTACAACTACTTGCGAGATACCGGTAGCATCTCTTAAATCTATAAAAATCAATGCTCCTAAATTTCTCTCTTTTGCTACCCATCCATTAAGAACTACTTCATTACCTATGTCGTTTGCCCTAAGCGAACCACACATCGCAGTTCTCTTGAATTTGGTTTCCATTATGTAGCCTCCTTCATTTCTGTTTTACTAAGTACATTTTATATCAAACATAAAAGTAAATCAATAACAATAATTAATAAAATAAAATAATAAGCTTTAATCATTTACATATTTACAATATTTCATTATACTATTAGTATGGGACTAAATAGAGGAAAGTTAGAGGTGTAAAGATGAAAATCTCCATCCATATTATTTTAGAGGAATTAAAAGAATTAAATCCGGTATCGGTATTAAATTTCGACATTTCCTTTACTTCATATAAAATGCTCGAATCGATTCCTAAAGACAATGAGATTATAAATATCTGTGATGTGACTAAATTTGTAAGCATGAATAATATCACTGAAAAGAAGACCTTTGTACTAATCGACCCACTTGGGATTTTAGATGAAGTAGAAATTTCAAAAAAAGTAAATGTCATAGCTCTAAAGGAAAATATATCGGAGAAGAGCTTGGTAAATAAGATGATAGACATATTCCAAAAATACTCTGAATTTGAATTAGCTCTTAATTCATATTTATATAAGGGTATAAGCTTGGAAAATATTTTGGTGTTTATCTATAAATCATTGGGTATTGAGATGTATTTAAATGATTCAAAGGGAAATGTATTATTTAGAAATTCAAATGCTTATAAATATTATCCTCAAACAGTTCTCATATCAAAGACCATTAGAGATGGTAAAAAGGCATTGGGTTCTCTGTCTTTGATGAAAAGCAAGGTTTTAAGCGAAAATTATCAGACTGCTGTTTTTAATATTATATGCGATACATTAGATAGCAAGTTAAATTATTACTTTGATGATAAAAGAGAAGCATATATAGAGCTTAATAAGATGTTACTCGACAATATTGCATTAAATACAGCACTTGATCCTGAACAGCTTTCAAAAAAACTATCTGTATTGGATTGGAGCATCCATGATGACTACAAATTATTTTTAATCAATTCACATAGATATGAAAATATTCAGACGATCATCGACTATTTAAACGAACAATACAAAAAGGATTCTCTGATTTTCAAGCATGATGGCAGATATATACTATTAATCAATGATAATAAGATAAAAAGCGATATACTAATTTCTGAATTGAAATTAATACTAGATTCAAAACCTGATATGAAGATATTAGTTTCCACAGTATTCAGCGATATATTAGAGATAAGAAAATACTATTTATTCCTTGAAATGTTATCAGCAAAAATAAATGACGGGATAATAGACTTGTCTGTCGATACGATTAAGGTGATGTTATTACTCACTAAGGGATTTGAAAGTAAGGTATTTATCAATTCTGAAATAAAAAAGCTTAAAGAATACGATCAGGAAAATGATGGTGATCTTTTAGAGACTCTCTATGCTTATATTTGTTATGAGAGAAGCTTAGTTAAAACTGCAGAGAAATTAAATGTACACAGAAATACTGTCGTGTACAGAGTGAACAAGATATCTGAAATAATAAATATAGACATGGAAAATCCCTTGCTGAGATACCATGTCATAATATCAATCTTATTAATCGAAGGGGAAAAGCTTCTTAGATACAATTAATAGGTAGCTACCTATTAATTGTATCTAAATATTTTTCAATAGCTACATCCCTTACTTTTTTATCTGAATCTATAATTTCTTTTTTTAGGATACTGCTGAGTTTTTCGGTTGCAAAAACCACTGCTTCTTCTATTCCTATTCCCTCAACTATTTTCGCAGTTACAAATGAAGCGAATATATCGCCTGTACCGGCAAATTTATATGGTACAATATCATACTCTACCCTGAATTTTTCACCGGTATTTTTTATACCATACACATAATGTCTACCTTCGACCTTTATGCTGGTGATGACAATTTCTTTTATCCCTCTATCATGCAATTCTTCAAGCCATTTATTGGCGATTTCATCAGTCATTTCTTTAGGGAGTTTTTTGTCTAATAATAGAGCAGCTTCTGTAGCATTCGGTATGAGGATATCTGTATGATTTATCATTTCTTTCATATAGTTTACAATCTCGTCAGGAAGCCCATGATATAATTCACCATCATCTCCCATTATAGGATCGGTAATTATCAAGGGCTTTTCGTCATGGAATTCGATTAATTCCTCTATTATATTTACTTGCTCCAAGTTTGATAAGAATCCGGTGACTATTATATCAAATCTAAAGCCTAAATCATTCCAAATATTTATTGTATTTTTCATATAAGAACTCAAATCATGCAATTCAGCTATCTTATAATCAAATGTATTCGAAACTATGCATGTAGGTAAATTACTTATATCGAGTTTAAAATTTGATAAAATTGGAATCATAGACGAAAGCGCAATTTTACCATGACTTACAATATCTCCTACGAGTAGGACCTTTTTCATTAAATCCCTCTTTTCAATCAATTATTTACTTAATGATACCACAAATTAAAAATCTTTGATACTAAACTATTTTTATATAATATGTTTTCAAATTCAATAAAAACTAGTATAATATATTTAGTATTCAGGCTTCCGTGGCTCAGTTGGTAGAGCAGCTGATTCGTAATCAGCAGGTCAGCGGTTCAAATCCGCTCGGAAGCTCCATTTTTATATATATTCGAGTATTATCTTCCATTCTTCAATAAGCCTATCCAATGAATACTTTGCATTTGCCGCACTCGTTGACGGTAATTTAACAGCTTTCAAGCCTAAATTCTTAGTCACTATTTGATGAGATTTACTACCATTACAAAATATCTTTTCAATCTGATAGCCATCTATCAATTCCATTATATTTGAAAATTTCAATACTTTTAAATTACTGTCCAATGAACCTTTAATGCTAGCTTCTTCAGCTGCATCGTAAAGAGCTAGATGATTATTTAATATAAGTTTTCTTTTCTCATCTATACTTATGGGAATTTCTTCTGATAATAAAATAGCCATTAATTTCCAGAATCTATTCTGCGGATGTCCATAGTAGAATCCCTCTTCTCTTGACTTCACTGATGGAAATGACCCGAGTATCAACACCCTGCTATTTTTATCTATAAGCGGCTTAAAATCATGTCTATATACTTTCATATTTAGCCCTTATAACTACTGGATTAGATTTAATAATATTGAATTCTGATTTATCAAATCCGCCAAAAACTTCGATATCTTTATACCCCAATTCCTCTAAAATTCTAATCATATCCCCTTTAGTCAAAGGATATAATAATTCATTATTTTCAATTCTTTCGCCATCAGCTTCTAATATAGTATTAAATCTGATTTTATCGCCCGATCTATAGTATTTTCTTGTAAATTTTACATTTTCATTTTCAATAGTCGGTAGATTACCTAAATATTCAGATTTGTTTATAAGAAATTTCTCAAAATTTATCCATTGAATTACAATTTTACCTCTGTCTATAATTTTTCTAACCTTTTTTAAAAAATCCCTTATTTGATCCAGATTGTCAAGATGAGGAATTGAATTTCCTATGCAGTAAACTAAGTCAAATTTTTCTTTAATCGAATCTATATCCATCATATTCATTACCTCTGCATCGAGGTCCCTTCGCTTAGCTATCTCGACCATCTCATCTTCAAGGTCTATTGCCTTAATATCGTAACCCATCGCTTTCAATCCATTGGCTACAGCTCCAGTTGCAGCGGCTATATCCAAAATCTTATATCCCTCACATGAATTAGCGAGAAATTCAACTTGATTTGAAGGAATGAAGATATTATCATAATATTTGACAATAGATTTGTAAAATTCGCTCATGATCTCTCCCCTTTTATTATCCTAGCTTGTATTTCTGTAATATACTCATCCGTATTTGAACTGCTGTGGATATCTAATCTATATATTTCAAGTATCGGTCCAATTAAAGTGTATGAATTTGATTCAATATCAGATATAAGCTTTTTAAATAGTCTTTCTGATTTATCATAGCCACCTTTATAAAATAATACTGCATAATCTCCTTGAGGTAAATAACCGTCAAATTTTTCTTCATCATCGCTCAAGAGAAAAAATGCATTTTCATAATCGGAAAAACTATTATTATATATGCTTTCTTTAGAAATCATCACTCCCATGTCCTTACTCGCAAATAGCATCAATTTGCTGTCGTCTCTACTTTCCAATTTTCGAAATGCCAAGTCGATTTCTTGATCAGTCCTCAGCTCGCCTTCTATCAATACTATCTTTCTCTTATCAAAATTCTTGTAAATTACAGTTTCAAATTCATCGATTTCTTTTAAATTATTAAGAGATTCCAATCTTTCAGACAGATACTTCTTTTGTCTTTTAAGCGGCTCTATCTCTTTATCTATGAATTCAATTTCCTTTTCTATAAGTTCGACACTGCTATTTAAAGATCTGTTTTCTAAATAGTCTCTGATTTGTTTAATCGTAAAATCGAGCTTCCTCATATCCTTTATGATATTTAGTTTCCAAATATCATTTTGAGTATACACCCTATATCCATTTAATTCTCTTTCGGGTTTTATAAGCCCTTTTCTTTCGTAATATCTAAGTGAATCTGCGCTCAATTTATATATTTTGCTTATTTCACTAATTCTGTATTTCTTTTTCATATATTCTCCTTGACCTTGGACTAGCTCTAAGCTTTAAACTATTATATGATATAAATAAATTAAATTAAAGGATTTTGAACAATAATAGAAAGGATTTTTTATGCAGTATCGTGGCAGCTCCGGTCGAGGGCTTAGAAGACAATTTTATAAGTATTTGATCCCTTCGATTGGCGCTATGTGGTTTTTTTCAATTTATACTATGATAGACGGAATATTCGTTGGTAGAGGTGTAGGACCTGACGCTTTAGCATCGGTAAATTTATCCATGCCATTCATCTCTACTGTTTTTGCGGTATCCCTGCTATTCTCCGTTGGAAGTTCGACCTTCATTACATATTATTTGGGTAAGGGTGATAAAAAATTATGCGATAATATATTCACTATGAATATATTAATAACCCTTTCAATAGGGATTATAATAAGCATATTATCGCTCATCTTCCTTGATAAATTAGTTGTGTTACTAGGTGCATCTCATGAAACTCTCGGTCTTGTTAAAGATTATCTCAAGATAATAATAATATTTAGTCCGTTTTTTATGCTCTCCTATACCTTAGAGGTCTTAGTAAAATCTGACGGCCATCCCGGACATTCACTAATATTCGTCGTAATCTCAGCACTTACAAATATTATATTAGATTATATTTTAGTAATCAAATACGATTATGGTATCAAAGGTGCAGCTTATGCAACCGGTATATCTCAGTTCATATCATTTGTCGGGTATATGTCGCATTTTTTATCCAGGAGATCAGAATTGAGTTTTGTAAGACCTAAGATAAATTTTCATGATATCAGATCGATAATAAGGCTGGGATTTCCAGAAGCGCTAACTGAATTTTCTGCTGGATTTGCTACATTTATGTTTAATTTTACAATTCTCAAATTTATAGGCTATAGAGAAGTCGCTTCCTTTTCAGTGATTATGTATATGAATAATCTTGTTATATCAACCATGGTCGCAATAAATCAGGGTATGCAGCCTCTAGTAAGTTTTTATCACGGGAGTTCAGATAAAAAATGTATTAAAAAGATTATAAAATACTCGGTGAATACAACGGCTTTATGGGGGTTTTTATTTTTTATAACAAGTAGATTCTTCGCAGATGAGATCGTATCTTTCTTTATATCTCAATCAAATACAGAGATATATAAATTATCAGTTTATGGATTAAAAGTATTCAGTATCAGCTTTCTTTTGACAGGTTTCAATATAATCATATCCGGTTTTTTAACGGCTTTAAAAGTTTCCAAATCCGCAATGCTGATTTCATCATTGAGAGGTTATATAATAATCTCGGCTTCATTGATTATATTACCTAATTTAATCGGAGATATAGGTATATGGGGTGCTGCTATAATGAGTGAATTTATTACTCTATTGATTACCTATTTTATCTATAAAAAAGACAGTTTTGGTCTCAAATTATCATTTAGCAGAATATAAAAACCGCCGGAATATTATTCCAGCGGTTTTTTTGGTCGGAGTGACAGGATTTGAACCTGCGACCCCATGACCCCCAGTCATGTGCGCTACCGAACTGCGCTACACCCCGATTCACAAGTACTATTGTACTACAAAAATCGGTTTTTGTCATATTTATTTCACAAATAATATATAAATTTAAAGATTCGTTGAAATTTAATATTCTTTTAAAAAATTACATTATTAAAGAGTATTATTATCAATGCAACAGGTATTATAAAAATTACTATGGGCTTATAGGCATTAGTCAATTTAAATGAATTACTTCCCTTATTGACTTCGTCTTTAAAGGAATCAAATCCCCATTTAAAAACAGTATAGAATGTAAGTATAATCGCGGCGATAGGCATTATTATATTTCCATTAAACTGGTCGGTAAATTCAAATATATTATATCCCATGAGCTTTAAATCACTTAAAACTCCAAATGATAATACATTCGGTAAACTAAATACGAATATGGCGATTAGAGATAACCAAACCGCTTTTTTTCTGCTCATTGACATCGATTCCGACAAAGTACTTATTATAGGTTCAAGATAGCCTAAAGCAGATGACAATGCCGCAAAAAATACTAAGATAAAAAAGACAGCTCCAAAGATAGATCCTAAATTGACATTTGAAAAAAGTTCAGATGCTGTAATAAATAATAATTTATGCCCTGAATCCGGATTAATGCCCATTGCAAATATAGCAGGAAAAATTACAAGACCGGCTAATATCGCGGCGAGACTATCAATAATTATTACGATGACTCCATCAAGTGGAAGGTCGCTCTGTTCTTTTAAATAACTACCATAGACAAATGCGCCACCACTCGCTATTCCAACTGAAAAGAAACATTGACCCAGTGCAGATAGCAATACCTTGCTGTCCAGTTTTGAGAAGTCAACTTTGAAAAACCATTTCAATCCTTCTTTAGCTCCCGGCAATGTGATGGATCTAATCGCAAGGATTATCAACATTATAAAAAGTGCCGGTATCATTATCTTATAACTCTTTTCCAATCCCTGATTTAATTCTTTAGATGAAATAAATCCTACTATAATCATGCTAGCTATCATGAATACGATTACCATTAAGGAATTAGAAGCAAATGAATTAAAGACCTGTCCATAATCACTTGCCGAACTCAAACTACCCGATATCATTTTAAATATATAAGCTATCAACCAGCCCATCACTTGGAAATAATATGTCAAGATTATGAATGCGGATAAAATACCAAACCACCCGAAAAGTACCCATGGGCTACCTTTTCCCTCTAATTTCCTCATCCCCTTTATAGGATTGGATCTGGCTTTTCTACCTAGCGAAACCTCCATATAAAATAATGGTATACCAATAATAATACAAATAATCAGATATGATAATACAAAGATTCCCCCGCCCATTTTGCCCGCTAGATAAGGAAATCTCCATATATTCCCAAGGCCTATCGAAAAACCTGCTGCAGCCATTATATATCCATATCTGCTATTCCAGGTCGCTCTATTTTTCTCCATTTTTACCTCCTAATTAATAATACGCAGAACAGATCATATCTGTTTTGTTTTGATGCTTTTTACGATCATTAGCCCTAAGAGAAGAAGCCCTACAAATCCATTTACTACATATACATAACTCACTAGAGTATCGAATTCTAAATTCAAACCTATAACCATCGCAACGGCTCCGATTACAATAGTGTAAATCTTAAATTTCTTAGTGCCCTCATCAGTAAACCTAGATGCGACAGACCAAAGAAGAGGCACAGATGTCGTGTATATACCTACAAAAATAATTATTGAAAATATATTTGCTAGTATTGAATGAAGTTCTCCTGCGAGGATAAGAGAAGGTATTTGACTACCTGCAACATATTTTATCCTTGTCAAAAGAGCCAGTGTCATCAATAAAACTGCTACCGAAAATCCCAATGCACCCAATACAGCACCCGTCTTAGCTTCCTTTTGATTATTAGCAGTCTTGCCAGTTTGTGCTAGAAATGAAGCCAACCAGAGCATGCAAAAACCTACATAGGAACCTGCTGCTAAAATCCAATTACTAGTAGCCCTATGCAATTCTCCCTTTGAAACTAAAAAGTCAACTGTAGTATTTACAGATGAAAGTCCTGCACCGTATTTAATTATCGTTAATATGCTTACAATAATTGAAAGTACAACGATTACCGGACCGATATTGCCAATGACTTCCACGATTTTGCCAAGTCCGAAAGTAACTGTAAATACAGTAAGAAAACCCATCAGAAGACCACCCATAATCGGATTCCAGCCATAATGTTGTTGACCCGTAGCTCCCGCTCCGGCTATCATGACTGTCAAAGATAAAAAGATGAAAAAGATAGAGAAGAAATCATAGAATTTTCCTAGATACTTACCACAATAGTACTTATATATCTCATTTCCTTTGTTGAATTGCTCCCTATATCCAGTAGATATAAAGCTCATCCCAACATATGCCAACAGAAAAAAAGCCAATACAGTGCCCATAATTCCCTTTAAACCAAAAGATGAAAAATATTGCATTACTTCTTGACCAGTCGCAAAACCTGATCCAATTAGTAGAGCAATAAAAGCACCTGCAAAACTCAATGCTTTAGATTTTTTAACCTTACCCACAACTTAATTACCTCCTTTTAAATTTATAAATTGCAATTGTATTTTATGATTATTATATATGTTTTGCTTATGTATTTCAATAATATGATACAAAATAATAGCCAACTGACGCTTTTTCTGTAATTACATAAGTATTTATGATATCATATAGATATTATATTGATAGGAGATAGATATGATCGGCAGCAGCACTGGAAAAATTGAAAGAATATTAAATTTTTTATTTTTACTGACAATTTATTTTATTCCCATGGAAACGGCGATGAATCTACATATTATAGGATTTCTATCGGCTTATAAGATCCCCTTTATACTTTTATGCTTATTGTATATTTTCTATTTATTTAGCGACTTTAAATACAATACATTAGTTGCAAAAGAAAATTTTTTAAATGCATTTAAAAAATATCGTTGGGCATTCATATCATTGTTTTTGTATTTTACATTCGATATAATCTCTTTATTGTGGACGAATGATATACTTTTCTCATTAAAAAAATATATTACGATTTTACCCATGGTAATCCTATTATTTTATGCTAATAGATATTTTTACGGGGCAGGTATAGATGAGCAAAAAAGACATGAGAGGCTAAAGATATTGTCTGCAGTATTTGCTTTGATGTCATTGACAATTTCATCTATTACATGGATTATATACCTGATTTTTGGAAGGACACATTATATTATGCGCATGTCTCTCCAACTCGATTATAATCAGTATATCTTACCGGTTCTATTAGGATATATTGCAGGGATTTATGTAATAAATTATTTTAAAGACGATATATCTAAAATAATTTATTTTTCAACATTTTCTATAATAACACTTCCTCTATTATTTACATCCGGATCGAGGAGAACCATATTGATTTATATGCCGATATATTTTATATTGTCATTATTTAGCTTTATTTCTTCTTTAAAAAATAAAGCCAAGAAATCCTATCTTATATCTTTTATACTGGCAGTAGTACTCGTATTGGGCTTTCATTATTTGATAATTCAAGGCTATCAAATAAAATCTAGGAATATATATGAGGAAATGAAGAAAGCTGCTGAAAAATCTGGAATAGACATACCTTCGGCAACTCATGACAACTCTAAAGAGCTAATAAGAGATTTTAGAAAAGAACAGGATCTAGACTTCATATCAAATACTATAGAATCGGGAACAGCTGTGGGAAAAAGAGAGATGATCTATTCAGTCGTTATCGACGAAATTAAGAGTTATTCAATTAAGGAATGGCTAATTGGAAAAGGTGGCTCACATCAAACAGATTTATTTAAGACGGAAAAAGCCTTAGAAAGATTTAAAAGCATGGACAAGTATTCAAAAGAATGGAATTATTCTCATCCCCATTCTATGATATTTGTGGACCTCCTAAATGGTGGACTGATAAAATTAAGCTTGACGATTTCATTTATTTTATCAATATTTTATTATACTATTAAAATCGCTTTAAGAAAAAATTATAAAGAATTAATTTTAATTCTCTTATTTGGAGGAGTACATCTTTCAAATCAAATAATAGACTCGATATACGGAATTGAACAAAACCGTTTGACTTGGATATTCTTTTATATAATCCTAGGATCTATCGGCCTATCTGATAAGAGGCATTTGAAATATAAATCAAGGAGTATATAAAAAAATAATTGAGCAGTGAACTAAAATAAGCGGCTGATAAATAGCCGCTTTTAGTATCAAGATAAAATTTCTCTCGCTTTAGAAATTACAAATTCTTTAAAATCTTCTCCCTCGATTTTTACTACTTCCGGATCCATATAGTCGACCATGATCTTAAAGAAATTTATTATTAATTTCGAGTCTTCTTTGTAATAGGTATCTTCATGACCGGGTATAAAATGTACTTCCAAATTTTCTACATTTCCTTTATCTGAAAATTCATCATATAATTGATCTAAATTTAAAAGCTTAATAGGCTTCAACATCGCTCTCATATTATCTAAATCTTCCAGCATCCATAGATTTAAATTCCAAAATCTACTTTCTTTTTTTGTAGGATTATTTAATCTCTCGCGATTCATTATAGCCGATAAAACCTTCCTTACAGAGTCTTCATTAAAATCATCTGAATATAGAACCTTCATCTCCGGTTTTTGAGCGATTTCAATAAAATAAGAATCAACCACTTTATCTCTACTGGCAATACTCTCCCAGTAAAACTGCATCATTTCGATAATATTGTAGTCTATGCATATGCTTTTTAACATTAGCTTCACCTCTAATTAATTTATTATAAGACTTTTTTATTATATCACCCTATTTATTTCATGTCGAATTAATTTAGATATTAATAAATAAATTAAATGAGCTGCCGGTTTAAAAAGACAGCTCATTCAATCAATGGAAAATATATCAAATATTTTTTATTCAACTTTTTTCTTTAATGCTCCTAGCAAAATGGCACTGGCTACAGTACCCAATGCTAGAGAAACAAGATACATCAAAGCATTTCCTACGACTGGAAATACAAATATACCTCCATGCGGAGCCATCAAAGTGCATCCAAACAGAGCTGATAATCCTCCTGCAAGAGCACTGCCGACTATACATGATGGTATAACCTTAATCGGGTCAGCAGCGGCAAATGGAATTGCTCCCTCAGTTATAAAAGACAGCCCCATTATAAAGTTTACAGGTCCTGATTTTCGTTCCTGTAGAGTAAATTTATTTTTAAATAATATAGTTGCTAAGGCTATTGCACATGGTGGAACCATACCTCCAATCATTACTGAAGCCATTATATTATAGTTTCCAGCAGCAATTTGTGCTGTTCCAAAAACATATGCTGCTTTATTGAAAGGCCCTCCCATATCTATCGCCATCATTCCTCCGAGAATTGCCCCCAATAATACTGAGCTTGTTCCTGATAGTGACGACAGCCATGAATTTAGTCCGATATTTATCTGTCCTACTATAGGCTCTATAATAAATAGCATCGCTAAACCCATTAATAGAATTCCTAAGAGCGGATAAATTAAAATAGGTCTTATCCCATCGATAGATTTAGGGATATTTTCTGTTGATTTAATAAGCAACTTAACAATATATCCTGCTAGAAAGCCAGCAGCCAATGCTCCTAGAAAGCCTGAAGTTCCTGAAGCCGCAATAGCGCCTCCAACAAATCCGGCAGCGAGTCCGGGTCTATCTGCAATCGCCATCGATATATATCCGGCAAGTATTGGTAGCATAAATCCGAAAGCCACACCGCCGATTTGATTAAATTTAGCAGCTATTGGGTTAATTGAACCAAATCCGGCCCTTTCAACTTCGGATAAAGAATTCATATCGACACTAAATCCGTCTATAAGGAAAGACAAAGCTATCAGTATTCCTCCTCCGACGACAAATGGCAACATATGTGAAACCCCATTCATCAAAAACTTATATATCTGCTGAGTATTCGATACTTTCTCCATCTCCGATTCGCCTTTATTCTCTCCCTTGTAAATCCTAGCAGAATCAGATAAGACTTTTTCTATCAACTGTTCCGGTTTAGATATTCCATCAGAAACCTGAGTAATCACTATCTTCTTTCCGTCAAATCTATCCATAGGTACTTGTGTATCAGAGGCGACGATAACACCATCCGCCATCTCAATTTCGTCAGAACTGAGCACATTTTTTGCCCCTCCACTTCCCCTCGTTTCAACCTTGATATCATATCCCAATTCTTCAGCTTTTTTATTTAATGCTTCTGCTGCCATATAAGTATGTGCGATACCAGTCGGGCAGCCAGTAACTGCAACTATTCTGATTTTTTTCGATTCATCATTTTTATTTGACTCAATTTCAGACTCATCAACTTTCGATTCTTCAGAGTCTATTATAGACAAAAATTCTCCTTTAGTTTTTGCTTTGATCAGTTTCTCTATAAATTCAGGATGCATAAGCATTTGAGACAATTTCGATAATATGTCAAGATGCACCTGTGAGTCATTATCAGGTACGGCTATCAAAAACAAAAGTTTTACATCTTCGCCATCTAATGACTCGTAATCAACGCCGGCAGGAATCGTTAAAGCAGCCAATTGCGGTCTTTCGACTCCACTTGATCTTCCATGTGGAATTGCCACGAAATCGCCTACTCCGGTAGTCCCCTCTTCCTCTCTCTGAAAAACTTTCCTCTCGTAATCTTCACGATCTGTAATTACTCCCGTCTTTTCCATCAAATCAACAGCCCGAATAATTGTTTCTCTCTTATTTTCAAGGCTGACGCCTATTTCTATAGATTCTTCACTCAATAAGTCTATAATACGCATCTTTAACCTCCTAAAGCCTCTGTATATTAATCCCTTTCTCTAATCTTTTAATCTCTTCGCCTTTTGCTAATGTATCAGAAAAAGCAGTCGCAGTGCCTGCCGCCACAGCCAAAGCAAATGCCTTCTCATAATTTTTCATATGGTAGTATCCGCTAATAAAACCCGCAACCATGGAATCTCCAGCTCCAACTGTATTTTTGACATCTCCTTTTAAGCTTTCAGCTATAAATACTTCTCCATCTTCAGTGATCAATACTGCACCTTTCGCTCCCATAGAAGTAATAATATTTCTAGCACCTTCAAGTTGAAGCTTCCTTGATCCGTCGATCGCATCTTCAAAATTATTGATTTCTACATCCAAAATTTCACCCAATTCTTCATGATTAGGTTTAATTAAAAAGGGGCGATGTTTCAAAACAGAAGTGAGCGCTGATTTTGTAGCATCAACAACAAATTCTGCTCCTCTCTTTTTCGAATTAGCTATAATTTCTTCGTAAATATTTTCTTTTAGACCCGGAGGAATATTTCCGGAAATAACTATAATATCTCCTTCGTCTATAGATTTTAAATAATTAAATAACTCATCTAAAGATGAATCAGAAATCTCGGGTCCCTTCGCATTAATTGCTGTTTCATATCCTGATCTGACCTTTACATTAATTCTAGTAAATCCCTTATCAATTGAAATCGATTTTGTTTCAATATTCTTTTCTTTTAAAACTTGTTCAAGATATTTCCCAGTAAAGCTGGCAGAAAAAAACACAGCTGTATTTTTAACTCCCAATTCTTGTAATATCTGACTTACATTAATTCCCTTACCCCCAGGCAAGACAAGTTCGGACTTGCTTCTATTGATAATTCCGGACTCAAATTCATCTAAATCCATGATATAATCCAAACATGGATTTAAAGTGATAGTATATATCATAATATCCTCCTTTCTTAAAATATTCTTTCATTATCATTTTATCTTTTTAATTATTATACCCCTTTGCTACCTAATTAAAGCCAAAATACTTTGTTGATAATTACAATTTAATTTTTAAAATTTTATAATACAAAGAATCCTTAACTGTGATTTATAATTTTAAGCTTTTCAAAGCCTAATATAATTTAAATTCTCTCCTAGTATATTATGATAAAGTCCATATAATTGTGTAAAAGTAAGAACGCCAAAGCACTCCTATTACTGCACAATATTTTTGACAAATAAAATAAACCGATTGTGAATAAATACAAATTGAGCTGTTGCAAAATGACTATTAGTCATTTTGCAACAGCTCAATTTTCATTCTTAGTTGATTTATCTGATAGTATTGATATCAATCATAGCCACTTTTCAATTTTATCTCTTAGAAAAATGCTCGCTTTTTTTATTTTATCTGTATAATCTTCTTCACCTAAATGCCAAAATTCTCCAGTGAAGATTCTTACCTTTTGTCTAATCAATTCCTTTATAAATAAATCATAATCTGTATGTCCAGTTCCGAAATCCATATTTCTATAAATTCCAGGTTTAGTTTCCTTAAGATGTGCTGCAAATATCTTTCCTTCACCATTAATTAAATCTGATATCGGCTCTATATCGTACTTTACATATGCATTCATTAAATTTCCAATATCTGGATAGATACCAAGATATGGAGATCCTATCTTATTTACATAATTCATTGATTTTGCAATAGTATCCATGAATTCAGTTTCCATGGTTTCAAATGCTAATATTATACCATACTTTGCAGCTCTCTCGGTAATTATATTAAGATTCTCTTGAAAATAATTTACCGTATCAGCATCTCCATCCTCATAATAAACATCATATCCCGCTAGTTGAATAATTCTAATTCCAACCCGATCTGAAAATTCTAATGCCAGATTTAAAATCTCTAATGATTTTTTTCTTATTTCAGGATCATGACTACCCAATGGATATTTTCGATGACCCGATAAGCACATAGTCTTAATGGGAATATTAATTTTTTTTACATATTTTGAAATTTCTCTTCCGGAATCATCATATAATCTCTCAAGCTTTTCATCAGTTTCATCAATACTTATTTCAAGCCTGTCAAATCCGGTAATTTTTGCCAATTCTAATTTTTCATCGATAGAAAGGCTATTTGGCATAGCCTTTTCATAAATTCCAAGACTATATCTATTGTCCATAATAGCTATTCTCTCCATGTTTTCTTAAATAATGCTTATCCAGTATATAATCATGTATTCTGGAGTATTTATCCATCATCAAATTATGCCATGCCATAAAAGCAACTTCTTCAAGAACTACGGCATTAAAAACAGAGTTTTCTGCAGATTTTCCAAAGGTAAAAGGTCCATGACTAGCTACAAGAACGGCCGGCACTTCAATTGGTTTTATGCCAAGATTTTTTAAACATTCTATTATTACAATTCCCGTTTCCTTTTCATAATCAGCCTTTACTTCTTCTAGAGTCAAATCCCTTGTGATTGGTATTTCGCCATAAAAATAGTCTGCATGAGTTGTACCCAATGCCTCTATCCCCATTTTTGCCTGTGCAAATATCGTCGCCCATCTCGAATGTGTATGGCAAATACCATTGATATCATCAAATGCTTTATATAATTCTAAATGAGTTGCAGTGTCGGAAGATGGCTTTAGATTACCGTCAATTACTCTGCCCTCCAAATCAACCACTACTATATCATCAGCAGTCATTAAATCATATTCAACTCCGGAAGGTTTTATAGCTACATATTCTCTATTTTCATCTATTTGAGATACATTGCCCCAAGTAAATGTTATCAAATTATGCTTTGGTAAAAGCAGATTAGCATTAAAGACCTCATCTTTTAAAATCTTAAACATAGTATACTCCTAATTGACTATATAATTAATCACATAATCCTTCAGCTTTAATCTTTTCTTTAGCTTCTTCAACTGAAAGAATATTTTTCATTCCTATAACTTTTGTTCCCTGTTGCTTTGCTGAGTCAAACATATTTGTAAAATTCTGTGAGCAAAAAACAGCATCATAATTCCTAGCTTGTGATTTACCTTCAGATATAGAACAGTGCTTGATTTCTGTTAGATCTATTCCAAGTTCTTTAAAAGCCTGCTCTACCTTCATTTTCATCATTAATGATGTTCCCGCTCCATTTGCACATGATACTAAGACTTTCACAATAATCACTCCTCGTATTAATTATTTAGCACATTGCTCTTTATATTTTTGATAATCCTCAGTTATTAAGAAATATCCCTCTTTGTTTCTGCGGTATTGAATCTGCGGTATAGCTACAAGAAGAGCTACAACCAATGCCAAACCTACAAAAGATAAGTATTTCATAATTACTGTGAACACAGGCCAAACAACTGCCCAATCCCACATACCCAAATATCCACCATAGGATGCTAAACCTACAAATCCAGCAATAAAGGCTGATCCAAATACCTGGCATAATCCGGAAATAAATGGCATGAGCATAGCTGCTTTATATCCACCCTTATTATTACTATAAACTGCAATCGTTGCATTGTCAAAAAATACCGGTACAAAACCTGCAACAACAACTGTTGGACTCTTTAATAAAATCAAAGCAATGATAGCGACAAATTGTCCCAATGCTCCAAATAGAAATCCAATTGTAACAGCATTTTGAGATCCAAATCCATAAGTTGCTGCACAGTCGATTCCTGGAACAGCACCAGGTAATAATTTATTAGATATACCTTGGAATGACTCGGTTAATTCAGCTACGAATGTTCTAACTCCTAATTGAAGGATAGCTAAATAAACTGCAAAATTGAAAGCCGTAGTCATTATATAGAAAAAGAAATTTTGATCGCTGGCTATAAATTCTTGAGCAACTAAATAATCTTTTCCCAAAATTACCAGTATAACTCCAAAGAATAGAGTCATTAGTATCGCAGTTGATACCATATTTTCATTGAAAATGGATAAGAATCCCGGTAATCTTATTTCTTCTAATTTTTTAGAATCATCGTCTTTCTTACCATAAAATTTTTCAGATAAAATCGAGAAAAATTTTAAACCAAACATCTGTTGATGAGCGACACAAAATCCTGCTCCATCAGTTAACTCCTGTGATATTTCTACAGTAAGATTAGATCCTACTGCCCAATAAAGGCCCAATACCAAAGCCATAATGATCAGTATTTGTATATCTCCCAATTGTGGAAAACAGTACAGCAATAACCAAAAAGCTGTAGCAGCCTGTTGCATCTGAACATGTCCCGTAGTAAATACAGATCTAATTTTAGTCTGCTTTTTAAATCTTACCAATAAAATATTAAATATAAAAGCTATCAATAATAGAATCATTACTTCGGAAAAAGCTCTTCCCATTTTTTCCATTCCTTCAGTAACGGCATTTTGTCCAAAATAAGGATCGATTACCATAGCAGATAAATTAAATCTGTCCTTTAATCCTACCAGTATAGGTCTAAAGTTTTTTACAAGACCTCCACTACCTACAGAAAGTATAAAATATCCAACTGTCGCCTTAATAAATCCAGCCAGTGCATCATACCATTTCCTGCCTAGAAGTATGTAGCCTATTAATACTATAAAACCTATAAAGTATGCCGGCTGAGTTAGGATATTTTTAACCAAAAACCAACCAATCTTGTCAAATAATTCCATTTTGCCCTCCTAAATACTATATTTTTTTGCCACCTCTCTCAATTGATCTATATCTTGAGTATTTAACAAATCATCAATTAGATCTTGATTTGTCAACATATCGGATAGCTGCATTAAATTTTCCAGATGCTTTTCATTATTTTCTGAAGCAATAGTAAAAAATATTTTCGCATCTTTTTCTCTATCATCTTTGTCAAATTGTACGGGTTCTCTGACTATCATCAAACTTACACTGGTCTTAAAAACACCCTCAGCATTTTGTTGTGAATGTGGCATTGCAACCATGGGTGCCAAAACTATATAAGGACCATACTCTTCTATACAGTCTATAATTTGTTCATGATATCTTTCATCTATTGATCCATCTTTAACCAGTGGTTGGCAAGAAGCTATGATAGCCTCTTGCCATGTATCGAATTTTTCATGAAATACATAATGATTTAAATCTATAATTATACTTAACATAATTCACCTCTATAATATTGATCTAAATGGTACATTAGGTTCCGAATCAAATGCATCTTCAAATCCCCTTCTATAATGGAATTGCAAGAGATCCTTATCTGTTGGCCAAGTGTATTTACCTCCGACATCCCAAATGAAAGGATGGAATTTATACTGTAATAAATCCTTTCTATAATCGAAAAGCAGTAGAATTTCTTTGGGATCTGCCTTGAAATTTGTCCAAACATCATAATGTATTGGGATTACAACTTCACATTTCAAAGCCTCTGCCATTCTTAATATATCGACACTCGTCATCTTATCTTGATTTCCCACAGGATTCTCCCCATAAGATCCAAGTGCAATATCTATATCAAAATCTTTACCATGTTTTGCATAGTATACTGAGTAATGCGAATCGCCACTATGATACACTGTGCCTGCTGGCATCTTTATAACATAATTGACTGCCTTTTGATCCATATTTGTAGGACAAACCCCGTCTAAATCTTCCCCAACTTCTGTAGTAACAAGACAGGTCCTATCAAAAGAATCTGTGGCAATTATTTCTGTATCCTTAATTTTTATGACATCACCTGGTTTTACGATTATGCATCTATCTTCTGGCACGCCATAGCTTAACCATTTTTTTACTGATTCCTCAGGGCCAATAAAAGGCACATCATCCGAACAATTTTTTAAAACTGCAGTCGCAAAGAATGGATCTATATGGTCATTATGATAATGCGTTGAAAGTACAGCATCAACCTTTGTAACTCCAAAGGGATCAAAAACTATAGGAGCTGCCCTTAAATTTGGCTGTAACATCTTTCCGCCTGTCATATTTCTCATCTGATGATATGGCTTCATTTCGCTTACTTTTTTAGTTCTCTTGCCATTTCCAAACCATAGGTCGATTGCGATATTTGTATCGTTTTCAGTCTTAAACCAAATTCCGGTACATCCGATCCACCACATAGCAAATGTATTAGGAGCTACTTCCTCTTCGTCGATTTCTTCATTTAACCATGTTCCCCATTCAGGAAAAGCGCCTAAAATCCAGCTCTCTCTAGTAATTTCGTCTACTAATTTCACAAACTCACTCCTTTATTTTAAAAATAACTTGTTTACTCTATGATATAATAAATCATCCATTAATACAAGTGATTATTGTACGATATGAGCTATAATTTATGAACTTTTTGAACTTTTATGATTGATTAGTATATATATTTAATGGTATAATATCCTTAGATAAGATCTATAAGGAGATAATCATGAAAAATAAAAAGACCATCGTAGAACAGAGACAAGATGAGATCCTAAAAAAAATTAATCATCATGGACAAGTTACGGTAAACGAAATGTCAAACTTTTTCGATGTATCAAATCTCACTATAAGAAGGGATTTAGACAAATTAGCATTGATTGGAGAAGTCGAAAGATTCCATGGTGGAGCTAGAAAATTAAAAAATAATATAAAAAAAGAAAATAAGATTCTAGATGCAAAAAAGAATGCCATTGCAAAAAAAGCGGCTGAATTCATAGAAGATGGCGACACAGTATTCCTAAACTCATCATCTACAGCGAGGCTATGTTTAAAATATATTGAAAGTGAAAATGTTACAATCATTACTAATAATGCGAAAACCCTATATACCGATAGGGCGAATGGCATAAATTTGATTTTGACGGGAGGATTGATTTCAGTCCCTAAGGAAACGCTCACAGGTGAATTTGCACTAAGCAATCTTGAAAAAGTAATCGCATCATGTTGCATTATGGGTTGTAGCGGATTGAGCATCAATGGTGGAATAACTACATCTAATTTAGAAGAATCGACAGTCAATAAAACTATGATTAAAAATACATCGGGCGAAAAGATAATAATAACAGATTCTTCAAAGATAGGGCATAATCATACTTTTCTTTCATGCAATATAAACGAGATTTCGACTATCATAACAGATAGCGATATAGATACTAAATCAGTAGCTGCTTTAGAGAAGATAGGGATAAAAGTAATACTGGTCGAATATTAGTATTTTAAAATTATTGAAAAAGGCTGCATAGCAGCCTTATCCCCATATCTCTTCCAGTCTTTTTTTCCACTTTGCAGCTTCTTCAGCCGGATTGTCAGCTTCTCTTAATCCTCTACCCACTATAAATGTATATACATCTAAATTTCTGAACAAATCTATTTTATCATAATCCAATCCACCCGTAACAGATACTTTGAATCCCATATCTATCAATTTCTCTATCTTATTTAAATCTTTTTCACCCCATGATCCACCTGAAAGAAGCGAATCTCTTGATTGATGATATACTACTTGTCTAATACCCAAGTCATACCAAGACTTAGCATGCTCAAATGTCCAATCTCCATAAAGTTCAACTTGCAAGTCTGACATTATGTCAAAAGCTGCCTTCATCGTTGGTAAAGTGGCCGAACAGATTACAGTCATCCAATCTGCACCAGCAAGTTTGCAATTATTTGCGACTGTTTTACCTGCATCTGCGCATTTAGTATCAGCTAATAGAATTTTATCGGGATATAGTGTCTTTATGTATTTAACAGCCTTCATCCCCTCATTTAAACATAATATTGTACCGGCTTCAATTATATCGACATACTCGGCAATTTCTTGTAAACACAATAATGCATCCTCTAAATTATTATTATCTAGAGCTATTTGTAAATTAGGTATATTCATATTGTCCTCCTTTTGATTTTAGTATATTATCTTTTTGATTTAATGTCAATTCAAATTAGTTCAATAAGTTCATTTACCAAATAAAAATCACGACTCATTGGTCGTGATTTTATTTATATCCTATCTCTATTTATCGGCATTGACATACATCTAGGTCCTCCCCTGCCTCTTGAAAGTTCTCCGGCATATATTGTATGGAGTTTAACGCCATTTTTGTCTAGCAATTCATTAATTATAGTATTTCTTTCATAAACGATAACTTCTCTCGGCGCTATAGAAAGAGTATTGTAACCATCGCTCCATTGTTCTCTTGAAGCATCCAAAATTCCCCTTTCACCCTGTTTAATTAATACTAAATTATCAACTCCGAGCTTGCTCGCCAAAGCGCTTTTTAAATCTTTTTCTAGCAATTTTGTAAGGAGATTTCCATTTTCATATGTCAATTCGTATATATCCAATTCCTTTTCCATTCCAGGATATACTGTAAACAAATCTTTATCTATCATAGTGAATACTGTATCCAAATGCATGCAGGCTCTTCTCTTCGGCAAAACAAAGCATAATATAGATTCAAAACCTATATCGCTGCCAAGTATATTTTCAGCGAATATTTCTACTGCATGCGCCTCTGTCCTTTGTGATATACCAACGGCCAAAACCTTATCCGATAATACTACTATATCTCCACCTTCTAATGTGTATTTATAGTTTTTATCATACCAAAATTTCGGCTTGTCGTCTCTGTATTTTCGATGGTGTTTAAAAACTAAATCTCCAAAAATAGTCTCTCGCTGTCGAATATTACTCCACATACTATTCATACAAACACCATTTCCTATCAATGCGAAAGTGTCTCTTGTAAAATATAGATTTGGCATAGGAAGAGTCACAAATACATCTTTTGAGCTTACCATCTCCTGTAATCCCTTACCACTAAATGCCGGTAATTCATCTTTTCGAATTCCCTCTACCATCTTTTCGACTAATTTCTTATTATCATCTATTCCATATAATAGATCTCTTACCAATTCTATCTCTTTTGGACCCCTTATATTTGCCTCATTTATGAATTCTGCTATGAATTTAGATTTTATTTCTTCATCAGTTAATGATTCACTTGCTAAATCTTCGATATATAGAACTTCCACACCATTATCTCTAAGTACTTCTGCAAATTTATCATGTTCGTATTGGGCTCTTTCCATATACGGAATTTCATCAAATAATAAATTTTCCATTAAACTCGGCACTATATTCATCAACTCTTTGCCGGGCCTATGCAATATAATTGAATTTAATTTTCCAATCTCTGAAAAAACTTGAATATTATTGCTCATTAGCTCCTCCATTA
>JAUNVF010000024.1 GCA_030537815.1 Tissierellia bacterium | reverse complement strand
GTGTTTGCTGTACCCAAAAATAGAAATATTAAGTCTTATTGTTCATAGTAACAATTATATATGAGCTAGTAGTTTCAACAAGTGTATAAAAAACTTTCACAAAATGATTATTAGTCATTTTGTAAAAGCCCTTTAGTTTTTATCTTAATATTTTTCTTTTAAATTCTATTTGCTTATATAATAATTAAAATGTATCGAAAGATATATTCAAAATTCCCGAAAGTTTCTATTTGAATTTAATTACGAATTATATAGAATATAATAAATAGAAAAGTCATATCGAGTATCTGAATTCCACGAGCTAATATCTATTATCGACTAATTATTAATATAAGCAATTTATTTAATGTTTAGATATAATATTCTATGAATTTAAAAGCCTCCAGTAGATTGGAGGCTTTTATCTATTTATTCAGTATTTCGCAAGCTTTTACGACTTGATCCAATAGTATTGTAGTTGTGACTGATCCAACTCCTCTAGGTACTGGAGTAATCATTTTTACATAATCTGACAATTCATCAAAGTCTGCATCGCCACCGATCTTTCCATCTTTATCGGCGCTTACTCCAACATCTATTATGATACTATTTTCATTGAAATATTCTTTACCTAAAGATCTTGCACGACCCATTGCAACTATTACTACATCTGCTTCATTTGTAACCTTTGAAAGTTCCGCAGTTCTTGAATGGCATATGGTAGGCGTTGCATTCTCTTTTAAGAGCATCATAGAAATAGGTCTTCCAAATACAAGCGATCTATTTACTACAACCACATTTTTACCTTCAAGTTCTACTCCATAATACTCCATGACTTTCATAGCAGCCATAGGAGTAGCCGGTACTAATTTGGAGAAGTCGGACTCAAATACTCTTGCAAGATTTATTGGATGCATACAGTCGACATCTTTATCAGGATCTATCGCATATCTCAATGCTTCTTCGTCAATATGCTTAGGTACAGGTCTAAATAATAATATTCCCGATACCTCTTTATTTGCATTAAGCTCTTCAAAAAGCTTTAGCATTTCCTCTGTGGTAGTATCTGTATCTTTTTCAATTACCTCTGTCTTAATTCCCAGATTATCACAGTTCTTTAAAATACCTCTCTCATAAGAAATATCATTAGGATTATTACCAATCCTTACCACAGTCAATTTAGGTTCAAGATTTCTCTCATTGAGCTTGGCAACTCTTTCCTTAATTTCTTCTTTTAATTTGTCAGCAACGGGCTTACCGTATAAGATCTCTGTCATATTCTACCTCCCTATATATTCTGTATATATTATAACCCAATTTTACAAAAAAGAAAATCGGTAGCTAAGCTACCGATTAAATTTAATTGATAATTCTCCTTACATCTACTACATTATTTTGGAAATATGAGCCGCTCGTGCTGTCGACTACAACTCCCCTCTCTTCAGTAGCTGCGTGAATATAATTACCTTCGCCAACATATATAGCAACATGATCTATATAATCCGACCATTCGTTTTGGAAAAGAATTATATCTCCTGGCTGTATATTATCTTTTGAAACTGAATATCCATTACCAGCTTGTCCAGTAGTGACTCTCGCAAGCTCTACGCCTGCATATTCTCTGTAAAGATAGGAAGTAAATCCGGAGCAATCAAAGCCCTGATCGGGTGAGCTTCCAGAAAACACATAATTTGTTCCCAGTAATGAGTATGCTGCATTGACAATATCGCCAATTGCATCTCCGGTTGCAACCACTTCTGTATTAAAATCCTCTACAATAGCTTCTTCGATCGGTGCTTCTTCTACAGGAGTCTCTATAATTTCTTCGACAATTTTCTCTTCTTCAATTATTTCCGCTTCAGGCTCTTCGGTAAGATTTTCTTCAATTACAGGTTCTTCTTTTACTTCCTCTACAACTGTCTCTTCTATTTCTTCTGGTAAAACAGCTTCTGTAGTGCTTATATAAGATTCTGATATATATCCTATCATTCCATTATAATTGATCTTTATCCAGCCATCTTCGGCTTCACCTGAAACCTCTTCGCCTTTTTCTAAAACGCCAATAATTTCTGCAGATGATCCCCTATTGGTCCTTATATTTAAGTCCTCAGTTACCCATCCCTTTACTGATAGAGATAAATTTACATCCTCTTCAACCTTTTCTTCGACAGCCTTATCTATATCATCGGTTTTAACTTCTGTAAACTCTACATTTGCCAATTCTTCCTTTTGTTCAACTTCCTCAGTCTTTTTAGCAACTGATTTTTCTTCAACTTTATCAAAATCGGCAATTTTATCTACATTGTTTTCATCTTTAACATCTTCTTTATGATCTTCTATTATTTCAATTTCTTCAGCTATATCTCCCGAAGTATGAACTTCTACTGTTTCAGAAATAATCTCAGGTTTTTGTTCAACTATTTCAGCCTTTTGTTCAACAACAATGGTCTCTCTTTCAACTTCTTCGGCATTATTGTATTCATATACCGGATTCGCTGATACAGGATTTCTAGATACTTGTTCATTGTTATTAATTTGTGGTTCAATATATGTATTAAGCGCTTGCTCTTCAACATCTATCGAAGCAGTCTTAATTTCATTCTTATTTGCAATCTCTTTTATATTCTCTTTTTTTACTATTTTATATTTACTATTATTGGACACATGATTTTCAATTACTGTTTTATTAATCGACTTTGCTAATATCGGCTCTTCGGTCAATGCATTCGTATGAATACCCGCAAATGATGTTATAGCAAGTAACCCAAATGCTAGACCTATCTTTCCTTTATTCACTGCTAGTCCTCCCAAATTGTTTTATAAACTAATCTCATAATAATTTAATTAGAATTTATTGTCAAGAAAAACGTAACTAAATTGTAACCTTTCATGAGATTGTAACTTTTTTGTAATATTCTCAATATTTTTAATATAATATCTTAGATCAGATATATTTATTGCTCGAGAATTTTCGTAAGGATCTTCAATATCTTTTATTAAACTATATTTATCTGAAACTATCTATTAAAATTATCTACTATTATGTAAAAGTATTATGAGCCAATTAACTAATCCCTTATATAATATGATTGATTACAATAATTTAATAATTATTAAGACGCTAATATTTTTCTTATTAATTTATCTACTGTTTATAATTATTTCTAGCCAAGCATAATTACTATTTCATCACTGTAAACATCACATCTTAAAATTATAGCTGAATATTTATTATTTTGGATATTTGATTTATTTTATATTATTAATAATAAAATTTAGTATTTTATACAAATGTTTGCTTATTCACGATATTTGATATATAATACGTCATGATGACCCTGTTTTTAATTATGGGTTGTATATTGTTTTTACTATATCATAATTAGGAGGAGAGTTTATGAAGAGATTCAAGAAGTTAAGCCTCATCTTAGCATTGATAATGTCATTTACATTATTTATCACTGCTTGTGGCGGAAATGATGCCAATGATGAGAAAACGGATACAGCAGAGACTGTAGAAAAAGATCAAAATGAAGATAAAGCAGATGGAAAAGACGATTCCGAAAAAGACAGTGCGGATTCAGTCTCGGGGGATTATGAAATCGTGGTAGCACAAGGTGCTGATCCAAAATCATTAGACCCACATGGTTCAAATGACCAACCATCATCAAGAGTAAATAAACAAATTTACGACACCATGGTTGAACAAAATGCGAATATGGAATTAGTTCCAGGCCTTGCGGAATCATGGGAACAAATCGACGAGAAAACTTGGGAATTTAAACTTAGAGAAGATGTTAAATTCCACAATGGTGAAGATTTAAAAGCAAGTGATGTTGTTTTCTCACTTCTTAGAGAAAAAGAATCGCCAAATACCGGCCATATAGTAGGATTCATCGATGATGTTGAAGCTAAAGACGATTATACTGTAGTCATTAAATTAGCCGAGCCATTTGCGCCAATCCTATCACATTTAGCTCACACTGCATCTTCTATATTAAATGAAAAAGCAGTAACTGAAGCTGGCGAAGATTATGTATCAAGCCCAATTGGTACAGGGCCATTTAAATTTGTAAGTCATGATTCAGGTGATAAAGTTACATTAGAGGCATTCGAAGATTATTATCAAGGACCTGCAAAATTTAAGACATTGGTATTTAAGAATGTTCAGGAGAATGCTACTAGAACAATAGGACTTGAAACAGGTGAAATTGACATAGCTTATGATATAGAGCCCAATGATTTTGAAGTTGTTAAAGGCAATGACGATCTCGAATTAATCGAGGACGCTTCCTTATCAACAGCATATATCGGATTCAATACACAAAAAGAGCCTTTCACTAATTCTAAAGTTAGAAAAGCATTAAACCATGCTGTGAATGTCGATGAGATAATCGAAGTTATATTGGAAGGTTCGGGAGAGCCTGCAACAGGACCAATCAATAGCAAAGTTTTTGGTTATGATGATGATTTAGAAGTTTACGAATACGATGTTGAAAAAGCAAAATCACTATTGAAAGAAGCAGGATTTGCTGACGGATTTACAACCACTATTTGGACTAATGACAATGATACGAGAGTTAAAATAGCAGAATTAGTTCAAGCTCAATTAGCTGAAGTTGGCGTTCAGGCAGAAATAGAAATCGTAGAATGGGGAGCTTATCTTGACAGGACCGCTGCAGGAGAACATGATATGTTCATCCTTGGATGGGTTACCGTTACAGGAGATGCAGACTACGGTCTATACGCTCTATTCCACAGCACTCAAAAAGGAGCTGCAGGAAACAGAACCTTCTTCGAAAATAGTGAAGTAGATAAACTTCTCGATGCAGGAAGAAAAGAAAGCGATCCTGACAAGAGACTTGAAGTTTACAAAGAAGCTCAAGAGATAATTGTTGACGAAGCTCCAGAGCTATTCCTATACTTCCAGAATCAAAATGCAGGAGTTCAAAAATCCATATCCGGTTTCGAGCTTCATCCGGCAGGACACCATAGACTGTATACTGTTGAAAAAGATCAATAATTAGCATGGGCCCTACCGAGGGCCCTTATTTTTTACTAAAAAGGAGTGATATAATGCATAAATACATAATTAAAAGATTACTTCTTTTAATTCCGGTAGTTTTAGGAGTCACTTTTATAGTATATTTTATCATGTACTTGACTCCGGGAGACCCGGCTAAAATAAGTTTGGGTGAGAATGCTCCTGAAGAACAAGTTGAAAAGAAAAGAGAAGAGATGGGTCTTAATGATCCATTTATTGTTCAGTATTTTCGTTTCGTCAAAAATGCTATGAAAGGAGACTTTGGTAGATCCTATGATACTAAGAAGCCGGTTTTTGACGAAGTTTTTTCAAGATTTCCTGCTACCTTAAAGCTTACAATCGCAGGGATTATACTGGCAGTTTTAATCGGAATACCCGTCGGAATTATATCGGCGACAAAGCAGTATTCAGCAGTCGATTACTCGACGATGATACTGGCATTACTGGGGGTATCAATGCCTAATTTCTGGCTAGGACTGATGCTCATACTACTATTTTCAGTAAAACTCGGAGTGCTGCCTTCTGGTGGTGCGGGAACACTTAAGCATCTTATCCTTCCAGCCATTACATTGGGTACCGGCGTTGCAGCAATCATTACTAGGATGACAAGATCATCAATGCTTGAAGTTATAAGACAAGACTATATAAGGACTGCAAGGGCTAAGGGAGTTCCGGAAAATGTAGTGATAAATAAACATGCTCTAAAAAACGCCCTCATCCCCATCGTCACAGTCATAGGACTCCAATTTGGATATCTGCTAGGCGGAGCAGTTTTAACGGAAACAGTCTTTGCTTGGCCTGGAGTTGGTAGGCTTCTAGTAGAGGCAATAAAGAGAAAGGACACGCCGACAGTTCTGGCCAGCGTCGTTTTTTTATCTGTTACCTTTAGTATTGTCAATCTATTTGTCGACATACTTTATGCATATCTTGATCCTCGTATCAAGTCACAATATAGATAAGGAGGATATAATGAATAAAGAAAATAATAATATCTCCAAACAAAAAAAGAAAAGAGGACTATGGGCCGAGGTCTGGAGGAGATTAAAAAAGAATCATATGGCTATGATTGGCTTAGCAATAATAGTAATTTTGATATTAGTCGCAATATTTGCTGATCAAATTGCAGACTATGAAGAAGTAGCTATAAAACAGAATACCAAAGTAAGACTACAGGGTCCTTCAAAAGATCATATACTGGGTACTGATAATTTCGGTAGAGATCTCTTTGCAAGAATGGTGCATGGCACGAGGATTTCACTGCTTGTAGGTGTCGTTGCCGTAAGCTTTGCAATTGCAATTGGGGGATTCTTCGGCGCAGTTGCTGGATTCTATGGCGGTCGAATAGACAATATCATCATGCGTTGCATGGATATATTTTTAGCTATACCGAGTATACTCCTGGCAATAGCTATTGTTTCAGCGCTGGGAGCCAGTCTATTGAATCTTATGATAGCCATAGGAATTTCTTCGATACCGACTTATGCAAGAATCGTAAGGGCTTCAGTGCTAACCGTAAAAGACGAGGAATTTATAGAGGCTGCCAGGGCTATTGGAGCCAGTGATTCCAGGATAATAAGAAAGCATATCCTACCAAATGCTCTAGCACCGATAATCGTCCAGGGAACTCTAGGAGTAGCAGGTGCCATTCTATCGACAGCAGGACTCGCATTCATCGGTCTTGGAGTACCTAAGCCTCAACCTGACTGGGGAGCAATGCTTGCAGATGCCAGAAATTATATGAGAAATGCTTCTTATATGGCAACTTTTGTAGGCATTGCTATAGTTATAACTATTCTCGCATTAAATCTGCTGGGTGATGGACTACGTGATTCTCTTGATCCTAGACTAAAAGATTAGAGGAGGTTTCTTATGGAAAGTATATTAGATGTAAAAGACCTTGTAGTTCATTATATAACTGAAGAAGGCACTGTTGAAGCAGTTAACGGATTGAATTTTAAAATAAATTATGGTGAGACAATGGGACTTGTAGGAGAAACCGGCGCAGGTAAAACCACCACTGCCCTATCACTTTTAAGACTGGTTCCCGACCCTCCTGGAAAAATCATAAGCGGAGAAATATATTTTGAAGGTCAAAATCTCCTAGATAAGACAGAAGAAGAGATGAGAAATATCAGAGGAAATATGATTTCCATGATATTTCAAGATCCTATGACTTCATTAAATCCGGTGATGACTGTTGGAGAGCAAATTGCTGAAGGTGTAGAAATCCATCAAAATTTAAATGAAAAAGATGCTGCTAAAAGAGCAATCGAGATGCTTGAAATGGTCGGAATCCCGGGAGAGAGATACCACGACTTCCCTCATCAATTTTCAGGTGGTATGAAGCAGAGGGTAATAATCGCTATCGCCCTTGCATGTAATCCTAAGCTATTGATAGCCGATGAGCCGACGACAGCTCTCGATGTTACTATACAAGCACAGGTATTGGATCTGATGAGAAATCTTAAAAGCGAATTCAATACTTCTATGATAATGATAACTCACGATCTTGGGGTCGTAGCCGAGTCATGTGATAAAGTTGCCGTTATGTATGCCGGAGAAATAATAGAATACGCACCGATCGAAGATCTATTTGAAAATCCATCTCATCCCTATACAATAGGACTATTCGACTCCATACCTAATCTCGAAGTCGATGTCGAAAGATTAAATCCAATTAAGGGTTTGATGCCAGATCCAACTGACCTTCCGAGCGGCTGTAAATTTCATCCAAGATGTCCAAATGCAAGGGAAATATGTAGCAAAGAAATACCCATGTATATATCTATAGACGAAGAGCATCAAGTAAAATGTCATATATTTGGCAAAAATAAATCATTGTGGGAGGTTTGAGATGACGGATATATTAAAAATAGAAAATTTAAAAAAGTATTTTAATACTCCAAAAGGCCTCTTGCACGCTGTCGATGATGTGAACTTCACGATAAAAGAAGGCGAGACTCTTGGGCTAGTCGGCGAATCTGGTTGTGGAAAATCGACAATAGGAAGATTGGTTTTAAGACTCTTAGAAGCTACCTCGGGAAGTGTCGAATTTGACGGCAAAGACATTTTAAATCTAAGTAAAAAAGAAATGGTCGGCATGAGATCTGATATGCAGATAATTTTTCAGGATCCATTTTCTTCTTTAAACCCGAGGATGAGCGTATCAGAAATCATTGGCGAACCTTTAATAATTCACAATAAGGTAAAAAAATCTTCAGATTTGCCAGAGGCGGTAAAAAATCTTATGGATAGAGTTGGACTAGCGAATAGATTGATAAACTCATATCCACATGAATTAGATGGAGGTAGAAGACAGAGAATCGGCATTGCGAGAGCATTGGCTTTAGAGCCGAAATTCATAGTTGCAGACGAACCTGTATCAGCTCTCGACGTGTCTATACAAGCGCAGATACTAAATCTCATGCAGGATCTTCAGGATGAATTTGACCTTACTTATCTTTTTATAACTCATGACTTATCGGTCGTAAAACATTTTTCTGATAATATTGCAGTTATGTATTTGGGACAGCTTGTAGAGAAGGCTCCTAAAAAAGAACTTTTCGAAAATCCAATGCATCCCTATACTGAAGCTTTATTGTCGGCAATACCGGTTCCATCTTTAAAGGCGAAGAGAGAGAGAATCCTCTTAAAAGGAGAGATTTCTTCTCCTATAAATCCCAAGCCTGGATGTCGTTTTGCATCAAGATGTCCATATGCATTTGATAAATGTACACAATCTGATCCAAAACTCGTAGAAACTAAAAAAGATCATTTTGTAGCTTGTTATAAAATAAATTCATAATTAAAAAGTGACTCGATTTAATGGGCTGCCCCCTCCAGTTGGTTCAATTTCTTGGTCCAACTTTTGGGGGCACTCTATAAATCTCGAGTCACTTTTTTCTATGCCGTTTTTAATTCCCTGGCTTTCTTTCTTCTAGTTTGAATGAAGAATAGTATTACAAGTACAACTATGCCGACTATATCTGATGTCCATCCCGGAATTAGAAGTGTAAAAGCTGCGGCGAGTAGTACTATCCTCTCATATAATTTTGCATGATCAAATAAATACCCTTCCATCGCTCCACCAAGGCAAATTATCCCTATAATGGCTGTAATGATATTCGGTATGGCCGACGTAAACGGGAGCCATTGAATAGTAGATCCAACAGTTCCTTCAACCATTATCAATGCAGGATTGATTGCAAATATATAAGGTATGATAAATGCCGCCATAGAAAGCTTAAAGGCCTGAACTCCTGTTTTCATGGAATTCGCTCCTGCTATCCCGGCACCTGCATATGCAGCTAATGCTACTGGTGGGGTTACATCTGCGACTACTCCAAAATACAATATGAATAGATGAGCCGCCATTAGATTTACATTCAAATGAGTAAGAGCCGGAACAGCCATCGTCGCCAAAACTATATATTTTGCAGTTGTCGGCAAACCCATTCCGAGAATTATCGAAGCAATCATTGTGAGCAATAATGTTAAAATCAAATTACCACCCGATATTTTTACGATGAGCTCTGCTATCCTAAGCCCAAATCCCGTAAGAGTTACGACCCCTACGACCATCCCTGCACATGCACATGCGCAAATAACTCCCAATGCAGCTTTAGCTCCCGAATCAAGTGCAGATAAAATAGTTTTAAGTGTAAATGAATTATCTTTCTTAACTAAGGATGCGATTGTCGCTATTATTGTTGCTGTGATTATAGCTGTCAATGCTGCAAATGTAGGTGTGAATTGCTTAATTAGCATATATATAATTATAACCAGAGGTATGATTAAATAGCCGGTATCTTTAAAGATTTTTTTGATACTTGGCAATTTATTTCTAGGTATCCCCTTTAAGTTTTTCTTTGAGGCTTCTAAATGAACCATAGTTCCAATCGCTATATAGTATAGAATTGCAGGTATCAATGCGGCTTTTATAATAGATACATATTTAAATCCGGTAAAATCAGCCATAATAAATGCAGCTGCTCCCATAACCGGTGGCATTATTTGGCCTCCGGTTGAAGAAGCCGCTTCTACAGCTCCTGCATAATGTGGTTCGTATCCCGTCCTCTTCATTAGCGGAATCGTAAAAGCTCCCGTAGTTACTGTATTCGCAACTGATGATCCGGAAATCGAGCCCATTAAACCACTTGATAGTACCGAAGTCATGGCTGGTCCAGACTTAGTACTTCCGGTAAGTGCAAATGCAAAGTCGATAAAGAATTTACCTACTCCGGTCTTATCAAGAAATGCTCCAAATAATATAAACATGAATACAAATGTCGATGATACTGCTATCGGGGTTCCCATTATACCTTCAGTTGTTAGATACATATGAGATACTATTCTCTGAACATTGAATCCTCTATGAGCCAAAAGTCCGGGCATATTTCTTCCAAATTTTGCATAAATGAGAAATATAATTGTGACTATAGGAAGTTCAGGTCCTACAACCCTTCTGGTTATCTCAAGAGTTAGAAGTATAGCTGCAATGCCGAATATATAATCTATCCTCGTCATTTGTCCACCCTTGATTGCTATTTCTTCAACATTAGTAAATATATAACCGAATACTATCACTACTATAACCATAAAAATCGCATCTATAATGGTAGGTCTATTCTTATTTCCCTTCTTGCGTGCAGGGTAGAGCATTAGTCCCAATATAAATGCAAATAGTATATGTAGCGAACGCTGTTTTAACGACTGTAATGTTCCAAAAGCTGCAGTGTATATATGGAATAATGACATAGCTATTGCTATGATACTTGATATTAATGCAATCTTTCCACTCAGCTTTCTAACTCTAGAACTCTCTTTGTCGAATTTATCGAGCAGCTCATCGACATCAGTATCATCGACAATGGACTCGATCGGTTCGTCTATAAAATCAACTTCATCTTGTGGATTTGAATTCACTTTTGATTTTTCCTTTGATAAATTCTCCTCGCTATCTTTTGTAAATTTATCTTTATTTAAATCACTCAAATCCTACACCTCCCATGATATATTTGTAAATCCTAATATTTTCAATTGAAAAAGTCACAGCCTGCCTAGGTTTGCTAAAATCTGTAAATGCCGTTATATGATTATCTATTATAATCCTATGATTCGCTATTACAGCTCCGGTTCGGAAAGTGACTTCCTTCATTTCTTTATTTATATCGTATAAGACATATTGATCGCCAACAATCTTAAATGGATATATCTTATCTGCAGGAAGACCGGCACCAAATGAACTAAATCTCTCCTCCATCAAAATCAATGAGTCTTTTCCCGCTTTAAAATACTCTGAAACCGTAGTCTTTTCAACTGAATGTGTATACTCGATAATGATACTCTCTCCCTCAGATATCTTTTTACAAAACAATATATTGCCTTGCATATCTTTGGCCACTATAAATTTGACCGGAAATAAAACAATGGCAAATACAATTGCAATTAATACTAAAAAATATGAGGAAGGAGGAATTCTCCTCACTCCCTCATTATATCTTTTCATTAATCCGCCTTGACATTATTTTCGTCAAAGTACTTCTGAGCTCCCGGATGCACTTCTATCGGCATACCATTTAGAGCGGTTTCCAAAGTAATATCATTACCTCTAGCATGAGCTTCGATTATGACATCTGTATTTTCAAATATCGCTTTAGTCATATTATAAACTAATTCTTCGCTCATATTTTTCGGCACAATCAGCATAGCCATTACAGCTGCAGCATGCACAGTATTATCTTGTCCCTTATAATTATCCGCATCAATATCAAATTGTATATAATATGGATATTGTTTTGATAATTCTTTAATCTTAGCTACATCCAATGAAATCAGTTTAACATCTGCCGTAGTTGAAACTTCTGTTACTGCTGATGTAGGAACTGCTGCAGTTACAAATGCAACATCTATCTGCTTGTTTTTGATTTGATCGGCAGCTTCTTTAAAAGATAGATAATCCACCTTATCTAAATCATCATAAGTTATACCGTGAATCTCTAGTATTTGTCTGGCATTAAGCTCAGTACCGGATCCTGAATCACCAACGGCAACTTTCTTTCCTTTGATATCTTCAATTGAATTTATGCCAGCATCTGCTCTAGCTATAATTTGAACAACCTCCGGATATAATGTAGCCATACCCGCTATAGTATCTACTGCGCCCTTTTCTTCGAAAGCTTCAATTCCATTATAGGCATAGTATGTAACGTCATTTTGTACAAAGGCGATCTCCGCATCTCCTCTGGATATCAATTGGACATTCTCTATTGATGCTCCTGTAGACTGAGCAGTCACTTGTAATCCTAAATCAGAGTCATTTAATATATTTGCTATCGCTCCGCCTAATGGGTAATATGTCCCTGCTACTCCACCTGTCGCTATAGATAAAAATTCTGCATCTCCAGATGCCTTATCTGCAGATCCTGCTCCATCGGCTTTTTCTTCAGTTTTTTGTCCATTTGCGTCCTTTGGCTCTTCGCCTCCACCTGAACATGCTACTAAAGTAAATACCATCACTAAAGCTAATAATATCGATATAAGTTTCTTATTCACTTTATCCCTCCTTATTGCTACAAATGCTGACATTTGTATTGTAATATAATTATAACATTTTACATCATCTTGTCAAGTTGTAACGCTTTAGACTTTTAAAATGATTTCCATTATTCCGGACTTTGTAAAGCCTATATATCTATATCTTATACCAAAGCTATCCAACTCTTTTTTTATATTAGAAATAAGATCAAGTCCGTCCTTTTTACCCATTCTTATAAAATCAATAAATACGATGCCCCTTATATTTCTCAGCATGATCTGCTTTGCAATCTCATTTAAAACTATATTGTTCACGATTTTAGCATTTGTGATTTTATTCATCCCATTTTTATTTGATGAAGAATTGATATCGATAAATGTCAAGGCCTCAAGTTCATCAATCACAATTTCTGCACCATGCACCATCAATTTTCTCGTGAGCATATTTCCCAATTGAAATTGCAATTTTCTATCATCTTCTGATCTATAATCCTGATCATAAACCAATATATCTTTTAAGATTTTATGACTATTAAGATCTTCAAAAACTCTCTTGGAATTTACTATTATCTCATCTAATTCATCTATATAATTTAAAAATGGCTTTGCATAGTCTGGCTTCTGCCAATAAATAATCTTTGGAGTAGGTAAGAAATTTATTTCATTTAATATGATTTCCTTTTTAAGAGCTAGCGAACTATACTCTTTCTCTATATCCTGAATATCGGCAAATTCGGAACTCGTCCTAAAAATTAAAGCACTATCAGAATCAAAGCTCTTTCCAAGAAATTTGAGCTCTTTAACAATCTCATTATCTTTAATTTTTCTCGATACAAATACTCCCTTTCCGTAAAAGTCGAGAATTATAAATTCTCCTTTTAAGCATAACTTTTCAGTAACTCTGGCACTTTTATTGTCTAGTGCATTTTTTGTAAGCATGACGAGTATCTGATTCTTTTCCTCTGTAATTTTATCTTTATATGGGAGAATTGCCGTTTGATCCTGACTGATTTGGACTTCATATGAATCTATCCAATCGAGCTTCTTGTTAATCCGCGCCCTTATAATGGATCCGACTGGAATTTTTTCCTTGTCATATTTTATATAAGATTTTATTTCTCCATCAATTATAATCCCTGATATATCGGCATATTTATCTAAAAAACCGTAATTCATCTATCCCTCCAATTTTACAGGCTTTTGATTTATATCTAAATATTGCCCGGTCCTTATAATTCTTAAATCTGTAAAATCTATAAACCCGTATATCTGTGAAACTGCATCGATTAAAACATCAGGCCTAAGATTTGATCCTAAGCTGCTATGACAGAGATAATCTAAGTATTTGCCGTCATCTGATAGCTCTATTTCTGCTAATATCGGCTTTATATCTATTGGAATCATTCTAAATTTCTTCCCTCTTTTAAATCTCTTTTCCCTAAATACTTCTATTTTGTCTAATTTTTGGATTTTATCTATCGAATCCCTAAACTTCTCATTATCTATATACTCCGGAATTATTATTCTATATGAGCAGTATTGAATTTCATTAGAAAGAGAATTATAGTTTTTTGATTCTGATAGCTCCAGTAATTCTATACCTTTAGGTAGCTGCTCATTAATCTTAACTCTTTCAATTTTTGCATCTATATCATTTATAGTATCGAATTCTATGAATTCACATAGGGATTCTATACCTAATGGCAGTGGGTTTGGAATAGAAAGCTTTGGACTCGGATTAAATCCTTCTGAATATTTAAAATCTATCTTTGCCCTCTTTATGGCTCTGTGAAAAAGCTTCATAAGATCTAGATGACCAATTAGCCTTAGATAGCCTTCTTTTGTAAATTTACCTCGCAGATGCATCAGAACCTCCGAATTCAGGGCAATAATTCCCGTCATAATCCCTATTTACTCCACAACCATGGCATTTCTTCCTACAATCGACAGTAATTTGTTCGCCAATAGCTTTTTTTCTCTCTCTCTTTAAAAAATTCTTACTTACTCCAATATCTATAAAATCCCAAGGAAAGATCTCATCCAATCCTCTTTCCCTAGTCGCATAAAAATCAGGATCTAATCCTACAGCCTCAAAGGCTTCAATCCACAAATCATAATCAAAATACTCTTTCCAACCGTCAAAATGAGCTCCCATTTGAAATGCTTTCTCTATCGCCTTTGATACCCTTCTATCTCCTCTGGCTATTACCGCTTCAAGCCTACTCAGTTTAGGATCATGATAATTAAATTTCACCTTTCGATCTCTAATAGCATCTTTAAGCATAAGAGCCTTTTCAAATAATTGATCTAAATCGTCCTGAGCCTCCCATTGAAATGGCGTAAATGGTTTTGGAACAAAGCAAGATGCAGATGCTGTTATCTTGAGATTTCCCTTCATCTTGTCTTTGTCCATCTCAAAAAACATATCTTTTATCCTATATGAGATATCTCTTATTCCCATTATATCTTCTGTCTCTTCAGTCGGAAGGCCTATCATAAAATAGAGTTTAATTGTAGAATAACCTTCATTAAATGCAAAACCAACTGCTCTCTCAATATCCTGCATCGTTATATTTTTATTTATAACGTCTCTAAGTCTTTGTGAACCCGCTTCGGGTGCAAATGTAAGGCCTGTCTTTCTGACCTTTTCTATCTCCTTTAATACATTTAAACTCTTAGAGTCCAATCTCAGAGATGGCAGAGATACAGAAACCTTCTCTTCTTCATACTTTTCCAATAAGAGTTGAACCAGCTTTTCCAATTCAGGGAAATCGCAGGTACTCAGAGATGACAAACTTATTTCGTCATAACCAGAATTTTTAAGCATTATATCAATGCCTTGAATTATATTATCCAGACTCTTTTCCCTAATTGGCCTATAGATAATTCCGGCTTGACAAAATCTGCAGCCCTGCGTGCAACCTCTAAATAATTCTTCTACCACCCTATCGTGAACGGCCTCAATATTAGGAAGTATAGGCTTATCGGCGGAATATACCGAGTCGAGATCCTTGATATATCTTTTTTTAATTATCTCAGGTGCATCCTCGTATATCTTGACTCTGCCCTTCACAGTACCATCTTCATTATATTCTTCTCTATAAAAAGAAGGGATATAAACTCCCCTTAAAGAAGATATTTTTTTTAAAAATTCTTCTTTAGATCTACCTTCTTCCTTAAATTCAGAATATATCTCGAGTATTTCTATCAATCCCTCCTCAGCCTCGCCTATAAAGAATATATCTATAAATTCAGCCATTGGCTCAGGATTATATGCACAAGGCCCACCAGCTATGACAATGGGATCATCTTCTCCTCTCTCAGATGATCTTAGAGCCATCTGAGATAATTGAAGAATTTTAAGGATATTGGTATAGCTCATCTCATATTGCAATGTAAAAGCAAGAAAATCAAATTCTTTTACAGCTCTCTTAGATTCAAGTGTAAAAAGTTCGAGACCTTCTTTCTCCATTTCAGATTCCATATCCACCCATGGTGAAAATACTCTCTCACATAGCATATTTTCATTTTTGTTTATAAGCCCATATAGTAGATCAAGCCCATTATAGCTCATAGCTATCTCATACACATCAGGAAATGCAAATGCTAATTTAACCTTTGCGCTGTCAAAATCTTTTTCTATTGTATTTACTTCCAATCCAATATATCTCGCAGGTTTTTCAACCCTATTCAAAACCCTATTTAATTTATTTATATCAATCATTTTTATGAAAAACCTCTTTAATCTTATCTAAAAATCCCTTTTTAAGCTCTATAGTATCGCCCTGTTTAAAATTTTGATATGCCTTTGCTAAGGATTTTTCGTCTATTTGCATAGCTGAATCAAATGCAGCTATTATTTTATATCTCTCATTTAATTCTTTTAATTCAGATTCCGATACTTTTCTAAATAATTTTTCCTTATCTGATACTATAAAGAATTTTTCTCCTATGGGATCAATTTTCTCATCGACGATTATATTTTTACATTCATCTCCTAAATTCCAGCTAGATATTTCATTATCTCCATAAAATAATAATATATCATAGTCTTCTTTTGAATCTTTTAAAAGTCTTTCAATATCTTCATCGTCAAATGATTTTTTATCCTCATAATATGACGAGGCGATGATATCAAGCCTATCGTCAACCTCTACCATCGCCTTATATAAATCTACATCGCCATTTAGATAATCGTATATATCGTAAATTACCTCGTCTTGCACATCATAAAATATTGGAATTCTTCTCTTGCCACATAAGCAGTCTATAAATAAAAGATTTTCTTCATTAAATTGCTTTGCAAAAAAGGTCGACACCTTTAAAGCTATATCTTCATCTCCAATAATTCTTATTATCATTCTATTACCTCATCACTTGGAATTTCCAAATCTGTATTTACTTCTTCGGGATTTGGTTCCATTTTTAAATATTCTCCGACGACTTCTCTAACTATGGATGCACAATTTGATCCTGAACCCGCTTGATATAAGAGAGTCGCTATGGCGATTTTTGGTTTGTCATATGGTGCAAAAGCTACCATCCAACTATAATCGTCAAATTTTTCACCGGTTTCTGGATTCAAGCCATCTCTTTCGGCAGTTCCCGTCTTTAATGCGACTTCTACCGGGAAATTCCCAAATACCCTCTGCAATGATCCGAAATGCGAAGCCATATTCATACCTGTTCCAATATATTTTAAATTCTCATAATTATTTAATTCGATTCTCTGCCTAACTGGCTCATTTTTAAGTAGAACTTTTGTATCATCATAACTCTTGACTTCTTTGATGACAGAGATCTTATTTTTATATCCACCATTTGCAAATATGGAAACATAATTCGCCATTTGGAGAGGAGTATAAGCATTTTGACCCTGTCCTATCACGACATTTAACATATCGGTTATATTCCAACCGGATTGATCAATATAATTATACTTGATTATATCGGTTATATTGCCCAGATCTTCATCTATTTCTTTTTCAGCATCTATCCCTAAGTCTTCAAGCCTCTGTTCTATATCTTCCCTTGTTATCGTCGCTTCTTCCTCAACCCATGAACATATCGTCTTTATCATATCAGTCATAATAACAGGATTGATATCCTTGTCTTTTTTTATATATTTCTCCAAATTTTCCTCTAAAAATATACTTAAAAGAGATTTCATGGTTTGTTTCTTTTCATCGGGATTTGGCAGTCTGCCCCCACTTTCATATGGTATATTAATTTCGATTCCTGTAGGAGTGTCGAGACCAAGCTTGATAGCAGTCTTTCTTATATCGTCAATATCCAATTGTAATCCGATAATATCTCCTGTCTGAGGATTCTCTCCTAATGCTAATGCATAATAGTAAAAATTACATGAATCACGAATAGCCGAGTAGAGATTTTCATATCCATGAGTTTCCCTAGCCGTATTCCATAGCCAACATCCGAAGATGGTATCTCCTATCTCAACATATCCTGAGTCTTCTATCTCCCTCTCAGGGCTTAGCCCCTTCTCAAGTGCAGCAAGAGATGAGAGGAGTTTGAAAGTCGATCCAGGTTGAATCTGAGACTGCATAGCAATATTTAACAATGGTCGGTCTGCCAATGGGTTTTTTTCATCATCAGGAAATAAACTTTTCCAATCGCTATTTGAAATCCCAGTGGCGAATAGATTCGGATCATATGATTTTTCGTTTGCAAGTGCTAAAACCTCTCCCGTTTCTATATCGAGAACTACGACTGCACCACTAGAAGCATTATAATACGGTCTGCCTTCCTGCTCATTTCCCCTCAAGGGCGCATTGCCCCATTTAGATTCGAATTCCCCGCCTTCTCTTAGCTTCTCCAGAGTTTGTCTAAGCGCATCTTCAGCGACTTTTTGAAGCTCGATATCATTAGTCAGATATACTGAACTGCCGGGAATAGGCGATTTTTCATCCAATGTCTGAGTTCTATTTCCAAGGGAATCGACTTCTACTACTCTCTTGCCGTCCATTCCTCTTAATACATTTTCAAAACTCTCTTCTACTCCCGTCTTACCTATAAGTTCATTAGGCCCGTACCCCTTTTCTTCCACGTATTTTTGTATTTCGTCAGGCTGCGATATCCTTCCCAAATATCCGAGAACATGAGCAGCACTCTTTCCTTCGGGATAATATCTTACAGGCTCTATAGATATATTTATTCCTGAATTATTTTTAATATTTTCTTCAATTTTAGATATCGTCTTTTCCTTGATTCCATATGCTATATTGATCGGTTGATATCCCAAATGACCTTGACTTTCAAGCTTTCTGTGGATCGATATCAATGCCAATGCCTCATAGTCATCTTCTGTGTCTATATCGTAAAAATCTCTCATCTTATCGAGGAGGGATTTTGTATCGCTATCTTTTTTAAGACCGTATTTTTCAAATAGATCATTCTTATTCTTCACAAATATATAGTCCCATTCAATAACTGAAATCTGAGGAATTATACCGGCTTGTGTATTCGATTCCTGTGCAATATATTTAATCTTCTCATCAGTTATAAACTTAGGCAATACTCCGGATTCTCTACCTAATCTAATCAGCATATCGATAGGCTTTTCTGATGTTTTTTGGTTTTCGTCTGCATAGGATATCGTAGCAATCTCTTCTGCCAAATCGGCTTTCGCTACTAGGCCTGTGCTTTTACCGGTTTTTTTCTCTATCATATTTATTAGAATTTTAGCCGGTTCGATAACTTCATTTTTATCTGTAATCTCAACTTTTTCCAATAAGAGATTCATTGAACTTTTATCGACTATATTTACAAAATCCTCTTTTGGATCTGATTCTAAATTTATCACAGGGAATTTTTTATTTAATTCGACCTTATTCAATAGATATTCTCTATCATCTGATAAATCAAATTCATTTAATACTAAATTCTCTGAAAGTCCCTTCGACTTTATCAATTCATAAGCCATTTGCCTTGCAATCGGATGATTTAATATCTTTCTTATTATATTTTTATCTTCATTAATCTTATCTACCAGTACATCTATTGGATTTTCATTACCCGACAAATCATTTCTCTTTAAGAATTCATCAACTACTTCTGTACCTTTAAATTCTGCCGATACAGAGCCATCGTATTTGACTCTCATAGGGATATTTATCCCCTTAGACTGCAATGCATTTAAAGCTCTATTTGCGATTATAAAGTCAAATCCTTCATCCGAACCTGACTTTTTAGCTTGTAGGATCAATTCAGGAATCAATTTATTTTCTATAATAATCTCGATAGCCTTTTCGTCAGGGGGAAGATCTTCTTTTAAATAATCATCTACATCCTTATAGGAAAAAGTATTCATCCTGATAGGCATATCCTCGATATATGTAGTTCCATCTTCTTCTAAAAGCCTTATCAGAGTTAAGAATTGTCTGTTTCTCTCTTCCATGGATAGCATTTTTGTCTCATCAGCCAAGAGCTGAACAGAAAAAGAGGGTCTGGTTCCTGCTAAAAGCACTCCGTTCCTATCGTATATATTACCTCTAGGAGCAGTTATATGAATATCTTTTATCCTCTTATTATCAGAAATTTCCCTGTACTTACTCCCCTCGACTATCATTAGTTTAAATGTAGCGACAATGAGTGCAGCCATCATTACAATTAATATTATAGTAGTTATATTCAATCTTTTTAAGTATTTATTATTCATCTTATCACCTAATAATATCTGACATTAGGAAATATAAATATTTTTCTAAATATCTTCATCACCAAATAATAAATTATTATATTCATAAAAATCTCTAAAAATATGGGACCTTTCAAATAATTTATTAGCTTTGTATTGCCAATAAAAAGCTGAACTGCTAAAAATACTAAATAAAAAGCAAAGGTCGATATAGCAGTGATTATCATACCTGTTTTATTTTCTTTTATATTGAGTCTGTATTCATTATTTCCAATCATAAAACCCATTACAAAATATATTAAAGCTCTAAAACCTATGACTTTTGAAAATAGAATATCTTCAACAAGTCCCATCGCCAAGCCCGAATATCCTCCTGAAAAAGATCCAAAACCGATGGAAAGAGCCGTTATGACAGGAATCGCAAGATTTGGACTCACGCCAAAAACTTCTATTCTAGAAAAAATACTAACCTGTAGTATTATCGTTATTAGTACTGCAATAAATGCTCTAATCCTGTTCATACTGTCCCTCATTTCTGTCTAAAACCAAAACCCTGTAAAGATTGCTAAAATCTACTTTTGATTCGACGAGTATTTGTACCACTAATTCCTCGGTCATCTTTACATCTATTACTTCTCCGATATATAGATCTCGCGGAAAAACTCCACCAAGCCCCGATGTCAATAATTTATCTCCGACCTTTATATCCGATTCTGAATCAAAGACATATCCCGACAATCCTTTTTCCCCTTTGCCGTCTATTACACCTAATTCAAGAGTTCTGGCATTTTTAAAAGAGATACTTGTATTTTCATCTATAATGGATGATACTTTCGCCCAATTATTCCCTACCGATTCGACCTTTCCAACTACCGATTCTATATAATTGGAATCCGTGTACTTTTGGCCAGTAACTATAATATCTCCCGCCTTAACTCCATCTTTCTTTCCCTTATCTATAGTGAAATTAATAAAGAAATTATTGGGATCTTTTGATATTATATAAGCAGGAGTCAAATTAAATTCAGTTTTTTTAAGGAGATTGTATTCATCTTCCAAAAATTCAGCCTTAGCAATTAATGACTGATAGATGGCGATCTCTTTTTTTAGATTTTCATTTTCCTCTTTCAATTCTTTGTTTTCGGTCCTCATCTTTCTAGTGCCAAATACATATACGAATGCATCTCTGCCCTTAGAGCTGGTATAGCTTACAGCCTTATTGAGGGGATTGAAAACAGATCCTAAAATATCTTCCGCCATTGGGATAACTTTATTTGGCCTTGAAGTTAGGATCATCAATATAATTAAAATGACAATCGTGATTGAAGCTGAAATTATTTTTTTCTTTTTATTTTCCTGATTCATAATATACCTACTTAGTTATTCTGGACTTTTTAATTTCATTAAATTTCTTTATCAATTCGCCGGTTCCCAGCCCTGCACTCAACATGGGTTCCTGGTCAACAGTAAAGGGCATGCTTACAGCTTCCGCTAAGATTTGTGAAAGTCCTTTCAGTTTTACTGAACCGCCGGTTAGATATATTCCATTTTGCATTATATCTGCTGACAGTTCCGGTGGCGTTCTTTCCAAAACTGATTTAATTCCATCGGCTATCTCGTAAACCTGATCTCTTATCAATTTGGAGATAGCTTTTGATTTTATATCCTTTTTCTCCGGTAAACCGCTGACCAAATCCCTTCCAGATACGCTTATAACTCGATCTTCTTCGACATCTACAGCTGAAGCTATCTCTAGCTTTATCTCTTCGGCAGTACTATATCCTATCATCAATTCATATTCGTCTTTGACATGATCAATTATTAAAGAATTAAATTTATCTCCACCGATAAATATCGATTTAGAACAAACAATTCCCCCAAGAGATATCACAGCGACCTCTGTCGTACCTCCACCTATATTAACTAGCATATTTCCCTTAGGTTCATATACAGGTAGCCCCATTCCGACAGCAGATGCTATAGATTCTTCGACCAATAATACATCTCTAGCTCCTACCTGAAGAACTGCATCTTCAACCGCTCTTTTTTCCACATCAGTTATACCTGAAGGTATGGAAACTACAACTCTGGGAGATAAAAACGAAAAGCCCGATACAGATTTATCGATAAAGTATTTTAGCATTGCTTGTGTAATTTCGTAATCAGAAATCACGCCTTCTTCTAAAGGCCTCATAGATACGATATTCGATGGCGTCTTACCAATCATGTCCCAAGCTTTTTGTCCTACCGCAACTATCTCTCCGGTATTTATATCTATGGCAACTACTGAAGGTTCATTAATCACTATTCCTTTTTTATCCGCATATACAATTGTATTTATCGTACCTAGGTCGATTCCGATATCGCCTGCAATAAAGCTGAATATCTTACTCATATATATCTCCCATCATATTATATTTTCTTCTTTCATACTAAAATATTCATTGTAACCGATAATGAGATGATCGAGTATTTTTATACCAATTATCTCTCCGGCTTCAATCAATCTCCTAGTTACATTTATATCTTCATTTGAAGCTCTAGCATCTCCAGAAGGATGATTATGTACTAATATAATCGAATTAGCACTTTTTTTAATTGCGATTTTAAAAACTTCTCTGGGATTGACGATAGATTTATTTAAATCTCCGGTAGAAACTCGGACCTCCCCGATAATCTGATTTTTCGTGTCCAATAATAATATCGAAAAATGCTCCTTCTCTTCGTATTTGTATCTTTCCATAAAGATATCTGCAATACTCGAAGGTGAGTTTATTTTAATATTTCTTATCGATTTTCTCCTGCTCAATCTCTTTCCAAGTTCAAGACCTGCAACGATTCTCGAAGCTTTGGCCAATCCAATTCCCTTTATCTGCATCAGCTCTTCCACAGTAGTATCCATTAATGCTTCATGATTTCCTATATGAACCAAAAGTCTATTTGCTAAATCTAAAGCTGAGCAATCTCTCGTTCCCGTGCCTAATAATATGGCAAATAGCTCCGCATCGCTTAAATACTCACAACCTTCAAATTTTAGCTTCTCCATAGGCCTATCAAATTCATTTAAATCCTTGATTCTAATATTTTCCAATTTCTTCAGACTAAAATATTCATCGCTTTTATCATCTTGCTTGATTTTATTTGGTTCGTAGAATTCTATTTTATCTTCAGCAATATCAAGGTCTTTATCAGTCATTATTCTCTCCTCATCTTGTCCATCAATCCTATTTTAAGCAGATGTTTTGAAATATAATTTGACGACATTCCGACAAAATAACCGGTAAAAATTCCAGTAATCAAAAGAATTGGCAGATAATTATACATCTTAATATTTTGCATCACCATCGCCGCAACTGAAATCTGTGCAAAATTATGAGCTGTGGCTCCTAATATACTGACGCCGATTAAACTTAAAAATTTTGATAATTTCGTATATGCGAGGTGCATGACAAGGACGCTGAGAACAGCGCCCGCTAAACTGTATATCATGCCTGTTACACTTCCTGTAACCAACATTAAAACAACTGATTTCATTACAGCTACCAGCATAGCATCTTTAAACCCAAAAATTATAAGACAAACCAGAATAACCATATTGGAAAGTCCAAGTTTTGCGCCCGGCGCAATGAATGGCAAGGGAATAGCCATCTCGAGTAAAGAAAGTGCTAGTGCAGCAGCAACTAATACCGATAAATAAATATATTTTCTCATGATTGCTTACTCTTATTAAGCTGATTAGTAATTGATATGGTCGATGTCGCCATCCGAATCCTCAGATTTGATCTCAATGACCAATTTATGAGGTAGACAAACTAAAGTTTCGCCGGGCTTAGAAATCCATCCCTGCTTAACATCGATTTTGTCTTTACAATCAGCTTCTATAACCCTAACTCTATTTTCTCCTATTTCTAATTTATTATATCCGAATTCATTATTTATTTCATACTCTGTCCCTATAGTATTTTCATCAAATTCAATTTTCTTAATCTCTTTACCGTCAACTTGAATACTTATATAAGAATTACCTGTTTGATTTTGAGTTCTATTGATAAAAATCAAAAAAGATAAACCGAGAACTATAATTATAAAAATAGTAATTATATCGCCTTTTTTCATTATTTTCTCCATAATTATTATAGATATAGTTTATCATCAAAAATGCTAATTAACAAGTATCATAATGCCTACAATTATTATTTAAAAAGCATCCTACATGATGTAGAATGCTTTTATTTTTAGCTAGCTTTTATTTCTTCTTCTTTTTTCTCTTCTGCCGCTTTTTCTTTCTCTTTAGCAGCCTTTTCAGCAGCTTTTTTCCTGTCCGCTTCTTCTTTTAATTGAAGACCGGGATAAATACATTTCGGTGGACATTTTGCTATAGCATTATCCAATTTTTCTTGATCTATATCCTTAATATCGTAAACGGCTTTGGCAAGAAAATCTTCAACGACAAAACCTTCTGGATATTGTCTCACGCATTGTTTACAACCTATACATCCTACTTTACAAGCTCCTCTGACATCTCTACCTGAAGCATAACTCTTACATTTTACAACAGATATCATATCATATGGAACTAAGTCTATAATCCTCTGAGGACATATATCAATGCATCTCATACATGCAGTACATTTATCTCTATCAATTACAGCCAATCCATTTTCCATCCTGATAGCATCAAAGTCACATACGGATTGACAAGTTGCACCACCCAGACAGCCATAATTACAAATCTTATTTCCACCTTGCAAGGCTGCCATAGATCGACAATCTGCTATTCCTTGATAATTATACTTTATTCCAGCTTTATCGTCATCCCCTTGACACATTACTACCGCAACTTCCTTTGTCGTCTCAACAGCATCTTGCCCCATAATCTCGGCAAGCTTTTCTACAAGAGCCTGACCACCGATTGGACAAGAGCTTATAGATGCTCCGTCTAAAGCTATCGCTTTTGCCAGACCATCACAACCGGGAAAACCACAAGCTCCACAGTTTGCACCAGGCAATGCAGCCCTAACTTCCTCGACTTTTCTATCAACAGCTACATGAAATACCTTAGATGCATAAGAGAGAAGCAGAGCAAATGCAAATCCAAGTCCGCCAAGCACGACAACAGGTATAAATACGCTCGTCATATTATCCATATCTTCCTCCTATACCAGTCCGGAGAAGCCCATAAATGCGATTGACATTAGTCCTATAGTGAAAAGCGCAGCTGGTACTCCTTTAAAATATTCGGGAATATCTGCATGTTCTAATTTTTCTCTTATAGAAGCGAGCACTACTATCGCAATTATGAATCCTATTGAAGCTCCCAATGCATTTGCAACGACTTCTATTATATTGTATTCAGATTCGATATTTAAAATAGCAACTCCTAAAACAACGCAATTTGTAGTTATTAAAGGCAGATATACCCCTAGTGCATTGTATAAATTGGGACTCGTCTTTTTCAAAACCATCTCTACAAATTGAACAAGAGTAGCAATAACGAGGATAAATACAATGGTCTGTAAATATTCTAAACCTAAAATATCCAATATAAATTTCTGGATAGCATATGTAATCACCGATGCCATCGTTATTACGAAAGTTACGGCAAGACCCATTCCAAATGCAGTTTCAGTCTTTTGTGAAACTCCAAGAACAGGACAAATACCCAGGAATTTAGCCAGTACGAAGTTGTTTACAAATATGGAACCGATGATTATAGTAAATAGATTTTCCATTAATTGCCTCCTTCAATCTCTTTCTTTTTATTCCTGGAAAGAATTATATTAAATACACCTATCATAATCCCTAGTATTATATAAGCTCCGGGTGCTTGTGCAAAAACCCCTATAGTAAATGCTTCAGGAATTATTCTAAGTCCTAGCAATGTGCCATATCCAAATAATTCCCTGACAGCAGCCAATACGACAACTGATAATGTATATCCTAAGCTCTGTCCCAAAGCATCAAATATTGATTCCAAAACCGTTCTCTTAGAAGCAAAAGATTCCGCCCTAGCCAAAATTATACAGTTTACTACTATAAGAGGTATAAATATACCCAGAGATTCATTCAATGCGGGAAGATATGCTTCCATCATCATCTTTACTATAGTAACAAATGTGGCTATAATTACGATATAAGATGGAATTCGCACCTTGTCGGGTATGAACTTTCTAAGTAGAGAAACAACTATATTTGATCCTAAAAGTACGAAAGTTACAGCAGCACCCATCCCAATTGCATTGACTACTGTAGTAGTAATCGCAAGCACCGAACAGAGTCCTACCAGCTGAACGATTACAGGATTATTTTTAAATATCCCGTCTAAAAAAATATTCTTCATGATAGCCTCCTAATTTACCAATTCTCTTGCAATCATCAATGTATCGTTTAATCCGTTAAGTATTGCGGTCGTAGTGATCGTTGAACCGCTTATAGCTTGAATATCATAGTCGGTTGAAGGTGATTCCGCAGCAGTTAAATCCTGATCTATCTTATTTCCAGCTACACCATCTTCAAAAAATGCTTCCTCGCATTGCTTACCAAATCCGGGCGTCTCTTCGTGAGCCAGTACTTTAAATCCCTTGATTTCCTCGTCATTTGAAACTGCGACTATAAATTCTATCTTGCCTCCGAATCCGCCTTTTCCTAGAGATCTAAAAATATAACCTATCGGTTCACCGGAACTTTTTGCTGTAAATATTTCCTTTACAGCTTCATTTTCTCCTATGATATCCGCCATCTCTTGATCTTCCAGCCTATCAAATTCCTCAGCATCAGAGTATACCTCTCTAAGAGACTCAGCTAATTTTTGCGCTTTTTGCTCTGCAATCACTGGTGCGGTAAAACTATTAGCAACTGCTAATACCAAGCCTGCTATTGCAGTAATAAGAAATAATCTGACAGCTAATACTCTCATCTCTTTCATTATTTAGCACCTCCTGTACCGAATGTTTTGGGTGCAGTAAACTTCTCAATCAGCGGAACAAATATATTCATTATTATTATGGCAAAAGAAACCCCTTCAGGATATCCTCCGAAAATCCTTATGAGAGCCGTCAAAATACCACAACCTATCGCAAATACCACTTGACCTTTTTTATTTACGGGACTAGATGCATAATCTGTAGCCATATAGAATGCTCCAAGTATCAATCCACCCGTCAAAATATGCTGTAAACTACCTTCTAATCCGGAACCTAATCCCAAAACGCAAATAAAGGTAGTTCCTATGTATATCAATGGGATTCTAAGGCTGATAACTTTTCTAAAAACCAGATATGCAGCTCCAATCAGTAATGCTATCTTCGATACCTCCCCAATACAACCGGGCATATTTCCTATAAGCATCTGCTGGTATGTAGGCATTGGTCCACCTGAAAGCGGAGTAACCATGGAAATCATATCTGTCAAAGGCTCAGTGAACTTTCCCATATCTTTTGCAAAAGAAGCCATCAGTACGGCTCTTGCAGCTAATGCAGGGTTCATAAAATTCGAGCCGAGTCCGCCAAAAAACTGTTTGACGACAATTATGGCAAAGAAAGATCCCACGACCAATTTCCAAACTGGTAATGATACCGGTACATTTAAAGCCAATAATAATCCCGTGACAACTGCAGATAAATCATTTATAGTGACTTCCTTCTTAAATGCTTTTTGAATGAGAGCCTCCGCTACGACAGCTGCAATGACTGAAGATAAGATCAGCACTAGAGCTTTGAGTCCAAAAAAGTAAATCGCAGCTATACTCGTTGGAACTAAGGCTATGATTACATCAAGCATTATCCTAGATACTGTTTCATTTGATCTTATATGAGGAGAGGATGAAACGACTAGCAGATCATCAAGCACTACTTCATTAATTTTATTTTCTGTATTATCCATAATGCCTCCTAATTAAACTCTTTGAGTTTTCTTTTTCAATTCTCTCTTACCCATCCTGATGCTTTCAACCAAAGGCCTCTTTGCAGGACAAATATAAGAACAAGAACCACATTCTATACAATCCATTATATTTAAATCTCTTGCTCCTTCGTAAACACCATGTCTGACCAAAGATTCCAAATAAAGGGGTTGCAAAAAGACCGGACAAACTGTTAGACATTTACCGCATTTGATGCAGCTCTGTACTTTTTCCGGTTTTGCTTCTTCTTCTGTTAAGCATAGGACTCCGCCCGTCGCCTTGACCATTGGGGCATCTATAGTAAATTGTGTCTCGCCCATCATAGGTCCTCCGACAATAATCTTGCCCGGCTTTTCCTTAAAACCTTCGGCTTCCTCAAGCAAGTATTTGAGAGGAACTCCGATTCTGGCCATCACATTTGTCGGCTCTTTAACCGCAGATCCCGTTACTGTAACTATTCTCTCATATAACGGTTTTCCGGTTGTGATTGCTTCATAAATGCAATTAGATGTATATGCATTTATGACAACTACCCCAACGTCCATAGGCAATCCGCCCGATGGCACATGTCTTTTAGTCGTAGCATCAATTAATCTCTTTTCGTCACCCTGAGGATATTTAGGCTTTAAACCCAATACCTTAATATTCTCTTCGCCTTTCACCACTTCACTTATAGCTTTTATGGCTCCGGGTTTATTTGTTTCAATACAAATATAGCCCTTCTCAGCATTAACCGCCTTCATAGCTAGTTTCAAACCGCCAACTACATTCTCCGGATGAATCTCCATGATTTTTTGATCTGCTGTTAGATAGGGCTCGCATTCCGCACCATTTATGATAACCGTATCAATCTTGATATCTTCGGGCGGTGATAATTTTATATGTGTTGGAAACGCAGCTCCGCCTAATCCGGTGATTCCGGCTTCTTTAATAAGCGGTACAATTTCGTCTTGCTTTATCTCGTCAATAGATCTGTTGACAATCTCATAGCCTATTTCATCTAATCCATCGGATTCGATAGTGACGGCTTTGCATCTCATACCCGCAGGCGAAGTTATATCATCAATCGATTTAACCGTACCTGAAACGCTTGAATGAACGGGAACAGACATGAATGCTTTAGATTCGCCAATCTTTTCTCCAACCAAGACTCTATCGCCTCGTTTGACTAAGCTCTCACAAGTTACTCCGATATGTTGCTGAAGGGCTATTGTAACAGATTTAGGGCTAATTCCTGTCTTTACAGGTTTGTCGCATGTCAATTCTTTGAAATCATGCATATGTACTCCGCCTTTAAAAGTTACATCTTCAAGACTCATCTAACCCACCTCTCATTTATTTGATTTTAGGAGTAATGGTGCAGAAGGGGGGACTCGAACCCCCACGAGCTATGCTCACTACCCCCTCAAGATAGCGTGTCTACCAATTCCACCACTTCTGCTTTTATCCTCTATAACGCTATCTATTATATAGCATTATAGAGATTTGTTCAATAGCTAAATCGTAATTTTTTTGATAAAATGACTTAAGTTTGTTAAAACTTTTCAATAATGTCTTTAGCAAAAGCTTTATAATTCCTCCAAACTAGGGTTATAGGATTGTCAAATGATTCCTGATCCGGTAGATTATTTTTGTAAAATAGCTTATAAGCACCATAAGTATTCATTACCTTATCGACATATGATTTAGTTTCTTTAAAAGGAATATTATCTAATTTATCTCCATGTATGGAAATTTCAGGATCTTTCAACCATTCCTCAACATTTCCCATTCCACCATTATAAGCTGCCAGAGCGATCTCTACATCTCCAAAATGCTCAAATAGGTACTCATAATAATAAGCTCCAAGATGTATATTATAATCGGGGTCATGCAATTTTTCATCATGATAATCTTCTTCAAGTTTTTCTGATATCCACTTGCCCGTATCCGGCAATATCTGCATAAGTCCTTTTGCATTCATCGGGGATACTGCATCTGTATTAAAGTCTGATTCAACCCTAATTATCGACGCTATCATAAGCGGATCTGAATTATACATCTTACTGTATTTTTCAATTATATCTACATATTTTATCTTCATGTCGACAGTCTTCATAGTAACGATGGCAAGAGACATACCCACCGAAAGAATGGCGACCATTATTATAGCCAATATTATATTTTTAATTACTTTCATCTAATCACCTCAGTATTAAATCTTTTTCAGTAGATTGTGGATATTTTGTTTAAGATCGCTCAAATTACCGTTGTTTTCTATTATATAATCGGCGTTTTTCTTCTTATACTCTTCAGGCATTTGAAGATCCATAAACTTTCTCGCTGAGTTTTTATCAAGACTTGATCTTTTCATCAATCTATCTAATCGAGTATCATAGGAGCTGCGTATATAGACCACATAATCAACTTCGATAAATTTTTCGATAATTTCCTTAGACTCAAAATACAATGGAATTTCAACAAATACTTTTTCTCCCTCATATTTATCTATCTCATTTCGAACTCTTTTCATGATTATGGGATGAGTTATCTCATTTAATTTCTCAACCTTATCAGGATTTTCAATCAGCTTATCTCTCAACTTTTTTCTGTCTATCTTTCCCGATAAATCGAGAATATCTTTACCAAAAAGATTTATAGTTTTTATATTCACATCAATTATACCATAAATATCTCTCGCTAAATCATCAGTATTTATTACAATATTGTTGAATTCCTTTAAAATCTTTAATACAGTAGACTTACCGGAGGCCAGGTCTCCGGTAATTACAATTATTTTATTTCGAATCATACCATGAATCTCCAGTACTGATATCAGCTTTGAGCTCGACTTTGAGATCTTGAGCTGCCTCCATTATCTCTAAAAGCATTGATTTTATCTCATCAATTTCATCCTCTAATGCATCTATTATAAGCTCATCATGAACCTGAAGAATCAACTTTGACTCTAAATTCCTATCTCTTAAAGCATTGTATACATTGACCATCGCAATTTTTATTATATCAGCTGCCGATCCTTGAATGGGAGTATTTAAAGCTATTCTCTCTCCAAATCCTCTAATATTGAAATTTTTCGATTCAAGTTCAGGTACATATCTTCTCCTATTGAGTATGGTTTCAACATAGCCATCTTCTTTTCCTTTTTTTACTATATCGTCCATATATTTCTTTATTCCGGGATAAGTCGCAAGATAGTTTTCTATATATTTTTTAGACTCCGCTCTAGGTATTCCTAAATCTCTTGAAAGTCCATAATCACTGATCCCGTATACAATTCCAAAATTTACGGCTTTTGCCCTAGACCTCATAAGAGGAGTGACATCCTTCATATCCACATGGAAACATTCCGATGCCGTCTTAGTATGGATATCTTCGTCATTTTTAAAAGCCTTTATCATCGTTTCATCATTAGAAAGATGTGCTAAAACCCTAAGCTCTATTTGGGAATAATCTGCATCGACCAATTTGCATCCTTCACTGGCTACGAAAGCCTTTCTAATTCTCCTGCCCTCTTCAGTCTTAATCGGTATATTTTGAAGATTGGGATCAGTGCTACTTATTCTTCCCGTCGCAGTTATATTTTGCCTAAAAGTAGAGTGTATTCTCCCATCTTTAGAGATTAAAGGCATTAATCCGTCAATATAAGTGCTCTTTAATTTTGTTATACTCCTATACTCGTGAATCATCTCTATTATTTCATGTTTACCGAGTAATTTATCGAGAACCTCGGCATCGGTCGAGTATCCGGTCTTTGTCTTTTTAATAACCGGCAGACCCAATTTGTCAAATAAAACTTCCCCTAATTGTTTTGGAGAACCTACATTAAATTCATAACCCGCTATTTCGTGGATATCATGTTCCAATTTTTCTATCTTTCCGATCAATTCATCCCCAATTTTTTCCAACACCTTAGTATCAGCTTTAAATCCGGTATTTTCCATATCTGCCAATACCTTAATCAATGGAAGTTCGATATCATAATAAAGCTCATGCATTTCACGTTCTTCTACTATCTTATCTACAATCGGATATATCTTTTCTGTAATTGTAAGATAATCTGAAATATACTCAAATAATTGATCATCTTCGAGCTCCGACATAAATTTCCTCTTCTTGCCCTTACCCCTCAGTTCATCGATATCAACCATATTTTTGCTCAGATATTGCAATGCCTGTTTTTGTACGCTAAATCCTGTCTGAGAAGGGTCAATCAGATAATCAGATATCATACTGTCTCGATAATTTTCTATTTCAATCCCATTTTTAAGGAAAAAATATAAATCTGATTTTATATCAAAACTTGTCTTTATATATTTTTTATCTTTGAAAATTTTTGATAATTCACCATCTATAATTTGGCTTAAATCCATATAATTTCCAGACTCTTCCTCTCTTTCTAAATCTAATTGTATATTTTCAGATTCGGTGCTTCCAAGTCTTGAAATATAAACTTTCTTTATGCCCTTCGGCTTTATTCCTATCGCTATTGGTTTTGATCTTATATATGAATCATCATCAAAAAATATCTTAAATGTATATTCTTTTGTCTTCCCAATATTTTCTTTTATCTCAGATATATTAAATTCATCAATCATTAAATATTCTGATTTTACATCATCATTTTTATCTGAATTAGGTAATTTGCTTGCAAAAGTTCTGAATTCCAATCTGTCAAATTTTTCTTTTAGAGATTCATAATCAGCTTCTTTAATCGAATAATCTTCTAAGCTCGAATCTACTGGAGTATTTAATATTATTTCACCTAGATTTCTACTCAAATATGCTATATCTTTATTTTCTATTAAATTACTCTTCAATGCCTTTCCGGAAACATCATCAATATTTTCATAAATATTATCGATATTTCCAAATTGTCTAACTAATTTTAATGCCGTCTTTTCTCCGATTCCGGGAACTCCGGGTATATTATCTGAAGCATCTCCCATCAGCCCCTTGACATCAATCAATTGCTTAGGATCTAATTCAAATTCTTCTTTTATTTTTTCCAGATCATATGTGACCGTATTCGTAATTCCTCTCTTAGTAAGAACTACCTTAGTATTATCATTGACTAATTGTAAAAAATCTCTATCTCCCGTAACAATTACGGCTTCATATCCATTTTCATTGAATATCTTTGCTAGAGTTCCAATTATATCATCGGCCTCATATCCATCCAAATCGACATGTTTTATTCCCATTGAGTCCAAGATATCTTTTAAAATTCCAAATTGTGAGCTTAGCTCCGATGGTACCTTATCTCTATTCGCCTTATACTGATCATAATCCTTCTCCCTCAATGTAGGTCCACTTCTGTCAAAGGCGACACAAGCATAATCCGGATTATAGTCCTCCATTATCTTATAATACATACTCAAAAAACCGTAGACGCCATTAGTATAAATTCCATCCTTGGTTCTTAGCTCTCTTATTGCGTAAAAAGCCCTAAAAATAAGGCTCGATCCGTCAATTAAAACTATGGTTTTCATTTATCCCCCTAAAAAAATATTTTATTTCCTTATTAATTAAGTATATAATAGATAGATGTAAAAATAAAGAAGATACTAAATAGTTGTATTTTTAAAAAATTTGTGCTATTATATTTTTTGTAAGCCGAAATGATGGAACTGGCAGACGTGCTGGACTCAAAATCCTGTGGTGGCAACACCGTGCGGGTTCGAATCCCGCTTTCGGCACCAAGCTATGTGTATATTTCTATATCTCTCTAAGATATTGAAATATACACATTTTTTATTTTTGACTGTTT
>JAUNVF010000057.1 GCA_030537815.1 Tissierellia bacterium | reverse complement strand
CTATAAGATCTGCCAGAGCTTATTTTCTAAATACTGTGATGGAATACGACGCTGTCCTAACGAGATATGGTGGTTCAGATGATGCAGATGCAGATGTTTACGATTTTGGAATCAATGAGATAGACGGTATGAAAGTCGCCTCACCATATATATGGAGGCAAAATGACTTGGGGAAAGTCGCTCCTCATAATGCATATTCCTCATCATCTGCTATAAGGCAGGGAATTGTGGATTTTGGATATGATGGGATTGAGGCGAAGGGTATATTTGAATTCAATATTGAAGATACAAAGCCAGAAGCGGAATCAGCAAATAGACTATTCCTCGGATTCAGACCAGGAGGAAGCAGTGAATTTAAATATGACGAAAGCACAAAGACATATCTTAGATTTGTAGATGGACAAGCTCATCTTGAAGAGATTGATAAAACGCAAATTGCTGCAAAAAATATAATAGTTCAAATGGTATCCATGGGATTCTATGCAGATGGAGTTCACAGATCTGTCGATAATGTAGGAGAAGGAAGGGGATATCTACTGACAAATGGAACAGTTCAGGAAATAATTTGGAAAAAAGCGGATAGAAGTTCTAAGACGGAATTTTTAGATTTGAATGAAAATCCAATAAAATTAAACCCGGGTCAAACATGGGTTGAAGTCTTTGACCAATCAAAAGAAATGATTATAGAATAATTGTAAATACTGATAAAATGCCTTCTAAGCCCATCGCTATAGGAGGCATTTTATTTATGATAGATATATTAAAATGCCAATACAGAAATTTAAGACTCTGAATAAGAAAGGAATTTCAAATGAATCAGAGAGATAAAATTGAATTGATTAAAAATGGGAAAATGAAAGATAGTCTGCTGATTATATGTATACCGACAATGATAGGAATGATTATAACCGCATTGTATTATCTGGTAGATTCCTATTTTGTATCGGGACTAGGTCATGAACAATTAGCTGCAATCAGCGTGGTTTTTCCGATCTTTCAAATTATTTTAGGGATTGGCCTTATCTTTGGTAGTGGAGCAGGATCTTTTATTTCTCGACTTCTTGGGCAGAATGATCTAGATCGAGCGAATTCGACTGCCACCATGTCAATTCTATATGGAATTATCACCACATTTATTTTTAGCATAACAATCTTGGTTTTTTTGAAGCCCATACTAATATTTATTGGAGCAACCGACAGCATAATAAAATACGCGCAAAGCTATTCAAAAATAGTAATACTGTCATCTTATCTTACTGTTTTCAATATTACCATGAATAATTTGATGACATCAGAGGGTAGGTCAAATATTACTATGTCGATAATGGCGATGGGGGCTATATTAAATATATTTCTCGACCCAATATTCATATATAAATTTAATTTGGGAATAAATGGAGCGGCATATGCCACTGCAATAGCCCAAGCAATTACTACATTGCTATATATCTATAGAATTTTATCAAAAAAGAATCTATTAAAAATCGGCTTGAGATATATAAAAAAAGACTTATATATATTGGTTGAGATATTTAGAATTGGAATTCCTATATTTTTAAATCGTATCTTAACTTCAGTTTCGGTTGGCTTGACAAATATGGCGGCCAAGCCATATGGAGATGATGCAATTGCTGCGATGGGCATAATGCTAAGAGTTATGTCCATAGGATTATATGTAGTATTTGGATTTACGAAAGGTTTCATCCCAGTTATAGGAATCAATTACGGGTCAGGAGAAAATAAAAGAGTAAAGTCGGCTATAAAGATAACAAAGAGATGGGGTTTTATCTTCTGTGCATTATTTGGTGGAATCATAATGATATCGGCTCGACCCATAGCGATTTTATTTGCAAAAGATGGGCCGGAATTTTTGATTGAAATAGCTACAAAGGCATTGGTCTATAATGGATTAGCTTTTGTGTTCTTCAGTTATCAAAATATTTACTCCTCTGCTTTCTTAGCGATGGGAAAAGCTCTAGAAGCAGGTGTACTCAATTTATCTAGGCAGGGAATTTTCTTTATTCCACTAATCATAATTTTACCCAGATTATTTGGTTTGAAAGGCTTAATCATAACTCAACCCATTGCAGATATCCTAACTCTAAATTTAACTAGATATTTTGTCTATAAAAATCGAGAGCTAATTTAAAATCGGGACAGATTTATTATTTGATTATGATATAAATTAAATCTATAAAAAATAAATAGATGAAGAGTTTTTTAGCTGATGGAATCGAGCTTAAAAAGATATTCTTGATATATTAAAAGGCTAGAATCAAATTCTAGCCCAAATTTTAAATAATTTTATTAAAATATCTCTAGCTTTACAATGACCGGCATACTATCCCTTATAAAGGGTAGTTTGTAGCCGATTATAAAAAAGTATTTTTTTAGTCCTCTGGGAAAATACATATCTATTTCATCGACTTTTTTTATTCTTTTGCTCCATTTTGGAAATGTCTTCTGTATATCGTGTCGCTGCATTCCCCAGGGCATCTGTGGAGCCATATAATTATCTGTAATCTTGTATCCCCTCATCGTCTGCTCTGAAAAACGCTTATTTATAATATCAAATACTATAATTGCCCTTTCAAAATAGTCTGCAATATTTTGAATCAATTTCTTAACATCTTCTTCTTGAAAATACATCAAGAGACCTTGCGCATTAATAAGAACGGGGCTACTTCTATCGATATTATTAATCCATCTCGGATCCAGTGCTGAACAGGCTAAATGTATATGCCTATCATCAGCTGATATAAATTCTTCTCTTATTTGAATCGCCTCTTTTAAATCCACAGTATACCAGAGATTATTATTAGGACGGACTCTAAATCGATGGGTTTCAAGTCCTTCACCCAAGTTCACAATAACTCCTTCTGGATGTTCTGCGATGAATTTTTCAATTTCAGAATCGAATATTAGCGATCGTATAGGATGAAATAAATTACTTGGCTTTCCAAATTTTTCTTTATATGGAAAGTCTATACTGTCAAAGATTTCTTCTGCCTTTATATCTTTTATGACGCCATCTGATTTTTTTGACTCTGTGGCTCGATTATAAAGGGTCCACAAAAGGGTTTCGGGAACGCCGCTTAATTTATTTTTCATTTGAACCTCCAGATTAATCGGTATTGATATCCAGTATTATTATAACTAGAAATTCATTTTATTTCTATTATTTTCTATTAATTTTCTTGAAAACTAGACTGAATTTAAATATTCACCTAATATAAAAAATATCTAATTTAAATTAGATAATATAATTTAATAATCTATTAAAAACTCTAAGACAAATAAATATTTTGGGAATTATCTTGACCAAATCTTTAATCTAAACTCAATTATAAATGACAATAGTAAATATATTTTGGCTATTTTAATATTAACTTGTAACTGAAGATCGATTTGACTACTGAAAAATGAAATGATATCATTATGGTATTGATATGAGCGATGAATAGAAATAGTAATATCGACTAATGCTAAAGCGAGAGAAGGTTGGTGTGAGCTTCTCAGCATATAGGATATGAACCCGTCTATGAGCTTTTGGGTAAGCGCCTTATAGCTTTTGAGTGAAGTCTGAAGACTTTATTAGAGTGGTACCGCGTGAGTTATTCTCTCGTCTCTTGGAGACGAGAGTTATTTTTTTGGAGGGATAATTATGAAGATGTCAAAATTTTATATGCCGACGCTTAAAGAAGATCCGGTTGAGGCCGAGGTTAAGAGTCATAAATTGCTATTGAGAGCAGGTATGATTAGAAGATCGGCCTCAGGGATTTACTCTTATTTGCCATTGGGATATAGAGTTGTCAGAAAGATTGAAGAGCTGGTTAGAGAAGAGATGGACAATTGCGGATCGCAGGAAATCTTAATGTCTGCAATACAACCGAAAGAGATATGGGAAGAGTCGGGAAGATGGAGCGTATATGGCCCTGAGATGTTTAAATTAAAAGACAGACATAATAGAGATTTCTGTTTAGGACCGACTGCTGAAGAGTATTTTACGACACTCATAAAGGGAGAGATAAGAAGCTATAAGCAATTGCCCTTGACGATTTATCAGATTCAGACAAAATATAGGGATGAAAAAAGACCTAGATTTGGAATAAACAGGGCTAGAGAATTCCTTATGAAAGATGCATATAGTTTTGATATAGACGAGGAAAGTTCCAATGAATCTTATATGGTTCAGTGGAAGGCTTATGAAAAAATATTTGATAGACTCGGACTTGAATACAAGATAGTAAGAGGCGATTCAGGAGCTATGGGTGGAGATAAATCTCATGAATTTATAGCCCTGTCGGATGTTGGAGAAGGAGAGATAGCTTATTGCAATTGCTGTGAATACGCAGCAACAGATGAAAAAGCTGAAGTTGTCTGTCTTCCAAAAGATGAAGATAAGGATATGGAAGAGATGAAAGAGGTCTACACGCCTGAAGCGAAGACCATCGCTCTATTGGCTGAAGCTATGGGAGTGAGTAGAAAACAATGCTGTAAGGCGATAGACCT
>JAUNVF010000056.1 GCA_030537815.1 Tissierellia bacterium | reverse complement strand
ATCATAATATCTTTTGATGATTATATAAATCAGCTTGCGAGAAATCAAATTAAAGAAATGACATATGAAATATTTTATAAATCTCATATAAGACCAAGACAAAAAAGACGGTTAAAGCTTTTGAGGCTTACCGTCTTTTATCTTGATTTAGAATTTCTTTCTACTTCCAGGCTTTACCAATTCCAATCCTTCTTTACAAAGAGGACATTCCTCATCATAGGTATTTATATCGAGTTCGATTGCTGAGTAAATAGGATATTTATCTACTTTACTTAAGCCACTTCTATTTACCATACATGCTATCCCCAATACTTGAACCCCATAAGCTTCTAATGCCTTTATAGTTTCGAGAGATGATTTACCGGTAGTGATAACATCCTCAGCTATCAGCACCTTTGCCCCTTCATCAACTTTAAATCCTCTCCTTAAAGTCATTATATCATTTTCTCTTTCTGTGAACATGGCAGGCAATCCCAATTGTCTACCTAATTCATAGCTAACAATTATTCCCCCCATTGCAGGCCCGATGACTAAATCAGTATCGAGATCTTTTACTTTTTCTGCGACTACAGAGATGACTTTTTCAGCTTTATCAGGATACATTAAAAGCCTTGCACATTGTACATAACCATCGCTGTGTTTTCCTGATGACAATAAAAAATGTCCTTGTAAAAATGCACTACATTCTTTGAGTAAATCTTTTACATTAACCATTTTGACCTCCTATATAATTCCTCTAATCTCTTCTAAATTTTTTATATTATTTTCAATCATGAAATTCTCTATTCCATTTGCTATCTCTGGCATCACTAATGGATTTATAAAATTGGCTGTACCGACCTGAATAGCAGTAGCACCGGCCATTATAAATTCTATAGCATCTTTATAATCCATGATGCCACCCATTCCCACTACAGGAATGCTTACGGCTTTATATACATCTCTAACCATTCTCAATGCTATTGGCTTGATACATGGGCCAGATAGGCCTGCAGTAATATTGTCAAAGACAGCTTTTCTCTTGTAAATATCAATAGCGAGTGCATTAAATGTATTTACCAATGACAGAGCATCTGCTCCGGCTCTTTCACATTCCGTAGCTACTCTAACCAAATCATCTGCATTAGGGGATAATTTTACCATTATTTTCTTTGAACTGACATTTTTTATTTCTTTTACTACATAATATGCCGATTCACATTTTATTCCAAATGCCATGCCCCCCTCTTTTACATTAGGACAAGAAATATTTAATTCTATAATATTAATATCAGTTTCTTCAAGGAGTTTTGCTCCATTTATATAATCGTCTATATTATTTCCACCTAGATTTACAATTATTTCAGCACTGTATTGCTTCATAAAATCGAGTTCCGTCTCAATAAAAGATTTAACTGAAGGATTCTGTAATCCTATACTATTCATAATGCCGGCAGGTGTTTCATGTATTCTCTGCCCAGTATTACCCTGTTTTGAATTATAGGTTAAGCCTTTTGTAGATATACCTCCTATTTCATTTAGATCCAAATAAGGTTCAAATTCTCTTCCGAATCCAAATGTTCCTGAAGCTGCTATGACCGGGTTTTTTAATTCAACGCCACAGAGATCTGTCTTAAGCATTATAAAGCACCTCCTCTGCAATAAATACAGGTCCTTCAACGCAAACTCTCTTCATTCCTTCATTTGTCTGTACTGTACATCCTAGGCATGCGCCAATTCCGCAAGCCATATGATTTTCTAATGATATCTGGAGTTTTTTAGGATTAGATACATTTTTCAATGCGGCCAACATAGGATTAGGTCCACATGCGAATACTTGATCGTAATCCTTGTCTTCATATATTGTCAATATATTCCCCTTCTGTCCTACTGCACCTAAATCAGAAGCTAAATATATATTATCGACATAGGGACTTAGGTCCTTTATAAAATAATCATATTCTCTAAAACCCGCATATAAATCTATTTTACAATTCAATCTCTTTGCAAGATAAAGCATGGGTGCAATTCCGATTCCACCACTAACTATAGCTACTTTTTTATATTCGTCTATTTTAAAGCCATTGCCTAAAGGTCCCAGTAGGGATATATGGTCCCCATTATGTAATTCGGATAAGAGCTTAGTACCCTTACCCACTACGAGATACAAAAATGTAATTGTATCTCTGCTTATATCGCATATGCTAAGAGGTCTCGATAGAAGTGGAAATAAATCCCAGTTTTTCAACATATAGAATTGTCCCGGTTCTCCTTCGAAATTTCCTTTTAGCATTAATTTATATACATTATCTCCGACCTTTTCATTAGACAATACAGCAGCATTAATATAACTATCTTTGCTCGCCATATATATCCTCCCTCATATTTTGAACTGCGATTCTGGAGTATTTGCCAACATTTTTATCTCCGTCTTCATATTTCTTGAAATGCGTAATAATTCCCCTCGAAGAATTTACTACACCACCATTAAAATTATTTAGATAATTTCTTATATCTTCACTGCTGGCTCCCTGATGGCCATAACCTGGGATTAAAAAGAATGAATTTTCATAACTCTTTCTTATTTCTACGGCTTCATTTGAATGAGTCCCTCCTACTACTAATCCCAATGGACTATAACCGGATTTACCCTCGTATTTTTTACCCATTTCTGCTAAGTCATCGCCTATCTTATAGAATAGAGGTCTTCCCTTATAATCTAAGCATTCTATATCCTTAGAACCCTCATTTGAAGTTCTCAATAATACGAAAACACCTTTTTTACCGCTTTCTAGATATGGAAGATAGGGAGTGATGCTGTCATAACCCATATATGGACTCAAGGTTATAAAATCTGATTCATATTGAGATTCAAAATAAGCTTTTGCATACATCTTTGCAGTGGCTGCTATATCTCCTCTTTTGACATCGCTTATTATCAATAAATCTTTTGATTTTAAATAATCCAAAGTCTTGACATAAGCTTTCATTCCTTCAATACCATAAGCTTCATAATAAGCTATCTGTAATTTATATATACTCACTATATCATGAGTATGATCGATTATTTCCTTATTAAATCGGAATATAGCATCGACCAAGTTCGAGTTTTTCTTCATTATATCGGGAAGATAGTCATAACTTGTATCCAGTCCCACACATACAAAACTTCTCTCTTCAACTCTTTCATATAATTTATCAATTATCATCTTTACACCTCGATTTGTAATTAGGATTATTCTTCAATATTAAGTAAATGATCGCAATAAGAACATTTATAAGTTCTTTTCTCTTTATCTATCAACGAAAAGTTATGCTCTATATTTCTCTCGCTAGTAGTAATGCATCTAGGATTTTTGCACTTAAATAAACCTTCAAATTTATCAGGCAATTCTACATCAATTTTTCTGGCAATTTTCTCATCCTCGATTATATTAATAGTCAGGTTTTCATCCAGTATTCCAAGGGCTCTTAAATCCAAATCAATTTCATTCTCGATTTTTATTAAATCTTTTTTGCCGAATTTAGCTGAATCAGCATTTATTATCAAGGCGACTCTATAATCAGCCTGATCCAGTTCAAGTAATTTAAAAATTACATAACCCATGCCCGGTTTAATATGATCTATCACAATTCCCTTTTTAATACTCGTTATACTTAGCATATTTCTTCCCCCAATAATTTTATTATCAATGACATTCTCGCATACATGCCGTATTTTACCTGATCAAAATAAACAGCTCTAGGGTCTTCATCAACCTCTACGGAAATTTCGTTGACTCTAGGAAGTGGATGTAAAACTATCATATCTTTTTTTGCCATCTGCATTTTCTTCGAATTTAGAATATAGCTGTCCTTTAATCTTACATAGTCAGCCTCGTTAAAAAATCTTTCTTTTTGGACTCTCGTCATATATAAGATATCCAATTGATCAATTACATCTTCAAGTTTTTCTACTTCTACATATTCATCATCGCCTTTAAAAGCCAGTGCCTTTACATAATTTGGTATTTTTAACTCTGTTGGAGATATCAAAATAAATTTATTATTTTCGAACTTTTTCATTGTCTTTAACAAGGAATGAACTGTTCGACCAAATTTTAAATCTCCACATAGGCCGATCGTTAAATTATCAAATGTATTTTTCGATTCAATTATAGTTAGCAAATCCGTCAGAGTTTGAGTTGGATGATAATGCCCACCATCGCCGGCATTAATTAAGGGAACTGTCGTTACGCTTGCTGCAAGATGTGCAGAGCCTTCTTTTGGATGTCTCATAGCTATTATATCAGAATATGCGCAAACAGTTCTAATAGTATCAGAGAGGCTCTCTCCTTTTGATGTAGAACTTGAAGCACTTTCAGAAAAACCTATTACACTTCCTCCCAATCTATGCATAGCTGCTTCAAAGCTAAGTCTCGTTCTAGTCGAGGGTTCAAAAAAAAGAGTCCCCAATATTCTACCCTTACAAATATTAGAATATTCCATAGGACTCTTAATTATTTTTTGAGCTAAAGTCATTATTTCATAAATTTCATCTACCGATAAATCGTCAGGATTTATCAAATTTCTACCTTTTAACATTTTCTATTCTCCT
>JAUNVF010000023.1 GCA_030537815.1 Tissierellia bacterium | reverse complement strand
ATCCTGCCACTTTTATAATCTCGTCGAAGTTTATTAAAGACAATATCATAACTATATAAAGTACAACTCCTTCAATTAAATATCAAATACTTGATGCTTTAAGGATATAGAACTAATAATTCTTGTTTTAAAGAACATGAAAGCGTTTAATCTTAACTATTAATCCACTAAACATATTCTACTAATTTTAATCCTTTAATATATCTTTTTCCATTCGATAGCAAATGTATATCATTACTAAAATCGAAGGTATTATAATTATAAACATACCAATCAAATAGTCATATAGATTAAAAACTTCTCCTAATATCATCGTAATCAATGTAATAACTATACCTATCATTCCTAATTTTATACAAGATTTATACCAATAGGCACTTCCATTGATCCAATTCGATTCACTTTTAACGAGTCTTGGAAGAACATAATGGGACAGCCCTCTATACTTATAAGAAGAGAATCTTTCTCTTCCCCTTTTAAATTCATCTCTAATTTCCTTTGGTGGATATGGTTTTGGATTATTTAAAAGATTATAATTAACGATAGTAATTAAAATATATATGCCTAAAAATACTAGATATAAATTATTACTCATAAAACATCTCCTATTTGTCTAGATAAAATCTACCCACAAATGATCATCTTTAAACTGTTCTTAACTAAATCAAATTAAGAATTTAATAAACTTACATTAGTAAATATCATAAAGAAAATCCAAATAAAATGCATTACATATCAAACATTGAAAACTTTGGCGTATTTAATAAATTTAAGAGAAGCCAGTTCTTTTCTTTTAATCATCTCCAAGGCTTGAAGAATTAGATTGCTATCTATCTGTTCAACAGTTCATATTAAGCAAATCCTGTTCTCCCATTTAGGTTACAACTGCAAGGTTTCGCTATTTTGTTGCATGGTAAATAATAAGATAAGAGAACATTCCAATCTTAGTATAACAAGTAGAGTGTAAGATTTATCACGTAATGTGAAACTTACTTATATGAGATTGCAATCTACTCCTTTTATATAACGATTCTTTTCTATGACTTCTCTTAGTTTTTATATTTCATCAAGTTTTAACTTGGCTTAATTTAGATAAGCGTCAATTATCCGGCAATTTTTTTATCTTTTTCTAAAACTTTTAAGCTCCTAATTCTTTAATTTCTCCGCTTGAAACTACTAAATCAATAAAATATGGTGCGAGAAAAATTCCTCCTAGAGTAATGATTACAGAAAACAAAATTACCCAATAGATTAAGTTTCCCATAATCTTATCCACTGTTTCCTTGTCTCCTTTTCCCGATGCTCTTGACAAAATAAAAGCACTGCCAACACCAAGCAAAGTAGATGTACCACTATTAAAAAATGTCAATGGTAATGCAACTCCGCAAGCTGTCATTGCTGCCTGACCAATGATATTCCCACCAAATATTCCATCCATCAAAGGATATAGTCCTATGGCCAACATACCCACGACGGCAGGAATAGATAGCTAAAACATTAATGAGAGAGGACTTTTCGTCAATAACTCCTTTTTCATATCTTATTCATCTTAGATATCCCTACATAATAAATATATTTATGTTTACATTCTAGATTCTACTTAATACTCATTATTAAAATCTGTACATTTATTTATTTCTTAAAAAACTAAATATTTCATTTTCGTTTCCTTTTAGATTAATTTTTTTATGTGATTGTCTATCTAAAAGTAGTACAGAATTACAAGTTTTAAAAATCAATTCCATGTCGTGACTAATTAAAATTACTGCTTGTTTTTTCGATATTGAATTTAATAATTCTGCCATTATACTCATACTTCTATAATCCAATCCCGAACTAGGTTCATCTAAAATTATGACTCCTCTTTTGGACATTAGTGCTGTTATTACAGCTAATCTTTGTTTCTGCCCTCCAGATAATTTTTGCGGATGAGATGTTCTTTCCTCCCATAAATTAATTTTTTTAAGATAATATCTAGCTTCTTCCTTAACTTTATTGTCATTTATATCAAAGCTTGCTAACAAATCATTTTCTGCTGTATCCAAAAATAACTGGGAATCAACATCTTGCAGAACAAAATAAGAATTCTTTAATCGCTCTTTTTCCTTATGGCCATATGTTGTATCTTTATTTCCTCCTGATAAACCTGATAAGTTTTTTGCTAATGTTGTTTTTCCTACTCCATTTGCTCCGATTACTGCCATTATTTCCCTTTCAGACAATGTAAAGGAAATATCACTCATTAAAACTTCAGATTTTTGGAGTACATCAAGATGATTTATAGAAAAAAGCTCTTTACTATAAATTGGTTCTTTTTCAGGCTTCAAAAAATCTTCATTTAAAGTTCTAAGTCCTAAATCGCGACACATATTTTGTGTAATTTCACCACTTCCATAAATGCCCTTAACTTTCCCCTTATCCATTAAAATTAAGCGATTGAATAAGTCCTTTAAATAGTAAATTCTATGATCTGCTATAACAACTGTCTTACCCATGCTTTTTAGAAGACGAATAAGATCTTTTAAATTTTCAATACTTTTATAGTCTAAACTAGAGGAAGGTTCATCAAAAAAAATTAAATCTGTATCATAAACTAAAGTACAAGCAATGGCTACCTTTTGTCTTTCTCCACCAGATAAGTTGAAAATAGACTTATATCTTAAATGCTCAATATCTAATAAATTTAATACTTCATCAACTCTTTTAATTAGCTTCTGCCGGGGCAAGCCTAAATTTTCACCCACCAGTGCAATTTCATCTTCAACTATGGTACAAAAAAATTGATCTTTTGGATTTTGAAAAACATTTCCAATATATTTTGCTAGTTCCCCTTTCCCATACTCCCCTAGTGGCTTTCCCTTTACTTGAACCTCCCCTTTTAAATTTCCTTCATAAAACTCTGGTATTAATCCATTCATTAATCTCAATAATGTCGATTTACCACAACCAGAACTTCCAGTTAGTAATAATAGTTCACCTTTCTTTATACTAATTTTAATGTCTTTTAATATAATTTTCTCGTCATAAGAAAAGGATTCTATTTCAAGTTCTAAAATATTTTCCATATACTACCCCCTAATAAAACAATTCCAAGTAGCCAAAGGATATAATCAAATATATTGAGTTTGATTTTATGAAAATTTGATTTTTCACCATTATACTCGATTCCTTTGGTCAATATTGAACAAGTTAAAGTGTCGCTAATATGCAAACATTTATAAAGGAGTGGTACAAAATACAGTTCAAATGCTTTTATAGGATGAAAAAAGCTTATCCTAAATCCTCTAATCTTCAATCCATCTCTGATTTCGCTAAGCCTAATCTTTATTTCTGGTAGCAATCTAAACAAAAGTGCTATGGCGATATTTAAATTTCCTTTAATTCCCATACTTCTCAATACTGAAATTAGATAAGAGGTACTATAAAAAGATATAATTCTAGCTAAAATAAAAATAGGTGACAATCTTAATCCTATTTTTAACATGGAATATATAGAACCTACGAGAATTCCTCCATAAATATATTCTAAACCTTTGGAGAAAAAATACATAATAATTAAACCAATTAAAAATTTAAGGGCAGATTTTATAGAAGTACTAGCTACACACAATAAGCTTATGATCAAAGAGGCATAATATAAATTATTGCTTCCTACTAGTACAACTATGGAAAAAATGAGAATTAATCCAAATATTGTCTTTGGATTAATTCTAACATTTTTCTTATCAACTTTATTCACTTTACAAATTGCTTTCTTTAGTTTTACTTGAGAAAAATTTTCCATAAATATAATTTCCAAAACTGGCTCCAATTAGAGAAGCAATAACTGAAATTAAAGCACATATACCTATATTAATTGGCGTATAGAAATTTTTTAAAAAACTTATATATTCAGGGCTCATCATCTTGACTATTGCAGGATTAGTCCCAAAGAAATAAGTTATAACCATTGCATGGAATGAGTAAATAAACATACCCAATCCATAGGCATATCCAGCTCTCTTATTATTTGCCTTATAATTTACTTCTCCTCCCATAACAAGTTCAGACAATACTCCTGCTATTGTATTGATAATAAGAATTGGCCACATTCCCATCAACAAGGTATAGTAAACACCTATTAAAAAGAAATATGAAAAAGCTACACCTCTTTTACCTACTGACCTAGATAATATGACGAAAACTGGTGCTCCAATAATAGTGGCAAAGGCGCATGATATATATAAACTTGGCGCAATTCCTAACATTCCTGTCGCATAACCTAATCCCATCGTCAAAACAAAACCTATAATCGAAAATACTATAATTTTAACTACATCTTTTAATTTCATTTTTAAATCCTCCTTATAATTTCCAGCTTTCTGCTTCACTTCTAATTTTAATGAAGTCAGAATATAGTCCTTTTTTATCTATTAGTTTTTCATGTTTTCCTTGTTCTACTATTTCACCCTTATCTAAAACTATAATTTGATCTGCATTTTTAATAGTTTTTAGCCTATGTGCTATCATAATTACAGTTTTTTCCTGTGTCAAAGATTCAATTGCAATTTGTAACTTATCCTCATTTTCGGGATCAACATTTGCTGTAGCCTCATCTAAAATTACTATTGGCGAATTTTTTATAATTGCTCTTGCTATAGATATTCTTTGTTTTTCTCCTCCTGATAGATTAGCTCCACCTTCCCCAATCATTGTTTGATATCCATTTGGTAGTTTTATAATAAAATCATGGCAACATGCTTTTTTTGCAGCCTCAACAACATCATCATAACTAGCATTTTTATTCCCAAATTTAATATTGTTTTCTATAGTATCTTCAAATAAATATACCTTTTGAAAAACCATGGATATTTTATCCATCAAAGAGTCTAAACTATACTCTTTAACATTTTTTCCGCCAACTAATATCTCACCAGAATCTACATCCCAAAACCTTGCAATTAGATTACATAATGTCGTTTTACCTGAACCTGATGGTCCAACAATTGCTGTTGTCGTTTTTTCTTCTATCATCAAACTTAAATTCTTAATAATCTTTTTCTCTCCATAGGAAAAATCAACATTCCTAAATTCAATATTTGCCTCTTTAATTTCAAAACTTTGTCCCCTAATGTCCAACTGAGGCATGGTGTTTAATTCCGCAACTTGATCAATTGATGAACTTACTACTCTCAAAACAGCCATTGAAGAGCCTGCTGATTCGATTTGGGCAAAAACCATAAATGAAATGATAATTGCCATTAAAGTATTTACAATGCTCATCTCATTATTGAAATACAAATATATGGCCAAAATACCAATTGAAACACTTCCTATACGAAGCACTGCCTCCTGCATCATATTATATGGTGTAAATGATTTTTCAATATTCATATTAGCTTTTTTATTCTCTTTAATCGCCTCTCGGACTTTCTCATCACCCTTACCAGTTAAATTAAAAGCCTTAATAATATGCATCCCTTTAATATGTTCTAAAATAGTTTCAACTAATTTAGTTTGAGACATTTGTCTTTTAGGGGTAAGCTTGGCTGATTGTCTTTCCATAAGTGAAGTTACATACAAATACAGAATGCTTGCTATAAGAACAACAGCACCTATTCTCCAGTCATATATTAAAATCATAAGGGTAAATACAATGGCATTGATAAGTCCACTTAACATATTAATTAAGACTATAGGGATTGTATTTTCTATATCTGACATTATAGTTGTCATAACACCCACAACCTGACCTTGGCTATTGTCATTAAAATATCCCATAGGAACACTTTTTATTCTATTGCCTATATCTATTCGCTTATCAGCTGTCATATGGTAGGAGGCATGAGTCTGCTTCAATTGTGAAAAATAACTGCTGACCGTTCTTCCTATAATACTAATAATTAGAAATATTAAAGCAATTAAGCCTGGCCTTAGAGAATTATTTCTTTGAAATATACCTAATAGTACATAATATACTGCAACTATTTGAAACATATGAAAAACAGCATAAACAAAAGAAATTACAAGGGATTCATTTATCTTACGCTTTTCTTTTCCTGCAAATTTCCAAATTTTTCTCAATGCATTAATCATTAATCTTCACCTCCTTTGTTCCTATATGAGCTTCCCACATATCTTTGTATAGCTCACTTTTTTGCAATAAGTCATCATGCTTTCCTTGGCTATCCAATTTTCCATCTTTTATAAGATATATTTGATCTGCATTTTTTATTGTCGATAGCCTATGAGCAATGACAATGACAGTTTTACCTTCTAATAATTTAGAAATTGCTCCTTGTACCAGTCTTTCATTTTCAGGGTCAATATAAGCTGTTGCTTCATCCAAGATTACAATTGGTGAGTTTTTTAACATAGCCCTTGCAATGGCTATTCTCTGTCTTTCCCCACCTGATAAATGCCCTCCACTAGTCCCAACTTGTGTATCATAAGCATCTTCCAGTTCCATGATAAATTCATGACATCCTGATTTTTTGGCAACCTCTTCAATATCTTTATCGCTAGCATTTAAATTTCCCATTCTAATATTTTCTTTAATAGACTTATCAAATAGGAAATTATCTTGTGATACATATGAGATATAGTCATAAATTTGTTTTAATGGAATGTTTTTATAGGACATATGTCCCATTTTAATTTCTCCTTGACATGGATCATAGTATGCCCCAATAAGCTTTGCCAAGGTTGATTTGCCTCCGCCAGAAGGTCCTACAAAGGCATAAAAACTTCCTTCTTTTAATTTCATATTAATATTTTTAATAATATCTGTATCGCCATCATAAGAAAAACTTAAATCTTTAAGTTCTATATCTAAATTCTCTAAATCTACTCTCTCTACTCCATGCTTTTGTTCTTCTTCCTTTAAAATACTATCAACTGAATCCAATATAGACCCAATCCTCGATAAACTATCAATAAAATTCATAGCTTCTGTTAAAAGTCCTGATATACTAAAAGCTAAAATAATAACCATTAAAAATGCTTCCGCTTGTAAGCTCCCATTTATAAAAAAATACCATCCAACAGGTAGTACTGCTAGTAAAGTCGTTGGCATAATTGACTTAGACATAGACATTAGAAATTGAGTATCTTTCATCCACCTGCAATAATATTCTGCATTTTCTATAATTCTTTCCGAAAACTTCTTATATTGTTTATCACCCTGATTAAAAGCTTTTATCACTTCTACCCCTTGTATATACTCCACGATAGAGGAATTCATTTCTCCTCCAACTTGTATTGCTCCAGCAAATTGTTTCGGATAATCCTTCATTATTGCACTCATAAAAATCATTCCTATAGGAAAAGATACTAAGGATAATAATGCCATTCTCCAATCAAGAATAAATAAATAGATTAGAATCAATACTGGACCAACTATATTTGCTGTAAGTTCAGGGATTAAATGGGCAACTGGTCTTTCTAAACTTTCAACCTGATCAACTATTATCTGCTTTATCTTCCCACTTGGTGTATCTACAACTTTTCCAAGGGATAATTTTGGCAACTTATTTAAAATTTTTAGCCTTGTTTCTTCTAATAAATTAAATGCCGACTTATGAGATTTAGATAAGGCTATATTATAGAAAACAACTTTTAATAAATAGCCTATTAAAGCTAAGGCCAACCACTTAAAATAAATACTTGTATTTGTTACATTATTTAAAAGATTTGCAATAATTCTACCTGCTGATACATATGGCAAAATACCACCGATAACGCCAATAATTGCAAAAGTAGTAGCCAATTTTAATTCTCCATGTTGATTATCTGCTAACGCCCATAAATGTGTTAAAGGACTTTCTTTTTTCATATTAACCTCCCTTTCTCTTAGATAACTAAGTTATCTTTGTTTTAAAAAAAATTAGATCCCTCTAATTTTTTTCCATCCTTCATTAAAAAAATCTGCAATTATCTGAACATTTTTTTCTAAATCTCTTTCGCTTTCTGCATGAGTTACAGCATGAGAAAGAGCATTATAATAGGCATGATCAATTAAATGGATGCTTTCATCTGTAATCATTTCACTGGATTTTTGCTCACCGTGAATCATGTCTAAAATTTGTCTTTGATTTTTATCTTCTACTTCTATTAATAAATCTAGAAAGTTTTCATATTTGGTACCATATGATTGAAAAACCAATAATTCAAAAATATCTCTCATTGAAAATAGATATTTAACTGTTTGAATAGAACCTTTCCTTTTTAAATCCAAAACTTTTTTTATTGTTTCTTTTGAAATTGGAATGGACAGGTTATATTCATCAAATCCTTCTTCTTCATAACTGTGATATATTTTTTCGATATTATTAGCCAAAGGTTTAACTAATTCAGAAAATAATTCTTCCTTATCAGTAAAATATTTATAAAATGCTCCTGTAGTTACACCAGCATCTTTACAAATTTTCCTTAAATTAGCTTTTTCATAGCCAACAAGTAAAAATTGACTAAGCCCACTTCTTAATAAATTCTCTTTTGTCGATAAATCTGTCCCTTTAATGGTGAGCACCTCCTTTTCAGGTAACTTAGTTATCTAGTTGGTATTATACAATCTTCGTCCTCTAAAGTCAATAGATCTCCTGAAATACTTTTTACCATAAGTCCCGTTTACTAATAAATAATAGATATTTTTATACTCAAAAAACAACCATCCCAATTAAAACTTGAAAATTCTTTTCTAAATTTTTTCTATAATCTTTGTTATTAGATTTCTACACTTTAATAAATTTCAAAGCTTTCCTTTTCATATTTTTGGTACAAAACTCAATGTCATTGACAATAGCTTATACTAATCCTGTAAAAAGGGGCTCTTTATCATCAATTGCCAATAAAAAGCCTCTTTGTAAAATCGGAAGTTTTAGATATTTCTCTTAAATTAGATTTTTCATATCCCTTTTCTTTTGTCAGTTTATCTTTCACAGAATTTTCAATTAGTCTTGGATTCCTCCTGTTTTAAAGTATATTTATTTCCGCTATATTAGCTCTTTCTAATTATTTATTTGTCAAAAATATTACTGCAAAAGGGTGTTATGGTATTTTTACTTGTTCATATTATATGGACTTTATCAATGATATCAAGTATAGAAAATATAATAATGAAAAGCAATCTAAACTTAAAATTTTCCGTAATAATTTTGTACCTTCTAGTATTCTAATCAATTAGCTTCTGCCATTTCATCCATAAAAATCGTTTCGTTTATTGCTTCATCTCTCTCAAATTTTTGATGTGTGATTATAAAGATAAATTTTCCTTTTATTTCTCCTAATATTTCTTCTATTTTTTCTTTTGAATTGGAATCTAAATTAGCCAATGGTTCATCAAGTATTAAAATGGGCGTATCTCTTAATAGCGATCTTATTATCATAAGCCTTCTCGCTTCTCCACCGGAGAACGAATTTTCTACATTAGTCATATCCCTATTTAAATCTTCAATATTGGCATATTTCTCTAAACCTATAGCTCTCATCAATTCAATTATCCTTTTGTCATCTATATTTTGATACATACTTATATTATTTCTAAGGCTATCGCCGAAAAATATCGCTTCCTGTCTCATCACTGTTATCAATTCCGTTAGATTTCCAATATCAGATACATTTATGTCATTGATAAGAACATTTCCAAGGTCCGGATTAAAATAATTAAATAATAGACTCAAAAGTGTCGACTTTCCTGATCCACTCTCTCCCATTATCTGATATATGCCCGGCTTTTCAAATTTATAATCAAAGTCTTTAATGAGCTCATTTTCATCATAAGAAAAGTTTATATTTTTAAACTCTATCGATTTGATATCGTATAACTTCTTAGTTTTTTCTATTTCTTTATGAGATTCTATAATTTCAAATAAATAATTTATGACTACTCTAATCGAGATCAATTCTTGAACATATGACGAAATATAAACTACCTGTGTCGTCAATTGCGACATTATACCATATGCAGCTACAAATTGACCAATGCTGATTTTATTATTAGCTACATCGAATACTGAAACAACTATTATTACTAACCCGCTCAAATTAACTAATAGATTGCTCATATAATGAAATAACATTCTCGTTTTTGACATCTTATATGCCGATCTTTCATATACAGATGTAGATTCATAAAATTTATCTACAAAGACATCAGTCTTATTAAATGTCTTTATAATTTCAAAACCTGACAGATATTCTTTGAGTTTAGAAAGATTTTTATCCATCTTCTCGACTGCTTCTTTTCTCGCCTTTACCAGAAATCCAGATGCGATCTTTGGAACTAAAAGCGAAGGAATCAGCGTTATAAATGCGTATAAGCACAATTTGGGATTGATTATATACAAAAATACGAATGATATTAATAATTCAGTCAGTATCTGTAGCAATCCCGATATTGATTGAAAATAACTCATATCCAAGCTATTAATTTGATTTGTATAAAGAGAAAAATACTCTCCCGTATTCTTTTTAAGATACTCCGGATATTCTCTCTTTACTAGAGATTTAAACAATTCTTCTCGAATCCTTGACATTGCATTTACTTTAAATCTCATAAATCTGCTAGAATATATATAATGAGTTGAGGATTTTAGGATTATTATTAATAATAATCCTATTGATATTTTTACAAATGAGTCTATATCCTGACTTATTCCAAGATCAACCAAAAGACCTTTTAGATACTCTAGTCCTATGGTGGCAAAAGAGCTTATGAAAATACTTATAAATGAAATTATGACTATTGTCTTATTTTCTTTCCAAATAGACTTCATTTGCCATTCCCCCTTTAAACTCATATATTTTGTCAAATTGATCTAATTTTTCTTTGGTAAATTGATGTGAGATTATTATTACAGTCCTATCTTTTATGCTTAAAATCAAATCTTCGATGAGATTCATATTATTCTCATCGATATTCGCCAGCGGCTCGTCGAGAATTAATATAGGACTTTTTCTAAGCAATGCCCTGGCCAAGGAAATTCTCTTTTTTTCTCCACCCGAGAAATTATTTCCTGATTCTTTTATTTCAATATCAAGTGATTCTCTATCAGCGTATCTTTCCAACCCGACTTTTTTTAGTATTTCTATTATTTGGTCATCTGAAATATCTTCAAATAAGCTGATATTTTCCCTCATGCTTCCATTAAACAGAAATGCCTCTTGTTTGGCTATTGTAAAAAAAGAGGATAGATTTTTTATATTTTTTACAGAATGATCCCCAATTAGTATTTCGCCTTTTTTACTTTCTATAAATCCTAATAGTAGTTTAATCGCTGTGGATTTCCCACATCCACTCTCTCCAATTATTAAATTTATAGTATTTTCTTCTAAATCCATATTTAGATTTTGGATTAATTTTTGATCTCCATATGAAAAGTCTATATCTTTATATTTTATATTGTATTTATTTATATTTATATCGATTTTTTCTTTGATATCTTTTTTATATCCTTCTTCTATAAATCTAATTATGCTCTGCCTTGAAGGCTTTGAAAGAATTACTGATCTGTATAGATTTGACAGCCAATATATTGGAACTTTTAATACTCCGACCAATGCTATCATCGTAACAAAATCACCTGATGAAATAATTCCTTTATATACCATATATGCAGCATAAATCGTCACTATAATTTGCGCAGCAAATGATGTAAAAAAGCTCATGCCTATTGTAACTGAATTGACTTGATTTTCCTTTGCATGCATATCCTTATAGATTTTATTGGATTTATCGTATTTTTTTATTATCTTATCTTCTATTCCATAATTTTTTACAGCTTCAATTCCCTTGAGTATGCCTGATACTATTTTAAGATGATCTTGATTTGCTTCTACTTCTTCTTTAGTAGCCTTAGATAGCTTTGCCTCAAAGTATTTCGTTGTCAGCATGGGTGCAAATAATAATATAATTGAAACTATCGTGATTGGAATATTAATCAAAGTCATTGAGATTGTTACAGATATAATCAATATGAGATATTGTAAAAAAAGAAGTCCCATGGCTAGGTACTCAGTTCTGATAGTCATCATTTGCTTTGTGTATTTTGCGATGATATCTCCTTCACTCAACTCTTCAAATTCTTTATGACTTCTACTGAAGAGGCTTTTAAAGAAATCGGCTTTTAAACTGAGCATCACTTTAATTATCAGTCTATCTCTTATTACTGAATTGTAAAATTCTAAACAAGATGTGAGTATAATGCTTATTAAAAGTATTATTACAGTATTTTTAAGAAGAGAGTATTCATTGCTCAAAGCTATATCTAATATATTTCCTTTAAGTTTTTGTGAATAGATATTTACAATTGAAGTAAATATAGTGACAATGACCCAATATGATGTCAATCCCTTGTATTCAGAAAAATATTTTCTCATAAATCCTCCTAATCATCTAAAGCAATTATACTATATTAATAATTATTATCAACTATAAGGCAAATAAAAAGCACTTCTCAAGAAGTGCATTTAAATTTAATTTAAAATTCCAAAACCTTGGATATAAAATCCTGCGTTCTTGGATGCTGTGGATTGTCGAATATATCGGTCGGCTTTCCCTGTTCTACTATCATACCGTCAGACATGAATATTATCCTATCAGCGACTTGCTTGGCAAATGCCATTTCATGAGTTACTACAACCATGGTCATTCCAGCATCTGCTAGATCTTTCATCACATGAAGAACTTCTCCTACCATCTCGGGGTCAAGTGCCGATGTTACTTCGTCAAAAAGCATCAAATCCGGCTCCATGGCAAGTGATCTGGCTATGGCAATCCTCTGCTTTTGGCCTCCTGATAATTGATCAGGATATGCATCTTTTTTATCGATTAGGTCCATTCTTTCGAGTAGCTTTATCGCAGATGCTTCTGCAGACTTTTTATCCATCCTTCCTGTAAGTACGGGAGCTAATGAAATATTCTCGAGAACTGATTTATGAGGAAATAAATAAAAATGTTGAAAAACCATTCCTATTTTTTGTCTTATAGAATCCAAATCGGCATTTTTATCGGATAGATTTTTATCTTTAAAGTATACATCTCCTGAAGTGGGAATTTCTAAAAAATTTATACATCTGATCAATGTGCTCTTTCCCGAACCCGATGGCCCTATCAGACCGACGACCTCTTTCTCACTGATATCGAGATTAACATCTTTGAGTACCTGTTTATCTCCAAAAAATTTATTTAAATTGCGAATTTTAATCATTTGTGAGAAAGCCTCCTCTCTATCATACTTACGAGATTTGACATCGTAAATGTCATTATAAAATAGAATAATGTCGCCCAAATTAATGGGTCGACTCCTTCATAGCTTGCCGCCTGCACCTTTCTCGTTCCAAACATAAGCTCTGCTACTCCTATAGTTGAAGCAATTGAAGTCTCTTTTATTAAAGTTACAAATTCATTTCCAAGTGCGGGGAGTATATTTCTTACAGCTTGCGGCATAATTATTGTCCTCATCGTCTGTCTTTCTGTTAATCCTAGACTCCTACCAGCTTCCATCTGACCTTTGTCAATTGATTGAATTCCCGATCTTATTATCTCAGATACATAAGCGGCAGAATTTAGTGCAACGGCTATTAAACCTGCAACAAATGCATTTACATCGACTTTAAATAAATCAGATGCTCCAAAATAAACTAAGAGGATTTGAACCATAAGTGGTGTACCTCTAACGAATTCAATATATATCTTTGCAATTAGATTTAAAATTTTCTTTTTGGAAATGCTCATCATACTGAGCAATACTCCAAGGGCAGTACCTAAAATAAGTGCAATAAAAGAAATTATAAGGGTATTTCTTATACCTATAATATAATAATATCTAAATTTTATTAATATTTCTAACATTGAGCCTTCCTTTAATTATAATTATAAAGGGAGCAAAAGCTCCCTACTTGATTTTATTGATTAGCACCTTCATTTAATTCATTTGCTTCAATAACCCATTGATCAATCAATTTCTGCTCTAAAACCTTATCGATTATTTTATCTATTTCAGCAGTTAACTCATCATTTCCTTTTTTAATAGCAACTGCTGAACCTTCTGTATCGCTGCCCCATTCAATATCATCAACAACCATCAAATCTTCATGAACTTTAGCATATGATTCAGCAACAGGTTTTTCCATTATAACACCGTCAATTTTATTTGTCTTTAATTCCAATATTAGATTCGTAATTAAAGGAAGTGATTTTAGTTTGACATCTTCTAGTTCTTCTCCTATTCCCTCTTGGATAGTTCCAATCTGAACTCCTAAATGCTTTCCTTTTAAATCATCTAATACTTTAATATTGTCCTCATTTTCCTTATTGATTAAAACGCCATGTGTAGCATTATAATATGTCTTACTGAAATTAGCATTTCTCTCGGGATCAGGATTCATACCAGCGATTACTATGTCGAATTTTCCAGTTTCTAGACCTATCAATAGACTTTCAAAAGCCATGTCGGCTATCTCAAGTTCTACTCCCATCTCATCAGCTATATATCTAGCCAATGCCATATCGAAACCTACGATTTCGTCTTTTCCGTCTTTTAATATAGTAAATTCATAAGGTGGATAATCTGCTGATGTACCTACTACTAATTTACCTTTGCTCTTAATCTTTTCAACAGTATTATCTGCGTCCGCTTTTTCAGATACTTCGGATTCATCTTTTTGTTCTACTTCCGTCTTAGGCTCTTCCTGCTCTGTAGGAGCATTTGGCGAACATGCCGTAAAAGCCATTAATACCAATAAAACCCATGCAATAAATTTAATCTTTTTCATCATTTCCTCCTAAAAATAAAAAAATCGTCTCTAATAAGAGACGAGAAAACCCGCGGTGCCACTCTAATTGGCATAAGCCAACTCATGCGATTAACGTATCGAACACGTGATGAGATACTCGCAATCGCTTTGTCCCATCCTCCTCCATAGCTCTTTTCAGTACTTCTCAATTTACTGTCTCTCACCATACACAGTTCGCTAAAAATCTTAAAATACCTAATTCTACTTCAACGGATTTAATTAATATTAATTATAATGCATTCTAATAATTTGTCAAGTTATTTGATTAAATCAATTCGTTTATATATATTTTGCAAATTCTATGAAATAAGGATTATTATCTCTTTCAAAAGCCATAGTCGTCTCTGCTCCATGGCCCGGAAAAATTCTCAGACCATCATCGAGTACCAATATCTTATTCTTTATTGACTCGACAATCTCATCGTAATTGCTGGTCGGTAGATCAGTTCTTCCTATACTTCCTCTAAATATGGTATCTCCAGTTATCAAATAATTCTCTAGCAAAAAACAACAACTTCCAGCTGTATGTCCTGGAGTATGGATTACTTCAATAGGAAAGTCGTTTCCGATTATATCTCCATCTTTAAATGTATCATCAGGAATTATCTCGATATCTTTCATAGGCATTTGGTGGCTTAGGTTGATAGATGAATCAGCTAAAAGTTTTTTCTCATCTTCATGGCAAATTACAGGTATATTATATTTAGATTTCAATTCATTTACTGCGCCTATATGGTCTCCATGGCCATGAGTTAATAATATGAATCTTGGATTTAGATTTAATTTCCCAATATTGTCAACTATATCGTCAAAATTGCCACCAGGATCGACTACAAATGAATCTTTTGAAGAATCATCATATACCAAAAGACAATTTGCCGCATATATTCCGGCCATCATTCTAAATATATTCATAATTCCTCCATTAATACAGCTTACTACTGTCTATCTGGATTGTAACCGGTCCATCATTAATAAGCTCGACCTGCATATCCGCTCCGAATTCTCCACATTTGACATCAAAACCTTTTTCCCTTATCAATTCCAAAAATTTCAGATAATATTCTTCTGCAAAATCTCCTTTAGCTGAAGCTATAAACGAAGGTCTCTTGCCTTTTCTGACATCTCCATATAATGTGAACTGGGAGATGACCATGATCTCTCCGCCAATGTCTTGAAGGGATAAATTCATCTTATCTTCTTCATCATTAAATATCCTCAGGCCGATGATCTTATCGGCCATATATTTTAAATCTTTATCAGTATCTTCAGGAGATACTGCCAATAATACTAGTAGACCTTTGTCTATCTCAGCTTTCAAATCTCCATTAATCGACACTGATGCTCTTTTAACTCTTTGTATTATCGCTCTCATATCTACGCCTTTACTCTGTATATTTTTATAGTTCCATCTACATTCATTATCTTTTTAAATAGCTCGTCTATCTGTTCTTTATCTCTTATCTCGACAAGTATATCGATTAGGAATGTCTTGTCCTTATTAATTCTTGCACTCAAGCTTGATATATTCAAACCTAAGTCCAAGATTATCTTAGATATATTAGCGAGATATCCAACTCTATCATATGCCAATACATTTAGATGGACATTATATATGCTGTCTTTAGTATCGTCCCATTCTACCGGCATAATCCTATCATTATCTATATGAGCCATATTGGGACAATCGGTCCTGTGGATTGAAACCCCACGTCCTCTCGTGATATAACCGAGAATCTCATCTCCTGGTACCGGATTGCAACATTTCGCAAATTTGACCTCTAAATTATCAACACCTTCAAATTTTATTCCTTGAGCAGATCTCGTTTTATTTTTAGCATGACCTGCTATGCTGAGATCGTTTATAGATTTTTCCGTCTTATAGTATTTCTTATGCAGTTCTTTTAGCTTGGGCATTACCTGTGTAAGTGGAGTGCTGCCATATCCAATGGATGCAAATAAGTCGTCCAGTGAATTAAAGCTCAATCTCTTAGACACCGTTTCTAGCCAATCATCCTTTAAGATTTCATTGAATTGGAAGCCTTGTCTCTTAACTTCCTTTTCCAATACATCTCTTCCTTTTACGATATTCTCATCTCTTTTTGACTTTTTAAACCATTGTCTAATCTTAGTTCTCGCTTGAGTGCTTTTTACTATCTTCAGCCAGTCTATGCTCGGCCCGGATGAGTTGGGGGATGTTAGTATCTCGACAATATTACCATTTTTGAGTTTTGTATTTATTGGTACTATTCTTCCGTCAATTTTAGCCCCGACACAGTGATTTCCGACAGCAGAGTGGACTCTGTAAGCGAAATCTATCGGTGTAGATCCGGAAGGAAGTCCGATTACATCTCCTTTTGGAGAGAATACATAGACTTCGTCGGAGAAGAAATCTCCTTTTAAAGTCTCCATAAATTCTTTTGAATCCTTTAAATCTTTTTGCCAATCCATCAATAGCCTTAGCCATTGTAATTTCTCGTCGAAATTGTCTTTTTTAGTTCTTCCTTCTTTGTATTTCCAATGGGCGGCGATACCGTATTCCGCCGTTTTATGCATATCCCATGTCCTTATCTGAACTTCAAATATCTCGCCCTTTGGTCCAACGACGGTAGTGTGAAGCGATTGGTACATATTAGCTTTCGGCATGGCGATATAATCCTTAAATCGACCTTGAATCGGCTTCCATAGAGAGTGAACGACTCCCAAAACAGAATAACAATCCTTTACGGTATTGACGATTACCCTTATCGCAGTCAGATCAAATATTTGATCGAATGTCTTGTTTTGTTTTTTGATTTTATTATATATGCTGTAAATATGCTTTGGCCTACCTGTTATATCAGCTTCAAATCCTAATTCTGCAATATTATCCTTCAATATTTCCATGATGGATGCGATAAAAGATTCTCTCTCCGCTCTCTTCATCGCTATGCTCTCGACCAATTCATAATAGGTTTCGGGCTCCAAATACCTTAAACTTAGGTCTTCCAATTCCCATTTGATCGTAGAAATACCGAGTCTATGTGCAAGAGGAGCGTAAATCTCGACTGTTTCTGTAGCTTTTTCAAATTGTTTAGCCTTTGTCATATATTCAAGAGTTCTCATATTATGGAGTCTATCTGCAAGTTTGATGATTATGACTCTTATATCATTTGCCATCGCCATGACCATCTTTCTTATATTCTCCGCTTGAGATTCCTGTTTGCTCCTGAATTTAAGCCTTTTTAATTTAGTCACTCCATCGACTAAAACGGCAATTTCATGGCTGAACTCTCTCTCTATATCTTCAAATGTAGCTTCGGTATCCTCGATTACATCGTGGAGCATTCCTGCAATAATCGTAGCTTCGTCCATATTTAAATCTATTAATATGAGGCAGACATTTATTGGGTGAATAAAATATTCCTCTCCCGAATTTCTAAGCTGACCTTTATGTGCGTCTTTAGTATAATAGTAAGCTTTAGATACCAAGTCTTCATCAAATTCTATTTTATTATTTCTCATTTTTTCCATTAAGTATTCAAGTGATAACTTATCCATCTTTTCAGCTCCTATTATAAAATTAGTCCTTTATAAATTATATCAGACTTTAAAGCGATTTTCATCATCTGATATCGATGAGATTTAATTGAATATTCCTCTCTCCTCTAAATTCATTAATTTGAGGAAAATATATGATATCGACTAGATTTTGACTTCTATTATTCATATTGTAATTATTTAGATTTTCTCGACCGAATTTACTGATTATATACTCTTCTATCTCATCCGATCTATTAAAAGATATACATTCTATTATGATGCCATTTTTTATAAATGTCAATTTAATTACATTTTTATTTTTACCAATTATCTTATATGCCAGTAAGTTTACGGCTTTATCTGCAAATACCGGCTTTGAATTACCCTTTCCGAATGGCTCAAGTAATTTTAAACTTTCGATAAAACTCTCGCTTAAAATATCGATTGGATATCTAAGGTCGATTGTGATCTCTTTTTGAAGATCTTCTTTTGTAAGACCGCTATTTAGATTTAGAAATTCTGAAAAGGCTTTTAAATTTTTCTTTTCTATGCTCATGCCGGCCGCCATCTTATGCCCTCCGAATGATAGCATAAAATCTTTTGCCTCATTTAATTTGCTAAACATATCGTAATTATCTATGCTTCTTCCCGAACCCTTTAAGATTCCGACATCTTTAGAATCAGCAAATACGATGACCGGTCTATTAAATTTTTCTTTAATTCGCCCAGCCACTATTCCTACTATGCTCTCATGGGCCATATCGGCATATGAAATTATTATATCCTCGATCTCATCTTTAGATTCAATCTCATCAATTACATATTCATAAGTTTTATTGGTGAGTTCTTTTCTCTCATTATTGAGCCTTACGAGTTCAAATGCATAACTCTCAACCAGCTTTTCGTCTTCTTCTAGAAAAAGCTCAATCCCCAGCCTTGCAGTTGAAAGCCTACCAGATGCATTGATGCATGGACCTATAACAAATCCAAGTGCATAGACATCTATTTCCCTATTCCAGCTATTTGCAGAAATCAAAGCCAATAGCCCCTTATTTGAAGTCGAATTTATTTTTTTTAATCCCTCTTTGACTATGGTCCTATTTTCTCCAATTAAATCGACTACATCGCATACGGTTCCCATTGCGACAAATTGAAGTAAATCATATGTCTCTTCAATCGGCGTATCTAATCTATCATATAATGCCATAATAAGCTTATACGCTACCCCTGCTCCACATAGATGCTTAAATGGATAACCACAATCAAGCCTTTGAGGATTTAATACGGCATCTGCTTTTGGCAGTGACTGATCTCCGTCAACTATTGTGACCTTGTGATGATCTGTAATAATAATTTTAATTCCCTTCGCCTTAGCATATTCAACTGCTTCATGAGCGCTTATCCCATTATCGCAAGTTATTATGAGGTCGACACCTATTTTAATCGCATTATCTACCATATTTTTATTTATTCCATATCCGTCTTCAATTCGATCGGGAATAGCATATGTCAGTCTCTTATTAAATCTCTGTATACCCTTGATCAATGTGACTGTAGCGGAATTGCCGTCCTGATCATAGTCTCCGACTATATGGATATGTTCCTGATTGTCAATAGAGTCGACTAAAATATCTACTGCCTTATCCATATCCTTCATTAAGAAAGGATCATGTAATTTTTTAAGATCTGTATTAAAAAATTCTATGACTTTTTCAGTTGTATCAATGCCTCTATTTACTAAAATACGCAAAATCTCATCACTCAAATTGATTTTGCCTTTGAGCGATGAGATCTTTTTGTTATAAATCATCCACTTATTCAAATTTATCTCCATTATTTAAATTATTATGGATATCACTATCTCGGATAATGTCGTGCTTCTTAGTTTGGTCAAGATTTGAATCATAACTATCTCTATTATTTTCAAATAATTTTTCATTTCCGTTAAATCCATCAACTCGATTATCCAAAATACTTTGTTCCAATGTCTTCGCTGTTTTTACTCTAAGATCTCCCTCACTTAAAGCCAATTTGGCTTTAACACTTTCAAGTTCATTTTTTGTCGCATCCAATTCTTTTGTCAGATGTTTAATCTGGCTTGATTTTTTTACAGTCTGGACAAGATAAATTATAAACATAATTATAATACCTATGACTACACAAGCCAGTATCAAAAGCGCCTGAGACATCTCCAGCTTTGTAAAAAATAAATCCACGACTATCATTGAGCTGTTTTTTAGTGCAAAGACTGCAACTAATAAAGCCATGACTAAAACTATTACCAAGGTTACCATTAAATCAACTCCTTATTTATTTGCGAGTATTGAAATAGCACATTCCAATCTCTTTTTCTCCATCTCACATCCCAAACTATAAGGTTTCATTATTGTATCATTATTGTAAAAGGCATTTGCATGGCAGCCTCCACTGCAGTAAAACTTAGCCCAGCAGGATTTACAATCGTCTTTTGTAAATACATTTGAATGTTTAAAATCTTCTCTTATACTTGAGTTGACAATTCCTCGATTAAGATCTCCCATCAAAAATCTTTCATCTCCGACAAATTGATGACATGGATATATCTCCCCAGTGGGAGTTACAGAAATATATTCTGCGCCGGCACCACAACCCACAGATCTCTTTGCAAGGCATGGCCCGTCATTTAAATCGATGACAAAATGGAAAAATAAGAGATTGTCATCTTCTTTATTTACATCCATATAAAATTTTGAAAATTCTTCGTATTCTTCCAGAATTTTCTCGAGATGTTCTCTCTTCAATGCATATGGCATCCTCTCTTCTGTGACGACCGGCTCGATTGATATATTTTTAAATCCTTCATTGTAAAATTGAATCGCATCTTTTGAAAAATCGAGATTAAAAGATGTAAATGTACCCCTGATATAATAGTCCTTGTCGCCTCTTTTAGAAATGAGCTTTTTGAACTTTGGTACGATTATATCATATGAACCCTTGCCATTCACGGTGGGCCTCATACGGTCATTTACTTCTCGCCTTCCGTCGAGGCTCATCACTACATTTGACATATATTTATTTATAAAATCTATCTTGTCATCGTCTAAGCTTACGCCATTTGTCGTGATAGTAAATCTAATATTCTTATCGAATTTCTTATTTAATTCCTCACCGTAAAGAGTCAGTTTCTTTACGACTTCAAAATTCAAAAGTGGTTCGCCGCCGAAAAAGTCTACTTCGAGATTCCTTCTATTACCTGAATTCTCTACTAAAAACTCGAGCGCCCTTTTACCCGTCTCAAAAGTCATCAAGGATCTTTCCCCACAAAAGTCACCTTGAGATGCAAAACAGTATTTGCATCTCAAATCACAGTCATGAGCGACATGTAGACACATCGCCTTTATGATATTATTCCTATTATATGAAATATCGGAAACATCAATTTCATCAGATCCCAAATATCCTTCTTCAACTAGGCTCTTTATCTCATTAAATACTTCTATTACTTTATTTTCAGGCTTATCTTTAATTGATTTTAATACGAAATCGAGACCGTAATCGAAATACTCCAAGATATTATAAGTAAGCTCGTCGACGACAAAAATACTCCCCGAATATATATCGAGTACTATGTATCTGTCATTTATATTGAATTTATGGATATTTTTCATTTAATACTCCCGTAAATGAAAAAAGAGGTGAAAACACCACTTTATTGCTTATCCGCTCCGACACTCTCACACTTTTGATTTCCCACAGTGCATGATGTCTTACAAGCAGATTGGCATGAAGTCTGACATTCTCCACAGCCCTTATGTTTAACGCTATCTCTGTAATTTGATTTTTTAAGTATTCTGATATGTTTCATTTTCTCCTCCTAGATTTTATATACCTAAATTATATCATATAAAATGTTTCAATTAAAGCAGAAAATGAAAAAATAGCCGTTAAGCTATTTATTCATCTGCTTCTTCCTTTGTAGTTTCCTCAACGACTTCAGCTCTTTTATCTTCTTCTGTTAAAAGTTTGTAGACTGCTGATCTCGTAAATTCGATTCTGGTTTTTCCAGTGGTTTCTACGGTTATATAATCTACTCCAGCTTTGATTATCTTACCTTTGATTCCACCGACAGTCAGTATTTCATCGCCTACTCTTAAACCGCTTCTCATCTCATGCACTTCTCTTTCCCTCTTCTTTTGAGGTCTTATCATGAAAAAGTACAAGAATACCAAAGCTAAAATTAGCGGTAAAAATGTAGCAAATTGACCCATTTCAGGCATTTTATCACTCCTTTTTATTTATACTTAATATTATAACTTATTATCTCACTTATATCCATAATTAACATAAAATTTATCTTTGTATTCCAAAAATCTATCTTCTTTTATCGAAAGTCTAATCTCTTTCATAAGATCGATTAAGAAGTAAAGATTATGTATTGTCAGCAGTCTTGAAGCAAGTATCTCATTTACATTTATAAGATGTCGGATATAGGCTCTCGTATGATTTCTACATGCATAGCAACCGCAATTCTCATCGATGGGTTTAAAATCTTCTGCATATTTTGCATTTCTTATAACCATCTTGCCATTATAACTTAATGCAGTTCCATTTCTCGCAATTCTAGTCGGAAGAACACAGTCGGCCATATCTATTCCGTTCTCAACAGCTTCAAAGAGATAATCCGGACTGCCGACTCCCATTAGATATCTCGGTTTGTTTTCCGGTAGAAAATCGGTAGTATATTTTAAAATGTCGACCATCATATTCTTAGGTTCGCCGACGCTTAGACCTCCGATAGCATATCCTGGCAAATCTACTTCTACGGTCTTTTCTGCGCTGATCTTTCTCAAGTCCTTGAACATACCGCCTTGGACAATACCAAAGAGAGCTTGATCATCTCTTTTATGATAATCCTTACATCTTTTAAGCCATCTAATAGTCCTCTCCATAGAATTTTCAGTATATTCACGATCAGCAGGATATGGAATACATTCATCGAAAGCCATTATTATATCGCTTCCAAGACAATTTTGTATCTCAATCGACTTTTCTGGACTGATGAAATGAGAAGAACCGTCTATATGGGATTTGAACTCCACTCCCTCTTCGCTTATCTTTCTGCTATCACTCAAACTGAAAACTTGAAATCCACCACTATCAGTTAATATCGGCCTTTTCCAATTCATAAATTCATGAAGTCCGCCCGCTTTTTTTATTATATTCATGCCAGGTTTTAAATAAAGATGATATGTATTGCCCAAGATTATCTCTGCGTCCATATCGTATAATTCATCTGATGTCATGGTCTTTACCGTCGCCCTCGTGCCTACCGGCATAAATATAGGCGTGTTGATTTCACCATGTGGAGTCTTTATCTTCCCAAGCCTAGCTTTTGATTTTTCATCTTTTTTTATTAATTCAAATTCAAATTTCATTAAATCCCTCTTATCAACTATATTATTAACATCGAATCTCCGAAACTAAAAAATCTATATTCATCTGCAATTGCAATCTTGTATGCATTCATGACATTTTCCTTGCCTGCAAATGCACTGACGAGCATAATCAATGTAGATTTTGGAAGGTGAAAATTTGTTATCATCGCATCTACAATCTTAAACCGATAACCAGGATAGATGAAGATATCTGTATATCTCGACTCTTCCTCGAGCTTGTCCTTACCTTCTATAGCCGATTCCAAAGTCCTAGTCGATGTCGTTCCAACCGCTATTATCCTATTTCCATTTTCCCTAGCTCTATTGATTATATCACAAGTCTTCTGTGAAATTTTATAATACTCACTATGCATCCTATGTTTTTTCACATCATCTACTTTAACCGGTCTAAAAGTACCCAGTCCCACATGAAGAGTTAGATAGGCTAATATTACGCCTTTATTTTCAATCTTTTCAAGTAGCTCTTTAGTGAAATGCAGTCCTGCAGTCGGCGCTGCTGCAGATCCTTCCTCTCTTGCATATACGGTCTGATATCTATTTTTATCCTCCGGCTTCTCCTTTATATAAGGTGGCAATGGCATTTCGCCGAGATTGTCGAGTATCTGTTCAAATATTCCGTCATATTTAAATTCTATATGCCTAAGACCGTCCTCTGTAATCGACTTGACTTCAGCCTTTAACTGTCCTCCGCCAAATTCTACTACAGTCCCTATCTTCATTTTCTTACCCGGTCTTACCATCGTCTCCCAAATATCATCGGATTTCCTCTCTAGCATTAAAACTTCGATATGCTCATCTTTTCCGGGTCTGTTGCCGTGAAGTCTCGCAGGAATAACCTTAGTGTCGTTTAAAACCAATACATCACCGGGATTTAAATAATCTATTATATTATAAAATCTATCATGCTTAATTTCTCCCGTCAATTTATCCATGACTAGGAGTTTTGAATTATCTCTTTTTAAACTAGGGTTTTGAGCAATTTTAGACTCGTCTAATTCAAAATCAAAATCATCTGTTTTCATCATCTCTCCAAATATAGCCAAGATGTTCATAGGCTCTTTTAGTTAGTATTCTTCCCCTTGGAGTTCTGGTTAAAAACCCAATCTGGAGAAGATAGGGTTCATATACATCTTCTATCGTAATGCTCTCTTCTCCGGTCGAGGCGGCAATTGTATCTATGCCCACAGGACCTCCTCCAAAATTTTCGATTATCGTTTTTATTATCCTAATATCTGTATTGTCAAGACCGAGTTCGTCAATCTCTAAAATATCCAAACCTTGCTTGCTTATCTCATGATCGACATATCCGTCGCCCATAACTTCAGAATAATCTCTGACTCTCTTTAGAAGTCTATTTGCAATCCTCGGCGTCCCCCTCGATCTCCTTGCGATTTCAACAGCACCCATATCGTCAATTCTCACCTTCAAAATATCGGCAGATCTTTTCACGATTGTCTTTAAACTGTCCTGATCGTATATCTCGAGGTTCAATAGAACTCCAAATCTATCCCTAAGAGGCGACGAAAGTTGTCCGGCTCTAGTAGTCGCACCTATTAAAGTAAAATGCTCAAGGTCAATCCTGAGGCTTCTAGCACTGGGTCCCTTTCCAACTATGATATCCAGTGCAAAATCCTCCATAGCTGGATACAGTACTTCTTCGACACTTCTATTTATCCTATGTATCTCATCTATGAAAAGTACATCTCCAGTCGTTAGATTTGTCAGTATGCTTGCGAGATCGCTCGGCCTTTCTATGGCCGGTCCTGAAGTGATTTTTATATTTACTCCCATCTCATTTGCTATTATCCCAGCTAAAGTAGTTTTACCTAGACCGGGAGGACCATGGAGTAAAATATGATCGATGGGTTCTTGTCTCTGCTTAGCGGCTTTAATGAAGATCTCCAGCTTATTCTTAGCCTTGTCTTGCCCGATATATTCGTGCATCCACTTAGGCCTTAGAGTCGTCTCTATAGCTTCGTCTTCTTTTAGTCCGCCACCTCCAATTATCCTTTTATTAACATCGTCCATAAGATCTCCTAACTATTTTCCTAGTCTCATAATACATTGCTTTATAATATCTTCAATATTCTTATCTTCAGTTTCGATTGTCCTTATTATCTTAATAACATCTGCTCTCATATAACCCAAGCTTATAAGTGCTTCCACAGCGGTTTCGATATCGTCATCCTCTATATTCGGAGCCTCTTCTAAATTAGAATAAGAGAAATGCATTTTTGCTATTTTATCAGTCAACTCTAATATTATCCTAGATGCTGTTTTCTTTCCAACTCCCGGCGCCTTAGTAAGCATCTCTATATCATTTGAAGATATCGACTTCGCAATTTGTTGTGTAGACAAAGTGGAAAGAATTGCAAGAGCGCTCTTTGGTCCAATAGAACTGACAGTGATAAGCAATTTAAACATATCGAGTTCCTCGTCGTCGTGAAATCCATATAGTACAATTGCATCTTCCCTAACCGACATATAGACATGAACTAGATAAGATTCGTATAATGTAAAATTCGAAATCGAGTATGATGATGTGAAAATCTTATATCCGATACCATTATTATCTATGACGACATAATCGTCGCCAATAAATTTTGCATCTCCAATAATATAATCTAACATATCTTCTCCCTTTCAAGTCTATTTGAGTTTAAACTCTTCTTTAAATCTTTGAGTTGAACTGTGACATATGGCTATCGCCAATGCGTCAGCAGCATCATCCGGCTTAGGTATCGACTTCATATTCAATAATAGCTTTACAGTCTCCTGTATTTGATTTTTATCTGCTCTTCCATAGCCGACAATGGCTTGCTTGACCTGAAGAGGCGTGTACTCGTATAGGTCGATTCCCTGATGAACGCAAGCGAGAATTTCAATTCCCCTCGCTTGGCCTACATTTATCGCAGTTTTAGCATTTTTATTGAAAAATAATTCCTCAATTGCAACTTCGTCAGGTCTGTATTCTCTTATAATATCCGTCAGCTCTGAATATATTATTTCGAGCCTTTGTGGAAGATGAGTTTTTGAAGATGTCTTTATGCAACCATACTCTAGCATTTTAATAATGCTACCACTGTATTTTATTAGTCCGTACCCAACTATTGCAAGCCCCGGGTCTATGCCCAAAATTATCATTTAATTACCCTCAATTTTAAAAATCTCTCCGCGGAGAGATTTTTTAATACCTGTTTAATACCCTATCATTAATTCCATACCAATATGATGATCTATAAATCCTAGTTATGCTTTTAATATATGAAGTCATAAGTTTCTGATAGAGATTTGTTAATTCCGGTATGGTTAAAAATTCCTCGTCACTCACGATCTTATCGCTATCATTATAACTTATCATGAGCTGCCTGTCCAAATTCTCATTTATGGAGTAAATCTTTTTCTTTATTACCTTTTCGCAATAAGTAAAAGTTATCCTCTTTATTCTCTCATTTCTTATCTTATCCGAATCCAAATAATCATTTAGCTCATTTCTAAGTTTTAATACATCAGGATTTTTAGCTTCGTGGAAGAGGATCGACTTTTGACAGATATCTTCGACAGGCAACGTCTTAAATGCCAAAGATTCTAATTTATTAACCCAATAATCACTTTGATAACCCGACGAATATGAATCAATATAAACGGATAATTCCAATCTGTTAATGTCGTCATTTATCAATTTATTTACCGTTCTAATAATGAGGTCCCTATCCCTTCTGTATTTTAAAGTTCGCATAAAAGATCTCTTTATCGAATTCATGCAGATATATTTAGGCCTCAGCTTTTTTAATCTCACTTCATTTTCCAGCATAGCAAGAAGCAGGTGCATAGAATTTAGATCATTATTATATAAAAAGTTGTATTCCAAGCTTTTATGCAGCTTTTTAATATTTTTTATCGGTAATGCCATCTGCTCCCCTCCCGCCTGTTCTTTTATTATACTATAAAAATATTTAAATTTCTTATAATAATAATCTATTTTGAGCTAAAATAATAATTAATTAGTAAAAAAAAGCGCCCTAAAAATGAATTACATTTTTATGACGCATTTTATTAAAATAGAAATGCTTTTTCGATGCTCTTTTCGCAATTAAATAACTTTATAGTATCAAGAACAAAATAAAACATCTTTAAATTTAGATTATATGCAAACTCGAGATCTCTTTCCGGTGATATTTCAACCGAATACTCGTCTAATACATTTAAAGTGTATTCTTTTATTATGGGTTTTATCTTGTAAAAACCGTCATCTGCAGTTTTTAATTCAACACATGATATCCCATTATTCTTAAATTCAAAATTTTCTGCCAATTGATTTAAGTTTTTTTCGTATTTTACATGCTGTATCATAGCTTCATTAAATGTCAATCTGTCATAATGCGGTCTGCATACGAAATCAGCTAAATAATGAGAAATGATACCTAATTTTCTACTGAATAATTTTTTTGAAAGACCGTCAAAAATTTCATTTTCGATATCGATAAATCGACCTAGAAAAATCAGTACATTTATTTCATTCACAATGAAATCCAAACTCTCATCAGCATAATGCCTGTGAATTTTGTATTTCGGGTTGTAATCGGGAACCACTGATCCCCATAATAATTTTTTTTCGTCTAATTCTATATTGTAAATCCTTGAAATTTCCTTATTTATATTGCTAGCAATTTGTTTATGTGTTTCTGCAAAAATTAAAACCACTTCCCTTCGTGACAACTTTTAGGATATTACAAAAGCAGTATAATGTCAAGAAGATAAGTGGTTTTTAGTCAATATATTCTTTTGAGATAATGCATTATCTTTTTTAAAAACTGATATAAAATATACAAAGAAATAAATTATACCATTATTTAAACTTTTAATCGGATTTTGAAATTTAACATAGCATAGTTTCATGTAATGCTATTTTCTATTTATATTAATAAATTTTTGTTACTTTTTCGTAACACTTTCTGTGTTTTCTTTTTCAAAATCACAATTCGGATTATTGCATACGATAAAATCACCGTATCTATTTTTCTTTCTCGTCAATAAATCGTCGCATTTAGGACATCTTTCGCCCGTAGGTTTATTCCATGATGCGTATTTACAAGCCGGATAATTGCTACAGCCGAAAAATAATCTCCCTCTTTTCGAGACTTTTTCAACAATATCATGGCCACATTTAGGACATTCGACTCCCGTACTTATCACTATTGATTTCGTGAATTTGCAGTCGGGAAATCCTGAACAACCAATAAATTTTCCGTTTCTCCCATTTTTCTCGACAAGATTCTTACCACATTCGGGACATTTTTCATCCAAAACTACATCCTCTATCTTGTAATCTGCTGAATCCTTTAATGCCTTGTCGAGGAAAGGTTCAAATCCGCTGTAAAAGTCAGCTATAATTTTTTTCCAATCAGCTTTATTATCGACGATATCATCGAGATTTTTCTCCATCTGAGCTGTGAATTCCTCATTTACGATATCGGAAAAATACTTAGCCAATAATTCATTTACATTTATTCCAATCTGAGTCGGTACGAATTGCTTTTTCTCAAGTTCGACATAATTCCTATTCAATATATTTCTTATAATAGAAGAATAAGTACTCGGCCTTCCTATTCCGTCTTCCTCCAGAGCTTTGACAAGTGACGCCTCGGTAAATCTCGGCTTTGGCTTTGTAAAATGTTGAATCTTGTCTATCTTTAATGTTTTCAATACTTCATCTACTTCAAGCTCCGGCAATTCTTTTTGCTTTTCATCCGTCATCCACAATCTCATAAATCCGTCAAATTTCATTATATTACCGCCGGTTTTAAAAAGCATATCATTAGAATTTATTTTTATAGTTGTAACTTCATAGACAGCCTGCTTCATTTGTGAAGCTACAGTCCTATTCCATATGAGCTCATATAGTAGATACTGCTCTCTAGTCAAATATTTTTTAAGTTGTGCCGGCTCTCTGCTTATAGAAGATGGTCTTACCGCTTCGTGAGCATCTTGCGATCCTGACTTCTTCTTGTCATAAGTCTTTCCGCCATTATGGTATTCTTTTCCATATTTCTTAATTATATGGCTCTTAGCTTCATCGACTATCAATTGTGAAAGTCTTGTCGAATCAGTTCTCATATAAGATATAAGTCCTACATTTCCGTCCTTGCCTATATCGATACCCTCGTATAATTGCTGGGCGACGCTCATTGTTTTCGAGGTTGAAAAATTTAGTTTTTTATTCGATTCCTGCTGAAGAGTACTCGTTGTAAAAGGCATGAAAGGATTTTTTCTTCTCTTCTTCTTGCTTATATCAACTATCTTGAAATTGTCCTTATCGATAGAATTCAATATTTCAGTAGCTTCTTTTTCATTTTTTATTCTCGTAGCTTTTTTCTCTTTTCCAGACAATAAACTAGCAAAGTATTCAGATTTAAATTCCAGACCTTCTTTTTCATGAAAAGCCTCAATACTCCAGTACTCCTGAGGCACAAAAGCCTCTATTTCCTTTTCCCTATCGCATATGAGTTTCAATGCTACAGATTGAACTCTCCCAGCAGAAAGCCCATTTTTTATTTTTTTCCATAGTATTGGAGATAATTTATATCCCACAATCCTGTCAAGAACCCTCCTGGCCTGCTGAGCATTAACTAAGTCCATGTCAATAGATCTCGGATTCTTTAAAGACTCCTTTACAAAATCCTTAGTTATCTCATTAAATTCAACTCTGTTTTTATTATTTATATCCAGTCCGAGCAAATAGGAAAGATGCCATGAAATAGCTTCTCCCTCCCTATCCGGGTCAGTCGCAAGGTAAATCTTCTTTGCAGACTTTGCCTGCTTTTTAAGTTCGTTTATCTTTGGAGCCCTACCTCTTACATTTATATACTGTGGTTCAAAATCATTTTCTATATCGACACCCATCTTGCTCTTGGGTAGATCCCTTAAATGTCCGACAGTAGCCACGACCTTGTATTTAGGCCCAAGCATCTTGCTAATTGTCTTAGCTTTGGTAGGCGACTCTACTATTACTAAATTTTCAGCCAATAAAATCCCTCAATTCTATAAAACTATATTCCATTTATTATCTATTTCATCAACTATTCCTTTAATTTCAAGCATAGTTATGCTGCTCATAAGAGTATTCATGGGAAGCTTCAACTTATCTGAAAGTTCATCAATGGTCTTAGCCTCTCTATGCAATTCTTCATATATCATTTTTTCTTCTTCACTAAGTAAAGCGAGATCCTTTTCTATTTTTTTAGAATTATCTCTTATCTCCCTCAACTCGGGAATCTCTTCGACAATATCGTCAACAGATAAAAGTATCTTAGCTCCATCTCTTATCAGCGCATTCGTCCCTCTGCTGTAAAAGCTATTAATATTTCCAGGGACCGCAAAAACCTCAACTCCCTGATTTGCAGCATAGCTTGCAGTTATCAAAGTCCCCGACTTCTCCTTGGCCTCAATTACTATAAGTCCTTTAGACAGGCCTGAAATTATACGATTTCTCAAGGGAAAATGATAAGGTAGAGGCGGAGTTTTAAGTCTGAATTCCGAAAGAATACAGCCTCCTTCTCTAATCAATCTATCGTATATCGATCTATTCGAAGCCGGATATACGATATCTATGCCACAACCCAAGACTCCAATAGTCTTAAGATTATTGTCCATCGCGGCGATATGAGCTAATTTATCGACACCAAGCGCCAGACCAGAAACTATACTCACACCGTATTCGGTCAAGTCCCCAATAAATTTCTTAACAGCCCATTTAGCATAATCGGTACATTTCCTTGCCCCTACAACAGAAATACATGTCCTCATACCCTCAAGACTTCCTTTAATATATAACAGCTTGGGATTATCGTCAATATTTCTTAGAGATTGCGGATAATTTTCATCGTATACAGTAATATAATCTATTTCGTGAAATTTCATATATTCCTTATATCTTTTTATATCTATTTCAGTTTTACCCTTAATTATCTTTTTATAAATACTATTTTCAATCTTGAGCTTTCTATCGAGAATATCGGGATTTAAATTAGCATTTAACAATAAATCTTCTCTGCCGACAATATAAGATAACTCGTCATTATTTAAACCAATTGCATTCATATGCAAGAGAGCTTCTCTATTTATCATCTCTACCCCCAATACTTATTGTCCAATGCCCTGTATCTAATCGCCTCGAGAATATGCACCTCTTTTATATCATCACTCTGTTCGAGGTCGGCGATAGTTCTCGAAATTTTAAGAATCTTGTCAAAAGACCTAGCAGAAAAATTATACTTTTCAAAAGCTTGCGACAATAGACTCTCTGCAGAATCCGATAATTTGATATACTTTTTAATCAAACTGGAATTTAAAGAATCATTATTTAAGATATTATCTTCTCTATATCTTTTAATCTGTATATCTCGAGCCTTATTCACACGAGCTCTTATCGACTCCGAATTCTCGCCCGGCGATTTATCAGCCAAATCATCGTATTCTACAGGAAAGACTTCTATATGAATATCGAATCGATCCAAGAGAGGACCCGATATCTTATTCATATACTTAGAAATCATAGCTGCAGAACAGCTACATTCTCGGCTACTTCCCATATTCCCACATGGGCATAAATTCGAAGCTGCAATCAGCATAAAATCACTGGGAAAAGACAGAGTTCCACTCGCTCTTGAAACAGTTACAACTCCATCCTCCATGGGCTGCCTCAAAACCTCTATAACGCTTTTACTAAATTCAGGCAACTCGTCCAAAAACAAAACTCCATTATGAGCCAGACTAACCTCCCCCGGTCTGGGAATCCGTCCCCCTCCAATTAAAGACACCGCAGAAGCAGTGTGATGAGGGGATCTAAAGGGTCTCTTGTCAATCATTCCCGATTCACCTAAAAGGCCAGTTATCGAATATATCTTCGTACATTCAATCGCCTCTTCAAAACTTAGATCAGGTAAAATCGTCGGAAGCCTTTTAGCAGCCATTGTCTTTCCGGCTCCCGGAGGACCGACAATCAAGACATTATGTCCACCGGCAGCGGCAACCTCTAATGCCCTTTTAAGATTATCCTGACCTTTTATATCAGAAAAATCAATATCGTATTTTATATCCTCACATGAAAAGACGAAATCAGAATCGTATTTCTCAATCTCCTTTTCCTTATTAATATGTCTTACTATATCATTTAAGGTATTTGCAGGAAATAAAGAGATATCATTTACAAGAGAACATTCCATAAGATTAGAATTTGGAATTATAAAATTTTTATAACCTCTTTCCCTCATCGAAATAATCATTGGAAGTGCCCCTTCGACAGGCATAAGCCTACCGTCAAGAGATAGCTCGCCAATGAATACCAAATCCTCATTTACTTCGGGAATTATAATGCCAATGGCGTCAAGAATCGACATAGCAATAGCGAGATCCAGCTGCGAACCCTCTTTTCTAAGAGCTGCTGGAGCGAGATTTATAGTAATTCTTCCGAGCGGGAATTTATAACCGCTATTGACTATAGCAGATCTGACCCTCTCCTTAGACTCCTTAATAGAAGCATCAGGCAATCCTACGATAGCAAAATTCGCAAGACCAGTCGAAATATCGGCCTCTACCTCAATATCATAAGCCTCAAGACCCATAAGAACACAAGTTTTTAATTTAGAGTACATAATAACCTCCAAGACATTCATATGAATAAATCATAACAAATTAAAAGATTTTATGCAATCGCATTCCCAAATCAAATAAAAAAACTGCAAGAAAAACTTGCAGTCTTACTGACAGCCCTTCAATATATCGACTTGTTTTCTTAGGAAATTCCTGACTGATTCCATATTCTCCAACTGCTTTTTAAAAAGCTCTTCGGCATCTTTTATAGTGGATTTTTGAATCGAATCCGATGTAGATAGATTCAGTCCGTATTCTATATCTGAATTCTCTAATTTTCTATTTAAGTCATTTATAGGCTTATCAACTCCCTTGTTAAACAAAGGAGAAATCTCATCAATAAAGTCGACCAAATAAATTTTACCTTCAACTGCCTTGAATTTCATCGATACATTAACCGGCTCTTTTGATTTTATATTACCAGTTTCATTGAATCTATAAATCCTATTTGCCGAAAGATTTACTGTAAAATCATCTTTCTGTTTTTGAATGGTCAAATCACCGATATCAAATTCAGTCGACAGATTAACTTTATCCAAATCGATGATCCTTAAATTATAATACTCTATCCTTATATCCATTTCATTATTAAACAAGATATTATCATCGAGCAGATATTCTCTTTTAAAATCCTCATAGCAAATCTGAGTTCCTTTAAAAAGATATTTTTTCAATATATCCATCGCCGTCTTTTCGACATAATTCTCATCTATTATCTCTTTATTATTTACTGAAAAAGCACCGTCTTTAGCATCAGTAAGCAAATTCATAGTCCCCAAAACCATCAAAGCGACAAGCAAAACACCCGTCAGCTGTATAATAATCTTTTTCATATAAACCTCCCAAACTCCTGATCAGATTATAGCATCAATAGGGGGTTTTTATATTACATTCCGCCTACAATTAAAGCCAAGCTTATGCTTGGCTTAGTAGAGCTGTTTGATTATTCCTCTGTCGATTTCATAGACATGATCGCAAAGAATCTCTATATCTGTAGGATTATGACTGCAAAGAATCATAAGCTTGCCTTCTTCTTTTAATTTCTGAAAAAGCTCCCTCATCTCCTTTACTCCCTGATTATCAAGACCATTCATAGGCTCGTCAAGTAGAAGTATATCAGGATTTTCCATTATCGCTTGGGCGATACCCAGTCTTTGTTTCATTCCCATCGAATACTTTCCTACATGTTTTTTTGAATCCGGGTCAAGACCGACTTTTTTAATTGATTCTTTTATATCATTTTTTTGAATTTTATTCTTGATTCCTGCCAGCATTTGAAGATTTTTAAAACCACTATAATTCGATAAAAAACCCGGCGTTTCTATTATTATCCCAATATTTTCGGGAAAGTCGATGTCCTTTCCTACAATTTTATCATTTACGATTATTTCTCCGCCGGTGAGATGAATCAAACCGCATATGGATTTTAAAAGAACTGTTTTACCCGAACCATTTCTACCTATTATTCCATATATATTTCCCGACTCAAATTCCAAATTTATATCATTTAAAACTGTGTTTTCCTGATATTTTTTTACTGCATGATTTATCTTTATATAATTATTCATTTTCTCCTCCTAATTTATTTCAGGATATGTGTCGATTTCTTTTCTTTTTATCTTGATATAAGACAATATTATAAGAATAGCGATTGCCCCTAAAAGAAAGATATAAGGCATACTCAAAGGCGGTTTGGATGAAAGTCCCGTCCTGTCATATGATGTTAATATCATCCATGTTGAAGGAACAAATCTATTATCCATCTCTATTCCCATCCGAGCTACATATAATGATGAAAATACATAAGCAATAGATGCAAGAACTCCCATCTTATTGTCTCTAAAATAAAGAGAAATATAAAAAATAATCATCGCAATCAATATGCACTGAATTACAGATAAACTGATAGAGAAAAACATCGCTTCACCTGTGGTGAAATTATTTACAATTCTTTTATCTACAGAAATAATTCTGAAATTTCTAACTACTTCTGAAAGAGTTCTTATTACCTTGCCCCAATCTTTTGTAAAAGTCGTCTTATTAAAAAGGAATAAATAAAAAAAGAGGATATAATTAAATATATAAATTATAGAAGCTGTGATTATATAAAAGATCTGTCCTATAAACCAGCTTTTTCTACCACTTCTTATCATCTGATTATAAGTCAAATTATTGATAAAAGGAGCATCCATAAAAAGAATTATCGCACCGGTTAAAACCTGTATTATTCCTTGAAATTCACAGGTAAAAAAAGGGTAGATATATGGGCTTGTCCTAAAGCCGACTTTAGAGCAAAAATTACCAAAAGGCTTTGCAACAGTATAAGCGACCATTACCTGATATAAAATCAAGGCAATTATTCTTTTATCTGTAATACATCTTCTCATATTAATTTTAAAAATAAGTAGTGATTTCTTTAGTATTTTCATTCAGACACCGCCTTATTTATATTTCTCCCGATTAAAATACTTATAAAAGACATCGATATTATCATGATTATAAGAGAATATAAAAAACTTTTTACAGGAGATCCCGTATCCATCTGTCCTAAAATCAGAAAATCCATCGTAAAACCTAGACTATTAATTGCCAAGTCTTCTATCAAAATCAAAGAAAATATTGAACCTATAATAGATAAATATTAA